>NZ_KV809449.1:23787-122391 GCF_001812555.1 Micrococcus sp. HMSC067E09 | reverse complement strand
CGAGCCGCTGTCCAACCTGGACGCCAAGCTCCGCGTGCAGACCCGCGCCCAGATCGCCCAGCTCACCCGCCGCCTCGGCACCACCACCGTGTACGTGACCCACGACCAGACCGAGGCCATGACCATGGGCGACCGCGTGGCCGTGCTCAAGGACGGCCTGCTGCAGCAGGTGGACACCCCGCGCAACCTCTACGAGAAGCCGAGGAACGTGTTCGTCGCCGGGTTCATCGGCTCCCCGGCCATGAACATCTTCCGCGTGAAGACCTCCGCCGACGGCCTGCACGTGGGCAACACCGTGCTGCCCGTGGAGCGCGACGTGCTGGCGAAGGTGGGCGAGAGCCTGGACCTCGGCGTGCGCCCCGAGAACCTCGAGATCACCGACGGCGCGGGCCTCGAGGTCGAGGTGGACACCGTGGAGGAGCTCGGCGCCGACGCCTACGTCTACGGCCACACGGACATCGACGGCGAGGAGCGCATCATCACCCTGCGCACCGTCGGCTACACCGCCCCGGAGAAGGGCGCCCGCATCCGCGTGGCCCCGCAGATGGAGCGCGTGCACCTGTTCCACGCCGAGACGGGCGATCGCCTCAACGGCTGACACGCCGGCGGCGGTGCGCAGGCGCCGCATGCCGACGCAGGGCGAGGGCGGGCGTCCCGAGGATCCATGGGGATCGTCGGGGCGCCCGCCCTCCTGTGTGGTGGGGGGGTGGTGTTCGCCGGGTTCCGGGCCGCAGGCCTCAGATGGTCGAGCCGGTGGGGTCTGAGGTGGTCCCCTCGCGGGGCGCGTCCTCACCGGCGCCGTCGCCGTCGGCCGAGTCCTCGGACTCCTGCCCGGCCAGGGCCCGCTGGATGCCGCGCTCGAACACCTCCGCCGGCTGGTCGCCGAGCAGCGGCTTGCGGTCCAGCATGAAGGCGGGGGTGGAGGAGGCGCCGAGGGCGTAGCCGAGCTGCTGGTTCTGGGCGATGGCCTCCTTCGCGTCCGCGGAGTCCATGTCCGCGGAGAACCGCTCGGTGTCCAGGCCGAGCTCGTCGGCGAGGTCCACGAGTGCCTCCTCGCTGAGCTGATCGGCAGAGCGCGCGTGGCCGTCCGCGAACAGGGCGTGGTGGTAGTCCAGGAACCGGTCCTGCCGGCCTGCGGCCCAGGCGGCGCGAGCGGCGCGGGCGGAGTCCTTCCCGAAGATGTTGAGGTCACGCCACTCGATGCGCAGGGTGCCGTCCTCCACGTGCTTCTGCAGCGCCGTCATGGTGTCCGTGGACCACGAGGCGCAGTGGCCGCACTGGTAGTCGCCGAACGCCACGAGCACCACGGGGGCGTCCACGCGGCCCAGGGCGAGCGGGTCCTTCGGGTCCCGGCGCTCGATGAAGTTCGGGGAGGTGTCCTCCGTGGCGCCGACGGCGGCCCGCACCGAGCCCGGGTTGCCCTGCAGGTCCGAGGTCACCGAGTGGAGGCCGAGTCCGATCCCGACGGCGGCGAGCAGTGCGGCGGCGGTGCCGGCCAGGGCGCGGTGTGACAGGGAGACGGGCATCGGTGGACCCTTTCGGATGGACGGTGAAGGACGGGTCCAGTCTTCCACTCGCCCGGTGGTGGCGGCGGACGTGTCAGCCCACCCCCGAGTGCCGAGCCAGAGACTTCGGCCCCTTCAGGGGTGTGCGAAGGGGCCGATTCTTCTGGTTCGGCGCGCGGGGGGCGCGTGGGGCGCATGGATCGGCGCAAGGGGGAGGCACGCGCGAGGGCGGTCCGTGCAGGGAGGCAGGGCCATTGAGCAGCCGAGGTTGACAACTCGCCCGCACGTCAACCATAGTTGACGCATGACCACCTCGGGACACCCTGACCCCACACCGGCGGACCCCGCCAGCAGGACGGACCTGGCCGCCGTGGCCGCCGATGTGGCCGACCCGCAGCGGGGACTGCGGGCAGTGGCCGCCCTGCGCCGCCTCGCAGACGAGCTCGAACTCAAGCAGGTCGAGGCGGCGCTCGCCGCCGGCCTCGGCTGGCCCGAGATCGCCGCCGCGCTCGGGGTCACCCGCCAGGCAGCCCACAAGAAGTTCAGCCGCCGCGTCAGCACCGAGCTGCGCCGACCCCGAAGGACGGAGACCCGATGACCCGTGTGACCGACGCCGTCAGCACCCTGACCGAACACCTCGCCGCGAAGCCCGCCGCAATCGCCCGCACCCTTGCGGCCGCGCAGGACATCGCCGGCTCCGCCCACCTCGAGGCCGACGCCGCCGGCCGGGGCGCCGTCTCCCTGGACGACCTGCTCGTGGCCTTCGCGCAGATCGGCGGGCCCGTGGGGCAGGCGCTCGCCGCCCAGGGGCTGACCGCCGAGTCCCTGCGTGCCGGCATCCGCGACCGCGACGCCGCGGACCTGTCTGCCTTGGGCATCACCCTGCCGCCGGCCGGTGAACCGGTGGCCGTCCCCGGCCGCCTGGACCCGAAGCGCTCCTTCCGGCTGGACGCGGAGGCCGCACGCTTCCTGGAGAAGGCCGCCGGCACCCCGGCCGGGATGTTCGCCGACCTCATGGACCACCCCTCACGCCGCCCGGCCGCAGCCCTGCGCGCTGCCGGGGCGGACCTGCACGCCCTGCGTGCCGCGCTCCCGCCGGTCGGCGAGGACCAGGCCGAGGACAACTCCCCGGCCGCCCCGATCCCGGGCCTGCTCGACGGCCTGGCGGAGACCACCCGCCGAGCCGAGCGCTGGGTGCCGCTGTCCCCGGAGCGGGTGCGGGACGTCGTCGTGGCAGAGGAGTCCATGAAGCCGCTGCTGATGCCGGGGATGGACGATGTCCTCGTGGCGCCGGGGCTGCTCAACGTCACGCGCAAGGGGCGTGAACACGAGTACCGCCGCGTCCGCGACGCACAGGTCGGTGAGGCCCGGGAGGTCGCCTGGCAGATGTTCTGGCCCGGTGGCGCCAAGCCCGACCAGGGGGACACGGACGAGCGCGGCTCCTACCTGCACGTGCTCATCACCCCGGCCGACGGGGGCACCCTGCTCACCCTGACCCGCGGCGTGCGCGGCATCGGGCGTCTGGGCAGGATCGCCGGCGCGGCCGCCACGGTCTTCTCCGGCAGCGCGAACCGCAGCCTGCTGCGCGGGATCGTGGAGCAGGCCCGCGCCCGGGACTGACCTGCGGCCCGTGGACGCCGCCTGACAGCTCGTGGCGGAGGGTCCTACCCTGTGACCCATGACCCGCCCGACCCCCGCCGCGCGACTGGCGCTGTTCTTCGCGACGGCGGTCGTGGCCGGGGCGACGATGCCCGTGCAGGGGCGGCTCAACGCGCAGTTCGCGGCGGAGTCGGGGGAGCCGGTGCTGGCCTCCTTCGCCTCCTTCACCGCAGGCTTCCTGGTGATCCTGGCCGTCACCGTCCTCACCGGACGGGGCCGGCGCGCTCTGGCCCGGGTGCCTGCGGCGCTGTGGTCCGGGCAGGTGCGCCCCTGGCACTTCGTGGCCGGGACGGCAGGCGCCTGCGTGGTGCTGGCACAGTCCGGGTCCATCGGGACCATCGGCGTCGCCGTGTTCACGGTCGCCCTGGTCACCGGCCAGCTGATCGGCGGGATCCTCGTGGACCGGCTGGGGTGGAGCCCTGCCGGCGTCCGGCCGCTCACCGCCCGCCGGGTGCTGGGGGCGGCGCTGGCCGTGGCCGCCGTTGTGCTGGTGGTCTGGCCCCGGCTGGGGGAGGCCGGCAGGCTCGGCCCCGGCTGGCTCCTGCTCGCTGCGATCCCCCTGCTGATCGGCCTCGCCACCAGCGGGCAGCAGGTCCTCAACGCCTGGCAGGCCGCCGCCTACGGATCCGTGCTGCCGGCCACACTGATCAACTTCCTGGTCGGCGCGGGCGTGATCGGCCTGGTGCTCGTTGTGCAGGCGGCGGCCGCCGGCGTCCAGGGCGGGTTGGTCCCCCAGTGGTGGCTCTACCTCGGCGGGCCGCTGGGGTGCGTGTTCATCGGCTTCAGTGCGATCCTCGTGCCCCGCGTCGGTGTCTTCACCGCCACCCTCGGGCTGGTCTCCGGCAATCTGCTCGGCTCTGTGGTGGTGGACGCCCTCGCCCCGACCGGCGGGGCGCAGATCACCGTCCTCACCGTGGTCGGCACGTGCGGTGCCGTGGCCGCCGCCGCGCTCGCCGGACCCGGGAGGACCCGCGCGCCGCAGGCAGATCCGCTGCAGGAGCGTCCGACGGGCCGAGACCGTCCCGCCGTCCCTGCCGGACCGGACGACGGCCCTGGCAGGTGAGCGCATGCCGGCCGTCGGCACGCTGAACCCTTGCGCCGGGGGCGCGGGTTCCCGACGACGGCCGCGCACCATGCGGCGGCCGACTCTCCGTCCGCCTCGCTCAGGGGAGCAGGAAGTCCACGGCTGCCGCCAGGGCCTGCCGCACGTCCTCCGGCTGCAGGCTGTCCGGCGCGAGACGGCGCTCCACCGTCAGGGTGTGCATGAGCATCAGCAGCAGGCCCGCCGAGTGCGTGATCTGGGCGGCGGGGACGTTCTCGAGGGCGCGGTGCCTGCGGATCAGGTCGGCGAGGAAGTCACGGCGCCGGGTGGTCAGGTCCCGGTAGGCGGCGCCCACCGTGGGTTCCCGCAGACCCGCCGCCTGGAACTCGTGCAGGAGCGAGGCCCAGGCTCCGGAGGTCGTCAGCACGATGTCCGTCAGGGCGTCCGCCATGCGCTCCACCAGCGCGTCACGAGGCATGCCGGGGTCGTCCAGGGCGTCGGCCATTCCCGCCATGGCCTTCACCGTGACATTCTCGAACTGGGATGCACATGCCGAGGCGAACAGGTCCGGCTTCCCTGTGAAGCTGGAGTACACGGCCCCCTTGGTGTACCCGGCCTGCGCGGCGATGCGGGCGAGGGAGGACCGGGCGTAGCCGTCCTGCTCGAACGACCGTGCAGCCTGCTCCAGGATGGCCGCGCGGACGTCTTCACGGCGGGGTCGGGTGGCCATGCTAGCCTTTCGATTCCGATGGTATTGAATACCGTTGGTACTGAATGCCGATGGTATTGAATCTGCCTCGACCTGGCAAAGAGGATCCCGTCCCCATGCACACTGACACCGAGACAGCCGCCGGCTCCCCGCCCTCCGACTCCTCTCGAGACGATCTGCCCCTGTCCACCCTGGTGGCCCAGGAGCTGACCCTGCGCACCGTCCGGGGGCCCGTCTTCGGCCCGGTGGACCTGGTGCTGCCGCCGCAGACCCATCTGGCCGTGCTCGGCTCACAGGGCACCGGCCGCTCGGCCCTGCTGCTGGCCCTGACCGGCCGACTCGACGGCGTGAGCGGGGACCTCGTCCTCACCGGAGGTCCCGTGGACGTCGCGCTGGACAGCGCGGAGCGTCCCGCCTCACGGGCCTACCGGCCGGAGATCGACGCGTCCCGGCATCCCCACGCGCTGCGCTCCCTCACCGCCGTCGCCCGTGTCACGGACCTGGTGGAGCTCGAGCCGGCACTCACCGTGCGCGAGGCGGTGGACGAGCGCTGCCTGCTGGACGGCGTCCGGCGTCGGGCAGGCAGGGAGCGTTTCGCCCTCCTCGCCGAGGCCGTCGGCCTGGGAGTGGACTCGGATGCGGAGGTGGGGGAGCTCTCTGCGCTGACCCGGGCGCTGATCGCCGCGCTGCTGGCCTGTCTGCGCCCGTCCCGGCTCGTCACCTTCGACGACGTGGACGCGTCTCTGACCGTGGACGAGCTGACCCACCTCTACTCCGCCATGGACATCCTCAAGGACCACGGGCACTCGTTCGCCGTGAGTGCCGTGGCCTCCGCGCCCACCCCGCGCGACGCCGTGATCCTCACCCTGCACTCTTTCCGGGAGAACTGATGCTGTTCCGCTACGAACTCCGTCGATTCCGCCGCGGCCTGCCGCTGCTCGCCCTGATCTTCGTCGTCCTCGTGCCCGCGCTCTACGGCGCCCTCTACCTGTCCGCGAACTGGGACCCCTACGGGAAGCTGGACCGTCTTCCGGTGGCCATCGTGAACGAGGACAAGCCGGTCAAGCACGAGGACACCACCCTCACCACCGGCGCGGACATGACCGAGAAGCTGGTGGAGGACAACGACTTCGACTGGCATGAGACCACCCGTGAGGACGCCGAGGAGGGCCTGCGCGACGGGCGCTACTACCTCATCCTCGAGATCCCCTCCGATCTCAGCAGCAACCTCATCAGCCCTGACGGGGGCGGGACGCCGCAGCAGGCCGAGATCACCCTGCGCCGTGACGATGCGAACGGCTTCGTGATCGGCTCCGTCACCGCGTCGAGTGAGGCGAAGGTGGAGGCGGCGGTGAACCGGTCCGCGATCGAGGCGTACTTCGAAGCCGTGTTCGACAACCTGAACGAGCTGCGCGGCGGCATGTCCGAGGCCGCCGACGGTGCCGCGGAGCTGAAGGAGGGCACCACCTCGGCACGGCAGGGTGCCGCCCAGCTCGATGAAGGCCTCGCCGACGCCAAGGACGGCTCGTCCCAGCTGGTCTCGGGTGCCGGAGAGCTGGCCACGGGCGCCGGGGAGCTCGCCGACGGTGCCGACCAGGCCTCCGCCGGCGCGGTCCAGCTCTCGGACGGAGTCTCCCAGGCCCAGGACGGTGCCACGCAGCTGAGCTCCGGTCTGGGCGAGGCCCGGGAAGGCTCCCAGAAGCTGGCCTCCGGTGCCGGTGAGCTCGCCGAGAAGGCCCCCACCCTGCGGTCGGGAGCCCAGGACCTGTCTGACGGCCTGGGCCAGCTGCAGACCGGTTCGGCCGAGCTCGCCGACGGCGCCTCCCAGGTGGCCGACGGCACCCAGAAGCTCCATGACACCGTGGTGCCCCGCCTGAACACCGTGATCGAGCGCCAGGAGGCCGTGGCCGCCGATGTCGCGGCCGTGGACGAGGGCGTGCAGCGCGTGGGCGCTGCGTCCGGGAAGGGCGAGGAGGGCGCGTCGGCGCGCATCGCCGAGGCCCAGGCCGCCCTGGCCGAGCTCGGCGAGGAGGACCCCGACCTCGCGGAGTCGGAGCAGTACGCCGCGCTGCAGAAGGCGCTCGTGGGCGCAGACGAGCGCGTCACCGAGGTCAATGACAGGGTGCAGGAGGTCGCGGGCCTGTCCGCGGCCGCCGACGAGCGCGTGCAGACCCTCGTCGGCGAGAACGCGGCCGCGCAGGCCAAGAAGGACCTCACGGACCTCAACAACGGTGCCCACGCCGTGGCCGACGGTGCACAGACCCTGCAGGGCGGCATCGGAGAGGCCAAGACCGGCGCCGACACCCTGGCGGACGGGGCTGGACGGTTCGCGGACGGCCTCGAGCAGCTCGGCGCGGGTGCCACCGAGCTCGACCAGGGCCTGGGGGCCCTCCAGGACGGTGCCGGGTCGCTGCAGAGTGGGCTCGGCGAGCTCAAGGACGGTGCGGACGAACTCGTCGAGGGCAACGCCTCGTTGGCCGACGGCGCCCATCAGCTGGAGGACGGCGCCACGCAGCTGCAGTCCGGAGCCACGGAGCTGGACAGCGGCATCGGCGAGCTCAAGGACGGCTCCTCGTCACTGCGTTCGGGGCTGAACGAGCTCGAGGACGGTGCCGGTCAGCTGGCCACAGAGCTCAAGGACGGCGTCGAGCAGATCCCTGCGCTGACCGAGGCCGAGCGGGACGAGGCGTCGCTCGTGATGTCCCGTCCGGTCAAGGCGAACATGGATGTGGAGCACTCCGCCGAGGTGTACGGCCGCGGCATGGCGCCGATGTTCTTCTCCATCGCCCTGTGGGTGTTCGGCATCGCCGCCTTCAACATCATGCGTCCGGTGAGCGCCCGGCTGCTGGCCGGACGCCGGAACCCGCTGGCCCTGACGCTCGCGGCGTGGCTGCCGGTGGGCCTGGTGGCGATGGCCGGCAGCCTGGTGATGCTGGGTGCCACGGTGCCCCTGGGCCTGGAGCCGGTGCATCCCGTGCGGGCGGTGGCGCTCACGCTCCTGGTGGCCGCGACGTTCTCCCTCATCGCGCATCTGATCCAGAACGCGCTGGGCACGCCCGGTTCCGCTGTGCTGCTGGTCCTGCTGATCCTGCAGCTGGCCTCCACCGGCGGAACCTATCCGTCCGCGGTGCTGCCGGGCTTCTTCCAGGCGCTGCACCCGTTCATGCCCATGACCTACTCGATCGAGGCGTTCCGGGTCGCGATCTCCGGCGGATCCGATCAGCACTTCTGGACGGCGTGGACCGTGCTGCTGGTGATCGGTGCCGCCGCCCTGGCCCTGGACATGCTGGTGGTCCACCGGCGCCGCAGGTTCCGCATGAAGGACCTGCACCCGGCGCTCCAGCACTGACGCCAGGGCGGCCGGGCCCTCAGCCCGGGTCCCCGGTGGGCGCCGCCAGCGTCAGCCACCGCTCGTCCACCACGAACCCGAGCCGCTCGGAGGCGCGCCGGATCGCGGCGTTCTCGGCTGCCCCTCCGGTGCGGAAGACGGTCACGGCAGGCGAGGGGCCCTCGTCGGGGGACGCGGGGAAGGCGAGGGCGAGCATCGAGGCGGCCTTGAGGGCCGTGCCGAGCCCGTGCCCGCGCAGGTCCGCACGGACCACGGTGAAGTCGACCTCCGCCACCGGTCCCTCGAGGTCCACGTAGGTCATGGCCGTCAGCGCCCCGTCCGCGGCGAAGAGCCCGAACGCGCGGCGGACATCGGTCGGCCGGGCCGACTCGGCGGTCATGGGGGCATGCGCGGTGGCCGGCCCGCCCGGGTAGTCACCGGCGGTGGCGGCGTCCAGGGCCAGGGCCGCGGGGACGTCGTCCGAGGTCAGCTGCCGGAACGCGCCCAACTCCTTCACGACGGCGGCCGCCTCCTCCCAGCGTCGCCGCGCCTCGTCCGTGGCCTCCGCCCGGGCGGCCCAGGACTCCTGCGCCACCGTCCAGCCCTCGGCGGTCAGGGCGGCGACGTCGGGATGGTCGGCAGGCAGGATCCGCGGAGAGGTCATGGCTCGAGCGTACGGGGGCGCCGCCAGGGCGACGTCCCAGGCTGCGGTGCGCGGCCGTCGTCGGGAAGCGGCCGACGCGGGCCGGGAGGCGTGGCACGCACGCATGGGGGACACTGGTGGCTCACCCGACAGCACGGACACGGAAGGGACCGCCGAGGCATGCAGCTGGACCTGATCGTGGAGAACGCCCGGATCATCACCGGCGACTTCCACCGCCCCACCGCCACGAGGCTCGGCGTGTGGAACGGCGTGTTCGTGGGCGTGGACGAGCGCATCGAGGGCCTGGACGCGGCGGTCCGCGTGGACGCCGGCGGACAGGTCATCACCCCCGGGTTCAACGACGCCCACGCACACTCCGTCTGGTTCGGCCAGTCCCTGCTGGAGCTGGACCTCGAGGGCCTTCAGAGCGCGGACGCCGTCTACGCGGCCATCGAGGAGCGGGCCGCGCAGCTGGATCCCGGCCTGTGGGTGGTGTGCACCGGCTACAACCCGGACGAGCTGACCGGTCCCGAGCCGGAACGCGACGGCCTGGACGCGGCGGCGAAGGGCCGTCCGGTGCTGCTGCGCCACAGCCACGGCCACGCCTACACCGTCAACTCCGCCGTGCTGTTCATGGCCGGCATCCCCGAGGGGATCCATCGGCAGCCCGAGGGCGGCGAGATCGTCACGGACGCGGGCGGACGGCCCACCGGCGTGCTCAAGGAGACCGCCATGTCCTCCGTGAACCGGCTGCTCCAGCCGGAGTCGGACACGTCGATCGCCGACGCGCTCGAACGGGCGTCCGCGGCGTATGCGGCCGACGGGCTCACGTCCGTCACGGACGCCGGTGTGGCCGGCGGCTGGATCGGCCACAGCCCCCTGGAGTTCGGGGCCTACCAGCGGGCCAGGGACGCCGGCATGCTCAAGACCCGCTTCCAGGCCATGGTCACGCTGGACGCCCTGCACCCGGTGGCCGGCCATGCCGACGACGGCGAACGCGTCACCCTGGACGCCGGCCTGCGCACGGGCCTGGGCGACGAGTGGCTGCAGGTCGGCCCGGCGAAGGTCTTCGCGGACGGCTCGATCATGAGCCGCACCGCCGCCATGACGCAGGAGTACGAGCACTGCCACCACGTGTACGGCTACCTGCAGCAGGACGCCGCGCACATGCGCGCTTCCACACTGGCGGCCGCCGCGGCCGGCTGGTCCCTGGCGCTGCACGCCCTGGGGGACGCCGCCGTGGACTTCGCGATCGAGACGATCGAGGAGGCGCAGCTGTCCTACGGCCGTCCCCGCATACCGCACCGGATCGAGCACGGCGGCGTGGTCCGGGACGACCAGATCCGGGACATGGCCCGGCTGGGGATCGTGCTGGCCACCCAGCCGAACTTCATCGCCGCATTCGGCGAGGGCGAGGAGGAGCGACTCGGCGCGGAGCGGGCGAGGCTGTCCTACCCGGCCAAGCGCCTGCTGGACGCCGGCATGGTCCTGCCCGGCTCCTCCGACCGCCCCGTCACCCACGGTGCCCCGCTGCGCGTGATGCAGGACTTCGTGCTCCGCCGGTCCTTCGCAGGCCGTGAGTTCTCCCCGGCCGACCGCATCACCGCCGCCGAGGCCCTGCACGCCTACACCGTGGGCTCGGCCGTGGCCACCGGGTGGGGCGGCCGCAAGGGCCAGATCCGCCCCGGCCAGCTCGCCGACTTCGTGGTGCTCGGCGCCAGCCCCATGGAGGTGCCGGCCGAGCAGATCGGGGACATCGAGGTCGTCGCCACCGCCGTCGGCGGGGTCTGGGTGCACGGCGGGCTCTGAGCCGCCGGCCCGCCCGACCGGGCCGCCGGGGTCACGCCTGAGGGAACCAGGCCCGTCCGACCGTCACCTGCGTGCCGCGCGGCAGGTCGGGCTCCTCGCCGCGGGCGATCCGCTCGCACGCCGCGTTCATCCGCCGCCAGGCGTCCCTGTCCCGCTGGTGCCGGCGCAGGCCGCGTCCGCCCGGAAACGTCCCGGACCCCTGGGTGTTGCCGTCCGCGTGCCAGGTCAGCGACCACTGCCGCTGCGCGCTCCGCCCCGGCCCGCGCCTGACGCCGACCAGCCGCACGGTGTCCACCAGCGCGCTTCGGACGGTGTCGTCCACGGCCTCCAGCAGGTCGGCCGAGCCGCTGTCGCAGGCATCGCACCCGCAGTCCGGCTGCACGTCAAGCACCACGTCCGTCGTCCCCCAGGCGATCCGCAGGGACGGCGGGACGGCAGTGTCCGGTGAGCGGCCGTCGTCGTCCCCCTGCTGATTCCCGACGCCGGCACTCGCCTCCGCCTCGGACCCGTCCGTCTCGCAGAGGTACAGGGGGAGGGCGCCGGCGGCGCCCGACGGGGGATCGACGCGCATGAGGCGGTCCACCGGGGCGGGCGGGCCCTCTGGCCAGTCGGGGACCGGCCGGGGCGTGAGCTGCTCGGCTCGGGCCCCGTGCTCCACCAGCACCTGCGCCCAGAGGCGGGCGCGCGCGTGGACGATCCCGTAGCGCTCAGGGTCCGTCACCTGCGAGTACTCGCCGGGCGCAGGCTCCCGTGCGCCGGGGTGCGGGTCCGGCCAGGACGGCATGTCCATGCCGGACCAGCGCCGGTCCACCTCGGCCTGCACCTGCTCGATCTGTGCCATGGGCCGAGCATAGACCTGCTGACACGCCTCGGGGCTGAGCCGTGCGCGGTCCGCGTCCGGCCGGCATGCGTATACAGTGTTCGGCGTCACGTTTCTCCGCCCGGCCTTTCCGGGGCGGCGGGTCCTGCACAGGCCCGGGCCGTGAGCACCGCCCCCGGCCCGCTGCGTGCGGGCGGGGAGGGCGTGACCACCACTCGTATCCCGTCCGCACGGACGTCCGGCGCCTTCCGAGGAGGAAGGGCGGCCGGACCGTGCGGCTGTCACCTAGGAGGCCCCCGTGATCACCGACGGGCTGCTCATGATCGGCGTGGTCGCCGGCGTCGCCGGACTGCTGATCGTCCTCGAGAAGACCACCGGCTGGAAGTTCTTCAAGTACGTCCCGGCCATGGTCCTGATGTACCTGACCATCACCCTGCTCAACACGCTCGGCGTGTTCGGCGAAGCGGACAACGAGGCGCGCGACGCGCTCAAGGAGCTGCGCGTCTTCCTGCTGCCGGCGATGGTCTTCCTGTTCCTGCTGCAGTGCGACATCAAGAAGATCATCCAGCTCGGCCCGAAGCTGCTGATCACCTTCTTCGTCACCGCGGTGTCCATCTTCGCGGCGTTCATCCTGTCCTTCCTGATCTTCCAGCCGCTGCTGCCGGAGGGCTCGGACAAGGCGCTCGGCGCCCTGCTGGGCTCCTGGACCGGCGGCTCGGCGAACATGGCCGCCGTGCAGGGGATGGTCGGCGTGCCGGAGTCCGCGTTCGGCATCGCGCTGATCACGGACACCGTCATGTACTCGGTCTGGCTGATGCTGATGTTCTCCGCCGTGGTGTTCTCCGGCGCGTTCAACCGCTTCACCAAGGCGGACACCGCCTACCTGGACCGGCACATCCAGAACGCCCAGGTGGAGAAGGGCGCCATCAACCTCACCAACCTGGCGGGCCTGACCTTCGGCAGCCTCCTGGTGTCCGCGGTGGCCCTGCGCCTGGGCTCCTGGCTCGAGGAGGCCATCCCCTCCATCGCCGACGCCGTGAACGCGACCTCGTGGACCATCATCATCGTCTCGGTGCTGGGCCTGATCATCGCCCAGACCAGGCTGGGCAAGGTCGCCGGCTCGCATGAGGTCGGCACCCTGATGCTGTTCATGGTGATCGGCCAGCTCGCCTCGGGCTCCGACTTCGCCGCGATCGCCGAGGGCGGCTGGTTCCTGCTGGCCGGCGCCGTGGTCCTGCTGATCCACGCCGTGCTCATGCTGATCTACGCGAAGCTCACCAAGACCGACCTGTTCTCCGTGGTCGTCGCCTCCGTGGCGAACGTGGGCGGCATGGCCTCGGCCCCGGTGGTCGCCGGCACGTTCTCCCGTCACCTGGTCCCGGTCGGTGTGCTCTTCGCACTGCTCGGCTCGATCCTGGGCACCTGGATCGGCTACGGCGGCGCCCAGGTCATGATGGGGCTCTGACCATGGCGACGACGGGTTCCCACAGGATCGTCCGGGTCACCGCCCGGCTGCACGCCTGCCCCCTGCTGCGTCCGTTCGTGACGGCACAGCGTCGCACCGAGGCCGTGGCCTACGCGGTCTGCGAGGTCCAGCTCGCGGACGGCACCGTGGGCCAGGGCACCGCCGCGGAGACGGTGGCGGTCACCGGCGAGAGTGCGGAGTCCGTCGTCGCGAACCTCACCGGCCCGCTGCGTGCGGCGGTGGAGGGCGTCACCGGCACGCCGGACGAGTTCGCGCAGCTCGCCCGGCGGGCCGTGGACGGTGCGTCCTCGGCCCGCGGGGCCCTGGACGTGGCCGTCTGGGACGCGATCGGCAAGGCCGAGGGCCGTGCCGTGGTGGAGCTGCTCGGCGGCTCGTTCGACCCGGAGGCCGCGTTCGACTCGGACATGACCGTGTCCCTGGAGGACCCGGAGACCATGGCCCGCCACGCCCGCGAGGCCGTGGCGGACGGCTACCGGATCCTGAAGGTCAAGCTCGGCGGGGACACCGCCGAGGACGTGGAGCGCCTGCACGCGGTGGTCGCCGCGGAGCCGGGGGTGCGGCTGCGCGTCGACGCCAACCAGGGGTGGTCCCCGGAGGGTGCCGTCACCATGCTCCAGACCATGCACGACGAGGGGCTGCCGATCGAGGTCGTGGAGCAGCCGGTGGCGAAGGCGGACCTTCAGGGCATGGCCCTGGTGCGCCGCGAGTCGCCGTTCCCGATCATGGCGGACGAGTCCGTGTGGACCGCCGCGGACGCGCAGCGCGTCCTGGCCGCCGAGGCCGCGGACATGCTGAACATCAAGCTCGCCAAGACCGGCTCCCTCGGCGCGGGGCTGAAGATCGCGCAGCTGGCGCAGGACGCAGGCGTCACCTGCATGGTGGGCGCCATGATGGAGCCGAAGATCGGCATCACCGCCGCCGCTCACCTGGCGTTCGCCAGCCCGTCCATCACCATGGTGGACCTGGACCCGCCGGCCTGGTTCGCCTCCGAGCTGCCGGCCGGCGGCATGGTGGACGACGGCCGCCTGCGCCTGCTCGGCGGCCCCGGCCTCGGCCTGGACATGCTGCGCCCGGAGGACGACCCGCACCGCGGCTGAGCGGCGGCCGGTTGGGGTCTGCTGATAATCGACGGTTCGTCACCGGATCGCGGAGAATCTCGCAGGTCTGGTGACGAACCGTCGATGATCCGGGGTCACGGTGTTCGCGTTCGGCGCGGGCGAGGGCGATGAGCACGGTGGCGTCGAGGAGGACGGCCGTGCGGACCCGGGAAGTCCGCAGGTGGAGTCAGCGCACGACCTCGTCCGCATCCCCGGTGATGCCGAGCTTCTCGGCCACGTAGTCCACGTCCTTGTCTCCACGGCCGGAGAGGTTGACCAGGAGCATCTGGTCCTTCGGCAGCCGCGGGGCGATGCGCAGGGCGTGCGCCACGGCGTGCGAGGACTCCAGGGCCGGGACGATCCCCTCGGTGCGGGACAGGCGCTGGAAGGCATCGAGCACGGCGGCGTCGTCCTCGGCCACGTACTCCACGCGGCCGAGCTCCTTGAAGCGGGCGTGCTGCGGGCCTACGCCCGGGTAGTCCAGGCCGGAGGCGATCGAGTGCACCGGGTCCGGGGTGCCCTCCTCGTCCTGGAGCACCAGGGTGGACATGCCGTGGAGCATGCCGGGCACGCCCTTGCCCATGGTCATGGCGTGCTCGCCCTTGGCCTGGGAGCGGCCGCCGGGCTCGACGCCGATCAGGCGGACGTCTGAGTCGTCCAGGTAGGCGGTGAAGGCGCCCATGGCGTTGGAGCCGCCGCCCACGCAGGCGATCACGGCGTCCGGCAGGCGGCCGTAGCGCTCGACGATCTGGCGGCGGGACTCCCGGCCCACCACGGCCTGGAAGTCCCGGACGATGGTCGGGAAGGGGTGCGGTCCCACCACGGAGCCGATGGCGAACAGGTACTTCTCCGGGTTTGCGGCGTAGACGGCGAAGGCCGAGTCCACGGCCTCCTTCAGAGAGCGGCCCTCCCGCTCCACGGAGACCACCTTCGTGCCCAGCAGGCGCATGCGCACCACGTTCGGGTGCTGCTTGGCGATGTCGACGGCGCCCATGTGGATCTCACAGTCCAGGCCCACGAGCGCGGCGGCGGTGGCCAGGGCGACGCCGTGCTGGCCGGCGCCGGTCTCCGCGATCAGGGACGTCTTGCCCATGCGCTTGGCCAGCAGCGCCTCGCCCACGCAGTGGTTGATCTTGTGCGCCCCGGTGTGGTTCAGGTCCTCGCGCTTGAGCACGATCCGTGCGCCGCCCAGCTCGTCCGAGAGGCGCTCGAGCGGGGTGAGGGGCGAGGGGCGGCCGACGAAGTCGCGCAGCAGGCGGGCGTACTCGGCGTAGAACTCCGGGTCCTGGCGGGCCTCGGCGTAGGCCTCGGCGACCTCGCGCATGGGGCCGGCCAGTTGCGGCGGCAGGTGGGCGCCGCCGTAGGTGCCGAACATCCCGTCTTCCGAGATGTCGAGGTCCGGGGTGTGGACGAGGTCGCAGGCCTCGGCGAGGGTGGTGGGCTCGGGCTGCTGGTCGGCAGTGCAGGGATCGGTGACGGTCATCGTCGGTGCTCCTTCGTGTGCGGTCCACCCGGGCCGGACATGGAAGAAGCCGCCCGAGGGGACGGGCGGCTTCGGTGCTTGCGCAGGGGAGAGTGCCGCCCTCAGGCGGTCCACCACTGCTGCTGCGTCTGCATGGCAGTGAATCTACTCCTGACCCGGCGGCTGCGCGGAATATGGGACGAATGTGTCTCACAGGGTGGCCCGGGACGTTCGGGTGTCCGGGGTGCCGGGTGGGCCGGGGGCTGCGCGGCGACGCGTAGCCTGAGCGAACGGGTATCGAGAGGAGAGCGTCATGTCAGGGCATGAGCCGCCGTCGAGCACCGGCAGGCAGCAGCCGGAGCCGGGGTCGCCGTCGGAGTCGGGGTCACCGTCGGAGCCTGTCGCCGGCCCTGCCGGCCCTGCCGGCCCCGCTGGCCCTGTCGATTCCGAAGGCCCCGGGACCCGCCGCCCTGCGCGGCCGGTGGCCTGGGTGTGGCTGGCGGCCCTGCTGGTCTTCGCCGGCGCGCTGGGCTCCATGTTCGTCGGCACCGCCGCCCCGCCACCCGAACCTGGTCAGCCGGGCACCAACGGTCCGCCCGCGCTGTGGATCGGAGTGTTCCTGGTCCCGGTGGCCGCACTCCTCGCCGCAGCCGCCACGCTCGTCAGCCTGCTCCGACCGGGACTGCGGTGGTCCGGGGCGGCGGGCGTGCTCGGCTTCGCGCTCATGGCGTGGGTGATGAGCATGGACCTCGTCGCGGACTCGCGCACGCTCGGCCAGGTCCTGGTGCTGACGGCGGTCGCCTGCTTCATCGCCGCGACCGTCCTGGCGTTCCGTGCCCGGCCGCTGCCGGTGCGGGGCCGGCGGCGGGGCTGAGACGTCCTGCGCTGTGGCCTGCGCTGTGGCCAAGTGGTGAGAACACACCGTCATGAGCCGCGAGATGCGGGGGTGAGGGGGTGTGTCCTCACCAGTAAACGAGGTGATGGGGGTGTGTCCTCACCAGTAAACGAGGGGCTTGCCTCAACGAGGGGCTCGGGGCCTGACGACGACGGCCCCCGCCTCCGCCGGTCGGCTCAGCCCTCTGAGACGGTCGCCTCGCGCGTGGACTGCAGCCGCGACTGGCGGGCGGCGAGGCGCTCCTGGCGCTCGCCGAGGCCCTCGCGGATCGCCATGAACAGGGCGATCAGGCCGACGGTGAGCAGGATGTGGCCCAGGCCGGCGATGCCCGGAATGGCGGCGGAGGTGTCCGCCGGGGACTTGCCGTCCAGAGTCAGCAGGCCGCGGATGAGCATCATGACGATCGTGACCGCCAGGCCGGCGTTGTACACCCAGAAGAAGACGGTGAAGGACCGGCGCGTGTGGAGCGTCAACACGGCGTCCAGGGCCAGGACGATCAGGAACATCATCATGCCCAGGGCCAGGATGTGGGTGTGCATCAGGCTCAGCTCGGACTCCACGCCGAGGTTGCCGGTCAGCTTGGTGAACTCGCGGTAGAAGACGCCCGCAGCCAGCCCCAGCGTCAGCCAGGTGGCGGCGGCGTAGAAGGACTTCATCATGCCTCCCACGCTAGGCCGCGGCCTGCCCGCGGACATCAACCGTTCGATGGGTGCCCGCGCACGTCAACCGTTCGATGGGTGCTGTACGGCCCTTCCCGCCGGCCCCCCTGTTGGCGGCCCTCACTGCCGTGGCCCTTCTCTCCGTGCCGGTCCGACTGCCTGCCACAGCGCAGGCGGGCCGCACGCCGCTCAGCGCAGCCGGATGACCATCTTGCCGGTGTTGCCACCCTCCAGCAGGTCGATGAACGCCTGCGGGGCGTTCTCGAGGCCCTCGCGGACGGTCTCGTCGAACCGCAGGGTGCCGTCCTGCAGCCAGCCGACGGCCTGGCCGAGCCACTCCTCGGTCACGTCCAGGTGGTCGGCCACGATGAACCCTTGCAGCCGCAGCCGCTTGCCCACCGCCTGCACGAGGTTCCGCGGTCCCGGAGCCGCTTCGGTGGCGTTGTACTGGGAGACGGCGCCGCACATGGCGACGCGGCCACCCACCGTGAGCGCGCCGATCGCGGCCTCGAGGTGGTCTCCGCCGACGTTGTCGAAGTACACGTCGATGCCCTCCGGCGCCGCCTCCTGCAGCATTTGCCGAACGTTTCCGGACTTGTAGTCGAACGCCGCGTCGAAGCCCAGTTCGTTCAGGCGCTCCACCTTCTCGGCGGAGCCTGCGGAGCCGATGACCCGCTCGGCGCCGAGGGCCTTCGCGATCTGCCCGACGGCCGAGCCCACGGCCCCGGCGGCACCGGAGACGAACACGGTGTCCCCGGGCTGGAACTGCGCGATCTTTGTCAGGCCCACGTAGGCGGTCAGGCCGGGCATGCCGAGCACGCCGAGGTAGGCCGAGTCCGGGACGTCCCGGGTGTCCACGGCCTGCACGCGCTCGGCCTCCACCACCGCGTGCTCGCGCCAGCCGAGCTGGTGCAGCACCCGGGTGCCCACCGGCACGTCGTCGCTCCGGGAGTCCACCACGGTGCCCACGGCGCCGCCGTCGAGCGGGTCGTCGATCTGAAAGGGCGGCACATAGGACTTCACGTCGTCCATGCGGCCGCGCATGTACGGGTCCACGGACATCACGTCGTTGGCCACGAGAACCTGGCCGTCCTCGAGGGCCGGCACGTCCACGGTCTCGAGCCGGAAGTCCTCAGGCGTCGGGGCGCCGTGCGGGCGGGAGGCCAGCACGATCTGCCGGGTCTGCGTCGGGATCTGCGCGGTGAGGTCCTTGTCGGAAGTCATCCTCTGACTCTGTCAGGCGTGGGGCGGGCTCGTCGACCCTCGCGAGGCAGACGTCAACGGGAACCTCGGCATCGCCGACGCCGAGGACATCGCGGCCGTCGTCGTTGTGGGACGCTGCGAGACGTTGCGGGAACTGGTGAGGACACACCCTCACCGGCGCCGGATCAGGGGACGCAGAGGGTGTGTTCTCACCACAAAGCTGAGGGACAGGGCGGCGGATGCCTCGAGGGACAGGGCGGGCACCTCAGCGGCCGCAGGCTCAACGGCCGCAGCCCTCAGCGGCCGGTGGGCGGCGGCGGGCGCCAGTCCATGATCCTGTGCAGCGGCTCCTCCACGCGGGAATCGGGGAGCATGCGCAACGTCAGGTTCCTCAGGGCCGCGGCGCCGGGCATGCGCAGGTGCGCGACGGTCCCGAGGGTGCGGGCCAGGCGCGCCATCTCGCGGATGCGGGGCTGGCGCAGGGTGTCGTACCGGTCGAGGGCGCGGCGCAGTCGATCCGAGTTCACCAGGCCGGGCGGGTCGGTGAGCAGGTGGTCCAGGCAGATCGCGAGGGTCGCGGCGTCCTCGAGGGCCTGCGCGCCGCCCTGGCCGAGGTTCGGGGTCATGGCGTGCGCGGCGTCCCCGATCAAAACGAGGCGGCCCTGGGAGAAGGTCGGCAGGTCCGCGGCCAGCTCGGTGGCGCGCGTGAAGTGCATGTCCTCCGGGTCGGTGGCGGAGATCAGCTGCGGGATGGGCGCGTGCCAGTGCGCGAAGCGGTCGGCCAGGCGGGACAGCAGCTGGGTCGAGGGCAGGTGCCGTTCGTCGTCATGGCGGTGCACCACCGAGTTGGTCTGCACGGCGAACCAGTAGGCGCGGCCGTCCGCGAGCGGGGCGAAGCCGAACCGGGTGCCGTCACCCCAGGTCTCGCCGGCCGCCGCGAGGCCGTCCGGGCCGGTGAGGTCCACCGGCTCGCGGGTGATGGCACGCCAGGCGGAGTAGCCGGCGTCCTGCAGGCCGGGATCGTTGGGCCAGGCCCGGCGCACGGCGGAACGGGACCCGTCCGCGCCGACCACCAGGTCGAACGCCCAGGTGCGGGCCGCCCCGTTCCCGTCGGTGAAGCGGACGGTGCCCGCCGTGGACACGGAATCCACCCGGCAGCCCAGGCGGATCCGCCCGGCGGTCACCTGGGAGGCGAGCATCAGGTGCAGCTCCTCGCGCGGCATCACGCGGACGCGGGACACGATCTCGGAAGGCAGCAGCGTCAGGGTCCGGCCGTCCGGGGAACGCTGTGCCGCCACGTCCGAGCTCACGGTGTAGGGGTGCTGGGCGAGGGCGTCTGCGTAGCCGAGGGACTCGAGGGCGCGCAGGGCGTTCGGGGCCATGGTGATGGCGGTGCCGCCCGAGCGCAGCGTGGGGGAGGACTCGAGGACGACCACGTCCGCGCCACGTGCCTGCAGGCCGGCCGCCAGGGCCAGGCCCCCGATGCCGGCCCCCACCACTGCGATCCTCATGGCATGCCCTCCCCTCGTCGTCTCCGGTTGGCGACCGTCTCTGCGCTGACCGGGGCGTCGTCGTCCGGCGGGGCGGGGTCCCCGTCTGGGATGGACTCTACCGCCGCCGGCTGGGACGGGCGGCCACGCGGCGCGCACGTGGGCGCATAGCCTGGGCGCATGAGCCCCCTGCGCTTCCCCGCCCCGCTGCGTCCCGGTGACCGGATCGGCGTCACGGCGCCTTCGGCCGGCGTGGGAGAGGGCGCCCGGCGGCGGTTCGAGGTGGCCGTCTCCTGGCTCACCGCCCGGGGCTTCGAGGTGGTCCTCGGCGACTGCCTCGGCGTGGACCGGTGGGTCTCCGCCCCCAGGCGGCAACGGGCCGCCGAGTTCACGGCCATGCTCTGCGACCCGCAGATCCGGGCCGTCGTCCCGCCGTGGGGCGGTCCCGGCACCGCGCTCGACCTGCTGGACGAGCTCGACTGGGACGCGATCGGCGCCGCCGAGCCCACCTGGGTGGTCGGCTCCTCGGACTGCGTGGCGCTCATGGTGCCGCTGACCCTGTACGCCGGACTGCCCACCCTCCACGGGGACAACCTCATGGACACCCCCTACGAGGTCCCCGCCGGCCTGGCGCACTGGACACGGCTGGCCACGGCCGAGGGCGGCCCGGGTGGGCGGCGGATCGTCCAGCGCGACAGCGGCGTCCAGGGCTTCTGGGCGCCCCTGGAGGACGCCCACGCCCACGTGTGGCGGGACCAGCGGGCGGCGTCCTGGGAGCTGTGGGCACCGTGTGCCGCGTCCGGGGAACGGCTTCCCGACGACGGCACCCGCCCCCGCCTGGACGTCACCGGCACGCTGGTCGGCGGGTGCATCGAGGTGCTCTCCGCCATCGCCGGGACGCCGTACGCGGACGTGCGCGCCTTCGCCCGGGAGCACGGTCCGCTGGTGGTCTACGTGGAGGCCGCCGAGGCGGACGCCTTCACCGTGTGCCGGCAGCTGCACACCCTGCGCCTGCACGGCTGGTTCGAGCAGGCCGCGGCCGTGCTGGTGGGCAGGACCCTGGCCCCGGACTCCGGCTCGGGGACGGAGCGGATGACCCAGCGGGAGGCGGTCCTGGACGCGCTCGCCGGGGTGGCCAGCGCGGACGGCGGGCCTGTGCCGGTCGTGTTCGACGTGGAGATCGGCCACGTGCCCCCGCACCTGCCGCTGCTCAACGGAGCCCGCGCCCGGGTCCAGGTGGATGAGATGCGGCACGTGATCACCCAGTTCTGGTGAGGGCCCGCCGCGCGGCACTGCTCTGCCCTGGTGCGTGCCGGGCCGGTTCCCCGCATGCTCGCCGCCGCGCTCGGAACCTCATGGACCGCCACAGCTAACCTGGTGGCATGAGCGAGAAGACCGCCCTCACCGTGTACGGCGCCGACTGGTGCCGTGACTGCCTCCGCACCAAGCGCCAGCTGGATGAGCTCGGGGTGTCCTACGAGTACATCGACCTCGTGGCCGACCCGTCCCGCGCCGACGAGGCCCATCGGATCTCCGGCCGCACCAACATCCCGGTGGTCGTCTTCCCGGACGGCACCCACCAGGTGGAGCCGCGCAATGAGGAGACCGCCGCCAAGCTCGAGGAGCTCGGCCTGATCTGAGCAGGCTCCGCCTCGGCCCGGCCGCGCGCCACACACCGGACGCTTCGTACCCGACGCGGTGCAGCCGTTGCTGCCTCCGACGTGCTCGGACCACAGCCGCGGCACCCTCGTCTGCATCGGCGGACCGACCCGCCACTCATCCTCTGGTCTGATCCGGGCCCACCGAGGTTCGCCCCTGGTGCCGATGCCGCCGCGTTCCCCGGTGAGGATGCTGGAGGCATGACTTCGACGCACTCCCGCACCAGTCCGACCATCACCCCCTCCACGTCCACGGCGCCGGTCCTCACCGCCCGCGGTCTGACGAAGTCCTACGGCTCCGTCCACGCCCTGGCCGGCGTGGACTTGGAGATCGGCCGTGGCGAGTCCGTGGCCGTCATGGGGCCCTCGGGCTCCGGCAAGACCACCCTGCTCCATGTGCTGTCCGGCATCATCGCGCCGGACGCCGGCAGCGTCCGCCTGCACGGCGGCGATCCGCTGGAGATCACCTCCCTCGGCGAGGGCGAGCGGGCCCGTCTGCGCCGCGAGCGCCTGGGCTTCGTGTTCCAGGACGGCCTCCTGCTGCCCGAGCTCACCGCCGTCGAGAACGTGGCCATGCCGCTGATGCTGCGCGGCACCGCCCGTGCCGAGGCCCAGCAGGTGGCCGCGTCCTGGCTGTCCGCACTGGGTCTGGCCGGCATGGAGGAGCGCCGCCCCGGCGAGCTCTCCGGCGGGCAGCGGCAGCGGGTGGCGATCGCCCGCGCCCAGGCCGGCGAACCGGACGTGGTCTTCGCAGACGAGCCGACCGGCGCCCTGGACTCGGACACCTCGTCCTCCGTGATGGACGCCCTGATCGACTCCACCGTCTCCCGCGGCCGCACGCTCGTGGTGGTCACCCATGACGACGACGTCGCGGCCCGCTGCGGCCGCCTCGTCCGCGTCCGGGACGGCCGGATCCTCGACGACGTCCGCCGCCCGGACGCCGCCGCCCACGGGGAGGTCACCCGATGAACCGCGCCGTGCTGTCCCTGTTCCTGTCCCGCCTCTTCGCCGACCGCAGCGTCTGGGCCCTGCCGGTGGCCGCGTTCGCGGTGGTCACGGCCCTGACCCTGGGCGTGGCCGGCGGCGTCCACTTCTTCTTCACCCTCCAGCTGCCCGAGGACGGGGTCGCCGGCATATACCGGATGCTCTCCGGGTTCGCGCTCGTGCTGCTGCTGTTCCCCCTGACCTCCCTGGCCGGCTCCGCCGCCCGACTGCTGGCCCGGCGCAGGGATGAGCGACTGTCCTCCCTGCGCCTGCTCGGCGCGTCGAGCGCCACCATCACGGGCCTGGCCGTCGCGGAGGCGACGGTCCTGGCGGCGGCCGGTGCCGTCGTCGGGCTGGCCGGGTGGGCGGTGCTGGTGCCGCTGATCGCCCTGCTGCCGTTCGCCGGCGGTCAGGTGGGGATGGCGAGCCAGTGGATCGGCGTCCCGCTCACCCTGCTGGTGCTGGCCGGCGTGGTCCTGCTCGGCGCGCTCTCCGCACTGCTCGGCCTGCGCCGGGTGGCCGTCACCCCGCTGGGCGTGCGCACCCGGCAGCGCCCGCGCCGGGTGGTGTGGGTGCGCGTGCTGGTGGCGGTCGGCGTACTGGTCGCCGCGCAGGTCGCCGCCACGGTGATGGGCGCCGCGCAGGAGGTCGCCGTCGCGGTGGCGCTGGCGATCGCCGCGATGGCGGCACCGATGCTGGCCGTCCATGCGATCGGACCGTGGGTGCTGGGCGTGACCGCCCGCCGTCGCGTGCGCCGCGCGAAGAGCGCCGAACGCCTGGTGGCCGCCCGGCTGGTGCTGGAGGACCCGCGCCTGGCCTGGCGTCAGGTGGGTGGCGTGGCGCTCACGGTCTACATCGGCACGGTGGGTGCCGCCGGCTTCGGCATGGCGAATGCGTTCCAGGCTGACGGCGCCGCGTTGACCGCGAGCGAGCGGCACCTGACCGCAGACCTGGGCACCGGTGTGCTCGTGACCATGGTGGTCTCCTTCCTGCTGGCCGCCTGCTCGGTGGCGATCTCGCAGGCGGCCCAGCTGCTGGACCGCGCGGACCTGCACAGCGGCCTGGTGATGGCCGGAATGGACGTGCACACCGTCCATGCGATGCGCCGCCGCGCCGTGATGTCCGCCCTCGGCACGGTGCTGGTGTTCAGCCTGGCTGCGGCGCTCATCTCGGCGGCTCCGGTGATCGGTGCGGCCGCGGTGTTCGCTCCGGTGTCCCTGGTCACCGCCGTCGCCTGCCTGGTGGCCGGCGTGCTGCTGGTCCGCGGCGGCGTGGAGGTCACCCGTCCGGCGTTGCGCCGCAGCCTGACGGCGCACGGGCTGGCGGCCTGACCGGCACATTGCGTCGAGTGGGCAGACATTCCACGTTTCCGCGGCGAAAGGTGGAATACCTGCCCACTCGACGTCGAAGCAGAGGTGCACGCCGCTGCAGCGGGCGGGGTCCAGGCGTCAGGCCCGCGGCACCCTCTTCACCCCTCCACTCCAGGACGCGAGCACCACGGCGGCCAGCGCGCCGAGCGTGCCCACCACGGTCCACGCGGACACCGCCGCGCCGTCCACGGGGGCCACGGTGTCCAGCAGCAGCGAGCCGAGCAGCTGCCCGGCCACCAGGCCCAGCGTGGTGAGGAACGCGCCGATCCGCGGGACCAGCAGTGCCGAAACCCCGATGAACACGCACCCCAGCGGGCCGCCCATGTACATCCACCACACCGCCGGCAGCGGCCCGGACGCTCCGGCCACCACGGCCTTGCCCAGGTAGATCAGCCCCAGCAGCGCAGTGCCGGCCAGGAAGTTGATCAGGGTGACCGGAATCGGCGAGCCGTAGGCGGCGGACTGCCGGCCGTTGAACACCTGCTGCACGCTCGTGCCGAAGCCGGCCACCACCGGGATCGCGGCCATGAGCAGCCACAGGAGGCCGGCTCCCTCCGCGGCACCTGCGTCCGCACCCGCTCCGCCCGTGTTCGCTGCGCCGCCGAGCGCCTCACCGAGCTGCGGCCACACCACCACCAGCACGGCCGCCAGCGCCAGGGCCGCACCCATCAGCCGGCGCGGACCGATCCGCTGCACACCCGCCGGGGTCAGGCCGAGCCGGTCCACGCCCATGCCGCCGACCACCTGCCCGGTCACCATCGCCACCGTGAACACCGCCACCCCGATCACCGGGATCGTCAGCGACTGTGTGAAGACCAGACACGCACCGATGAACCCCGCGGAGTAGTACCACCACTTCACCTGCCCGCGGCGCAGGGCCGGCAGCACCTCGCTCGCCGCCCGCCGCCCGGAGGGCACCAGCAGGGTCACCAGCACCATGGCCGCCAAGCCGGAGGAGAAGGACATCAGCGCGGCCAGGATCGGGTCCTCCACGGCGCTGGAGAGGGCCGAGTTCACCCGCCCCTGCAGCGGAGTGACGGCGCCGGCCACCAGGGAGAGGGCGAACAGGACAGCCATGAGGGTGCGGGGCGAGGCGGAGGCGCGCGCCGTCGTCGTGGTCTGCTCAGGCAAGGCCGATCCTCCTCACCAGGCCGGCGGTCCCCGCCGGATCCAGCACGGCCACCGGGTGCGGTCCGGCGGCGGTGAGCCGCCCGGTCAGCTCCCGGCTCTCGACGACGGCCCCCTCCCAGGTGCGTCCGTCGGGGCTGAGGCGTCCCCCGAGCAGGCCGCCGGCGGCGAGGACCGCGTTGCCGTAGGACAGCCGTTCGAGCATGGTCGCGTCGGCGAGGGTCCATACGCCGGTGAGCCGGGCGTCCAGGCAGGCGGCCTCGAGCTCGCGGGCCTGGTCGGCGAGGAGGTGCAGGCCGGTCTCGTCCCCGATGTTGACCAGCAGGACGCCGGCGGGGGAGAGCAGGCCCAGCAGGTCGGTGTAGAAGCCGCGGCCGGCCCGGTGGGGTGCGGTGTCGGCGCCGGCGTCGATGTCCAGGACCACGGCGTCGAAGCTGCGGCCGGCCAGGGACGGTGCGGCGTCGCGGGCGTCGGCCACCAGGGAGGTCAGCGCGGTGCCCTCGGGCAGGGGCAGTTCGGCGGTGACGAAGGAGACGAGCTCGCGGTCGATGTCCACCACGGTCTGGGCGGAGCCCGGGCGGGTGGTCTGCACGTAGCGGGGGAGTGTGAGGGCGCCGGCGCCCAGGTGAAGGATGTCGATCGGTTCCCCGGGCGGGGCCAGGACGTCCAGCACGTTGGCCATGCGCCGCAGGTACTCGTACCGGATGTGGCCGGGGCGGGCGAGGTCCACGTGGGACTGGATGTGCCCGCCGATCTGAAGGACGTGGCCGCTGCCGTGCTCGTCCGGGCGGATGCGCGCGAGCTCCCCGGAGACACCGAGATGGACCGAGCGCGGCGCGGAGGACCCGGGCGGCGGCGCGGAGGGGCTGGAACTGGGGGCCATGCGGACCAGTATGGACCTGCGGCGGGCACGGCGACCATCTCACCATGCGGCCATGATGTCCATAATATGGACTCGCGTGCGGGTGGGAAGGTCGCCCGTCCCACTATGGGAGGCATGAACACCGCAGCAACCGCCACCATGACCCCGCAGGCCACGGATGCCGCCGCCGCGCTCACCGCGGCTGGGGTGTCCTATGAGGAGTACCTGACCGGCGTGGACGCCGTCCCGGGCATCTTCGCCGTGGCCGCTGACGACGCCGCGATCGCCCAGCTCGGCCTGGACGCCGTGGCCTTCGAGGACAACCTCCTCTACGTGGGCGCCGCCCCGACGTCCCTGCTCGGACGTGACGTCCGCGGGCACTTCCACTCGGGCCGCACGGAGAGCTCGACCCTGCGCCGCAGCCTTGCCGCGCTGCTCTTCGACGAGCTGGACCTGGCCTTGGTCCCGCGGTCGCCGGGCTCCCGCACCGTGAAGTTCGCCCTGACCCCGGACGCCGAGGACCGGCTCACCGCCTGGATGAAGGAGCACCTGACCGTCTCCACCGTGGCCGTCGACGCCGGGGATGTGCACGCGGTCGTCGGCGAGGTGGTCGATGAGCTGGAGCCGCCGCTGAACCTCAAGGGCGTCGCCCATCCGTGGGAGGCCCTGATCGAGAAGCGCCGTCGTCTGACCGCTGAGGCCCGTCCCTCCGCGACCCTCTGACGTCCTCGGCCCCTTCCGCCTCGCTCCTGGAGTCGTTGCAGGGCAGGCGGGAGGGGCCGGTCGCCGTCGTGGGCCGGGTCAGCGCCTGAGGCGTCGCTTCGGCGTGGTGAGCAGACCGAGCCCCACTCCGAGGAGGATGGTCGCCGCCCCGAGCGCCTGCACGGGCGAGAGCAGCTCACCGGCCACGAGGGCTCCGAGGATCGTTCCGGCCAGCGGGTTGAGCAGGCCGAGGATGCCCACGGTCCGGGCCGGCAGCCCGGCGAGGCCGCGGAACCACAGCACGTAGGCCAGGCCGGTGCAGATGAGCCCGAGGTAGGCGAAGCCGAGGATCGCGGGCAGGTCCAGCGCCGGAGGAGGCCCCTCGACGAGCAGGGCGGTCGGCGTGAGCATCACCCCGGCGATCGTCAGCTGCCAGGCCGTGAACGTCAGGGAGCTCACCGGGGGCTTCCACTTCTTCGCGAGCACGTAGCCGAGCGAGGAGATCAGCACGGCCACCAGCGCGGCCACCACGCCGATCACGTCCAGCGTGGCGATCGCCGAGCCCGCCAGCAACGCCACCCCCAGGATCCCGACGACGGCCCCCACGTACGCCATGACCGGCGCCTTCTCCTTCAGCAGCAGCCGTCCGAGCACCACCATCACGAGCGGGCCCGAGGCCATGAGGGTCGCCGCCACACCGGAGGGCAGGCGTGCCCCGGAGGTGTAGACGAGCACGAAGAACAGGGCCATCGTGATGAAGGACAGGACCGTGGACCGCCACCACCACTGGCCCTTCGGAAGCTGCCGGGTGAACGCCAGCAGGAGCAGCCCGGCCGGCAGGGAACGGATCGCAGCGCCGGTCAGCGGCATGTCCGCGGGCAGCCACTGGCGCGTCACCACATAGGTGGAGCCCCACAGCACCGGCACGATCGCGGTCATGAGGATCAGGCCCAGCGGGCTGCGGGTGGTGGACATGGGCGCCAGATTATCCGGGACGGCTCTCCGGGCGCTGTGCCGGAGACTTTCGTGAGACCGTCGTACTCCGTCGCCCTACGCTGGGCGGATGGAGACCGACTGCGTGTTCTGCGCGATCGCGGCCGGCGAGGCCCCGGCCCATGTGGTGGCCGAGGCCGACCACGCGATCGCCTTCCTGGACCTCAACCCCGCCGCCGACGGTCACACCCTCGTGGTGCCACGGCGCCACGTCAGCGAGCTGTCCCACGTGCGAGCCGAGGAGGGCGCGGAGATGTTCGCGCTCGCCGCACGGATCTCCGGCGCGATGCGCGGCACCCTTGCCCCGGCGGTGAACCTGCACCTGGCCGACGGCGCCGAGGCCGGCCAGGACGTCCTCCACACGCATCTCCACGTGATCCCGCGGTCCTTCGGGGACGGTGTGGTGCTCCGCTTCCCGCTGGACCGTGACGCTGCGGCCCTCGAGGCGTCGGCTCAGCGGCTGCGGGACCTGCTCGGCTGACGCCAGCCCGCGGCCGCGGGCTCAATCCCCACCGGCGTCGCCCAGCTCTGCCACCGGTAGTCCTGGCTCACCCCGCCTGCTCCTCCGAGTACTGCCCGGCTCGCACGCCGGCGTAGACGGACTCGGGGGACTCGTCGAGTTCGACGGCCACGGAGTACACGAGGTAGTCGATCGCGCTGGAGAACCCGCGCGCCGCATAGGGGCCGGGGAACGCGTCGAGCCGGGACCGGAAGTACGCGGATCCGGCGCCCTCGCTCAGGGCGTGCAGGCACTGGTAGGTCAGCAGCTCGAGCTGGCCGGGCTGCCCGTCCTCGCCCTTGGGTGCCACCTGCAGGAACCGCTCCTTCACGCCGGGCCACACCTCTTCGGGGCCGAGGTGGATGCCGGCGCCGATCGCCGCCACCAGCCCGTCGGCCACCTTCGCCATCTCCGGGTATACCGGGTCGTCGGCAGTCAGCGCGGAGGCCTGCTCGGCCAGGTCCTCCGGCCACTGGTCCTGCTCGGCGAGGTCGGCGATGAGCGAGCGCAGCTTCTGCTTCTGGAACGGCGTGGTCATGCCCTCGAGCCTATCCGCGGCCCCTCCCGACGACGGCACGCATCCCCGCCTCCGCTGTCACCTTCCGGCGGAGGTCGCCTTGCTGGGTCCTTCTCACTGCCTGAGAATGCCCTCGGCATCCGTTTCCGGGCACCCCTCACCCCTTCCCTGCACAGCGCTGACATGGGAAGAGTGGGGCACCCCAGGCGACGTCGGGCACCCGGCCCGGGTGCCGTCGTCGGGAAGAACCGAAGGAAGGATCCTCACACCATGACCTCTGTCCTCTTCGTCGTCTCCGCCGCGGACGGCTGGACCCTGAAGGACGGCTCCGTCCACCCGACCGGCTACTGGGCGGACGAGCTCGCCACCCCGCACCGCCTGTTCCGCGAGGCCGGCTGGGACGTCTCGATCGCCACGCCGGGCGGCGTCACCCCCACCGTGGACGAGGCGTCCCTGGGCGTCATGGGCGGCACACCGTCCCAGCGTGAGCAGACGAAGGCGTATCTGGAGCAGATCGGCGCCGAGGTCGACCGACCGTTGCGCCTGGAGGACGTGGACGAGGCGGAGTACGACCTCGTCTTCTACACCGGCGGCCACGGCCCCATGGAGGATCTCGCGCACGATCCCGCCTCCGGCCTGCTGATCGCCCGACGCATGGACGCCGGCGCCCCGATCGCCTTCCTCTGCCACGGCCCGGCCGCCGTGTTCGCGTCCAAGGCCCAGGACGGGACCATCGCCGTGCGCGGCCGCACCATGACCGGCTTCTCGGACGCCGAGGAGAAGCTCGTGCCCGCCGCCCGCAAGGCCAAGTGGACCCTCGAGTCCCAGCTGAAGCACAACGGCGTCGTCTATGAGAAGGCCGCCATCCCCATGCGTCCGCACGTGGTGGTGGACGGGAACCTCTACACCGGCCAGAACCCGGCCTCGGCGCAGCCGCTCGCCGAGCAGCTGATCGAGGACCTGGACGCGGTCGGTCGCTGAGCCGCGCCCACGGTGCGGGGGCGGTCAGACGACCGTGTAGCCGCCGTCCACGAGGTAGTAGCCGCCGGTGATGAAGGAGGCCGCGTCCGAGAGGAGGAAGCAGGTCAGGGCGGAGACCTCCGCGGAGGTGCCCAGGCGCTGCATCGGGTGCTTGGCGGCGATGGCCTCCATGGCCTCGGCGTCCAGGTTGGCCTCGAGCAGGGGAGTGCGGATGTAGCCCGGTCCCACAGCGTTGATGCGCAGCTGCTGCGGGCCGTACTCGGCGGCGGCGTTGCGGGTCATGCCGACCACGCCGTGCTTGGCCGCGGTATAGGCGGCACTGTTCGGTGCGGCGACCATGCCGTGCACGGAGGCCATGTTCACGATGCCCGACTCCTCGGCGCCG
Organism: Micrococcus sp. HMSC067E09; assembly: GCF_001812555.1. Taxonomy (NCBI): domain Bacteria; kingdom Bacillati; phylum Actinomycetota; class Actinomycetes; order Micrococcales; family Micrococcaceae; genus Micrococcus; species Micrococcus sp. HMSC067E09. Next base: position 92,505 of record NZ_KV809449.1, on the reverse strand, counting down.
GCCTCCAGCATGGCGGGGATCTGGTAGCGCATGCCGTACAGGACGCCGTTGAGGTTGATGCCGATGACCTTGTCCCAGGCGTCCAGCTCGGTCTCTCCCACCGGTGCCGGCGGGCCGCCGACGCCCGCGTTGTTCACGGCGTAGTTCAGCTTGCCGTAGGTGTGCACGGCGAACCGGACGAGGTTCTCATTGTCCTCACGGGAGGACACGTCCGCCACGAAAGCGACCGCGGTGCCGCGGGCGTCCGTGATCTCCTGGACGACCTTCTGTGCGTTCTTCTCGTCGATGTCCGACACCACGACCTTCGCGCCCTTGACGGCCAGCTCGTGGGCGATCGCGGCGCCGATGCCGGAACCGGCTCCCGTCACGAGGGCGACGCGGTCTGCGAACGGCATGTGGGTCATGGAAGATCACTCCTGTCCTGCCCGGCGCGGGCAGCTGTTCGGGGATGGTGGTGCGGGCCTGGATCGGCACCCGTGCCGCCCACACTGGCCGTTCACCGGGGCGCAGGCCAGCAAGGACCGGCGGACGGGGGAGATCGTCACCGGACCGTCACCTGCGAGGCAGGTCGGCGGGCTGTGGATGAGGGCATGGGCTTATCGTGTCCGGCCTCGTCTGTACTGTGCGCGGCATGGACACAAACCCTGTGTTCGTTGACTCACCAGCATCCTGGTGTGCTTCCCGTCCTGGAGTGACAATGACCGTTTCCCGTTCGCCCCTCTTCGTCCTGACCGGCGGCCTGGCCGCCCTCGCCCTGCTGGCCGGCTGCGCCGATGCGGACACCACCGCCGCCGCGGATTCCACCCCGACGGCGGCCGCCTCCTCCTCGTCCCAGCCCGCCTCCGCCTCTGCCTCCGAGTCCTCGGACGATGCAGAGAAGACCAAGGCCGACACGTCGAAGGAGGCCGACGGGTCGAAGAAGGCCGCGGCCAGCGAATCGGCCGCAAGCGAGTCTGCGGCGGAGGAGTCCCGCCGTGCCGAGAAGGAGGCGGAGGAGAAGGCCGCCGCCGAGTCCAGCGCCGCCGCCGAGGCGTCGCGCCAGGCGGAGGAGTCCGCCGCCGCCCAGAAGGCCGCCGAGGAGGAGGCTGCGAAGAAGAAGGCCGAGGAGGAGGCTGCTGCCAAGGCAGCGGCTGAGGAGCAGGCCAAGAAGGAGGCGGAGGAGCAGGCCGCCGCTGAGGCCGAGGCCGCCGCGGAGAAGGCCGCTGCCGAGAAGGCTGAGCAGGAGCAGGCGGCGGCCGAGAAGGCTGCTGCGCCGGCTGCTCAGGCCCCGGCACAGTCCGTCTCCGGAACGCAGGCGGCCCGGAAGGCACAGTCCTATCTGGAGTTCATTGCGTTCTCTCGTCAGGGTCTGATCGAGCAGCTGGCGTACGACGGGTTCACCACGGCCGAGGCCACCCACGGTGTGGACAGCCTGACCGTGGACTACACGGCGCAGGCTGCGAAGAAGGCCAAGAGCTACCTGGAGTTCATGGCCTTCTCCCGCTCGGAGCTGATCGATCAGCTGATGTTCGACGGCTTCTCCGCTGAGCAGGCCGCTGCCGGCGCCAGCGCAGTCGGCCTCTGACGTCCAGGTCTGCACAATGTCCGAGGGTGGGTCTCCGTGAGGGGCCTGCCCTCGGCCGGGCCCAGGCGGGGTGCGGCGTCTGGTGCTGGGAGAGAGCCGGTCCTACATTGAGCGCATGGAGACAACGCAGAACACCACCCCAGCGCCCCAGGGTGAGCAGAAGGTCGTGCGGGCCGAGCGGGAGGTCGCCGCGCCGGCGGCCGACGTCTTCGGTCTGATCGCGGACCCGGCAAAGCAGCCGGAGTGGGACGGGAACGACAACCTGCAGGAGGCCGCCCCGGACCAGCGGGTCCACGAGGTCGGCGATGTGTTCGTCATGACACTCACGAACGGGCAGGACCGTGCCAACGAGGTGGTGGAGTTCGAGGAGGGCCGGCTGATCGCCTGGAAGCCCTCTCTCGTGGGAGAGCCTCAGCTGGGCCACCTGTGGCGCTGGGAGGTCATCGCGGAGGGCGACGACCGGTGCCGCGTGATCCATACCTATGACTGGACCGGGCTGGTGGACGACCCGAAGCGTCAGGCGCGTGCCCGTGCCACGACCTCTGACAAACTCATGGCCTCCGTGGAGCGGCTGGCCGCAGTGGCCGAGTCGTTGCGGGCGTGAGCTTTCGATCCGGCGTGTGTGCGTCGGACGGCGGAAGGCCCCGTCACCGAGAGCGGCTCGGTGACGGGGCCTTCGGCTGTCACGGGTTTCGGCGAAAGGTCAAGGGACAGCGCGGACGCCGGTCAGCCGGCGGGGTCGCTGTCCTCGCCAGGGGCTCCGCAGCCCCAGGCGCTGGGGTTCTCCACGCAGTCGTCGGCGACGTTCCGGGTGACGGTGCGGAAGATGTCGGCCTGAAGCGGGTCCGACTCGCGGGTGATCGTCCCATCGATCGGTATCCATGTTTGGCCACCGTCCAGGGAGTATTCGCCCATGTACACGGTGCTGAGGGTCACCGTGTAGGTGCCGGTCTCCTCGAACTGGTGGCTAGTCGCCGTCTCTACGTTGAACTCGGACTGGCTCGACCCGGCCACCTCGGTCGTGCGGGTCGTTCCGTCGCCGTAGTCCCAGTGGTACTCGATGGGCGTGGCACGAATCAGTGCAGGCTCACCGTTCAAGGTCGAGTTCTGCAGGATGTAGATCGCATCCGTGTAGAAGTTCGTGTGGGCGTGACGGATGCCGCGCCCGCCGTTGTCGGCGTGCAGGCGGGGCGGCACGGTGATCAGCCCCGCGACGTCGTTCAGGTCGAAGGACTCCTGCCCCGCACTGGGGACCACGTTGCCGTCTTCGTCGACACAGACGCGGGGTCCGTAGACGATCGACCCTGCCTTGTTCTCCTCGATCCTGGTGTTCACCTCCATGCGTCGGATCCAGCGCCGGCCTTCGCCACAGAACGTCTTCAACTGGTAGTTGCAGTCCCGGAGGTCAGGTGTCATCAGCTGGTCCTGGTAGCACCCGTCGACGTAGGAGACCTGGATGTGACTGGGCTTCTTCTTGCTCTGAGACTTCTTGGCGTAGCCGTTTCGAGCTGGTCCGTTCGAAAAATCGGCTCGACCGTCGCTCTTGCAGTCTTGTCCCACGAGGAACTTCTTGTTGTGGACCTTTGCGTCAATCTCTCCCTTCTGGCACTTCGGAAAATTGGTCTCGGCGAACGCAGAGGGGGCGGCCGTCATCAATGCCATGGATGCGGTCAGTGCGACGAGAGTGAGAGTCGTAGCAGCGAAGGGTTTACTCATTTTCTGGACCGCCCGGCGCAGTGTAGGTCACATCCCAGTGCCCCTTCTCTGGGTTGAAGCGAACATCGTTGTACCAGGGGTCATCTTTGAACTCCGGCGTGGACCCTTCCTTGACGATCCCACCATTCTCATCGAAGTGAGTGCTCTCTCCCAGGGTGATCAAGGAGGTAAGCGCCAAGGCGCGTTTCTGTGGATTGTCACCGCCAACCTGCGAGGAGACCACTTGCGGCTTAGACCCTGTATGCCACTGACCTTCTGCGTAGAGCGCCTCAAGCTCCGACGCGTACCGGTGGCAGTATGCGCAGTCCTCAGACGAGACTTCGAGCATTGGGCCCGCATCACCAGTTTGCTGCAGGTAGTAGAGGGTGTCCCACCAATAGGCAACGGCAGCAGTGCCTCCTTCGTGGGTCTCCTCCTTCATCTCCTCCGGCATCTGCGGCTTCGGCACGTTCTGCGCCGGGCCGTCCTCGGAAGCGGGGACGTACTCACCGTCGTCGGAGCCGCCGCCGCTGCCGCCGGCCTCGGTCGAGTCTGCATCGCTGGACGTGGCGTCGCTCGCCTCGCCGGACTCGGGCCCACTCGGCTCTGCGGGGCCCTCCTCAGGCACGTCGGACTCGGACCCCTCTGAACTCGACCCCTCCGAGTCGGTGCCGTCCGAGGCGGAGGCGGGTGCCGTCGTCGTGAGTGAGGAGGTGGCCTCCTCCTCCGGGTCACCGCCGGCGCAGGCCGTCAGGCCGAGCAGAAGCGCCGCGGACAGGGCGAGCCCGCGGGAAGGTGCGCGAAAGCGCATGAGAAACCCCTCCAGATGTCTCATTCAACAGTTGACGCCACCTGCAGGTCCGCTGATCCCCAACGTCCCCCGACCCCCTGGTCGGCGGTGACTCGGCTCACAGTGTAGGCAGACCCGCCAGGACACCTGCGAGTCGTCCACAGGCCGCGTCGGCATACTTCACCCCATGGACCTGCTGCATGCCCTGATCGCCCTGGGCTTCATCGCTCTCGGCGCCGTGCTGCAGCGGGTCGCCGGCATGGGCGTCGGCATGATCGCCGCGCCCACGCTGTCCCTGCTCGTCGGCCCGATCGCCGGCGTCACACTCTCCAACGTGGCCGCCTCAGTCGCCGCACTGATCCTGTTCCTCATGCTCCGCCGGCACGTGGACTGGCCCAGGTTCCTGCGGCTGGCGCCGCTGCTGATCGCCGGCTCCTTCCTCGGCGCCTGGGCGGTGGCCTCCCTGGACCACGGATGGCTCGAGATCCTGCTCGGCACCTGCATCCTCATCGCCATCGCCGCCGCCCTCGGTCTGCAGCAGCGGTTCACCCTCACCGGCAACAGTGCGGTCTACGGGTCCGGAGCGGTCGCCGGGTTCATGAACACCACCGCCGGGGTCGCCGGGCCCGCGCTCGCCGTCTATGCGGTGGCCGCCAAGTGGGAGCAGCGGTCCTGGGCAGCCACCCTCCAGCCGACCTTCCTGCTCGCCAACCTCACCTCGATCGGCACCAAGGCCCTCTTCGGCGCCGCCGTCCCCGGGGACGTGCACGTTCCCTGGCCGGTCTGGGGCGCCGTCCTCCTCGGCGCGCCGCTCGGCATCCTCATCGGCTCGCGCGTCGCCCGACGGGTGGACCCGGCCAAGGCACGTGTCCTGGCGCTCTGCATCGCCTCCGCCGGCGGTGTGCTGGCGGTCGTTCGGGGTGTGGGAGAACTCGTCGGCTGAACACGGCCCGGGAGTGATCGTCGCGCTCGGCCCGTCCGTTTCGTCTGGCACGCCGCGCCCTCGAGACGCCCCGGCCCTGGTCCTCACAGGTGTATCCGGCTCATCCGAATCCAGGGTGTAGTCGGGGTCTGAACCCGCCGGTCTCGAGCAGGGATCTGGCGATGTAGTTGGTCAGGTTGCGGAACCCCAGCGCCGAGCCGCGCAGGTGCTCGAGCCTGCCGTTGATCGCCTCGGTGGGCCCGTTGGAGGTGCTGGGCCGGTCGAAGTAGGCCAGGACGTCGGCGGCGCGCTTCTTCAGCGTCCTGCCGAGCTTGGTGATCTCGACCAGGGCCTTGGGGACGCCGGTGCTGATCGAGTCGATGAGCCGGGCCATCAGCTCGCGGCCGTGGCGCCGGTTCTCGTGGCGGTAGGCGGCGATCATGCGCTGGTAGACGCTCCAGGTGACCTCGACCTCGACGTGGGCGTCGTCGGCGAACAGGGTGTCCAGTCGGTCCTTCTGCTTGTCGTTGAGCAGGTCGGCGCCGGTGGACAGGGTCCGGCGGGCGGCATAGAGCGGGTCGCCCTTGCGGCCGCGGTGCCCACAGATGGCCTGCTGAACTCGCCGTCGGCACTCATCGAGCGCCTCGCGAGCGAGGCGCGTGACGTGGAAGGGATCTAGCACGGTCACCACGTCGGGCAGTTCCTCGACGGCGGCGGTCTTGAACCCGGTGAAGCCGTCCATCGCGACCACCTCCACGCCGTCGCGCCACTCCTGCGGGCGGTCGACCAGCCAGGTCTTGAACGCCTGCTTGGAGCGTCCTTCGACCATGTCCAGCAGCCGTGCCGGGCCGGTGCCATCTCGCACTGGGGTGAGGTCGATGATCACGGTGACGTACCTGTCGCCGCGACGGGTGTGCCTCCACACGTGCTCATCGACCCCGACGACCTTCACCCCCTCGAAGCGGTGCTCCTCGTCGATCAGCACCCGCTTGCCCTCGACCAGAACGGCGTCGTTGGCGGTGTCCCAGGCCACCCCGAGCCCCTCGGCGACCCGAGCCACGGTCAGGTGCTGGACCACGATCCCTTCCAGCGCCCACCGCAGAGCGCGCCGAGACAACTTGGCCCGGGGCTCGGCCGCGGCGGTGGTGTCCTGGCGCCACACATACCCGCAGCCGCTGCAGCGGTAACGGCGCACGACGACCTCCAGCGTCGTGGGCCGCCAGCCCAGTGGTTCGTGGGCAAGCCGTCGGACCACGGTGTCACGTGGTCTCCCTTCGCAGCCGCAGCGCCGGCACCACTGGTCGGGCTCGACCACCTGACAGGCCAATACGGCACGATCCGGCTCGAGTCGCTGCCCGGTGACAACGAGGCCGAGTTCGTCGAGGCGGCAGAAGGCAGTCAGGTCGGGGCTGGCGAAAGCATCAGCGCGCCCGCCGACGGTAGCGTCGTGCACGTCGAGGTCTTTCGGGCTGAGTGTGCAGGAGCTCTCATCCTCGGGAGACCTCGACCCTCACCCCGACACCGACGCGCCGGCCCGCCGCGCGACGTGCGCTACGCCCTCATCTGGGAAGAGCCTCCGAACCTACCGGAGTCCGAAAGTACCGCGGTCCGAAACTATCTGATGCGCATCTTCTACAATGAGGATGCGCGTATGCACATGCATTCGCACACGCACACTCCTTGGACGCCGTAGCGAGCTTCCGGGCAGACGGTCGCAGACGTCGCCCCCCCTGGCTCGTTTCCCCGCCCATCAAAAAATGAACGACCGCGGACTAGCTCGGATCAAGGCGACATCCCCTCAGCGTCATGACGCGCTTGTGATGCAACTGAATATAGGAAGCTTAGAGATGACGCGACCAGGACAGACCACCACGACTTCGCACGAAGCGATCGATGCGTTCAAGAGAATCGTCGGCGACGAACATGTACTGACCTCTGAGCGTGCCACGATGCCATTCAGCAAAGGCTATCGATTCGGCGGGGGACCAGTCTTCGCCGTGGTGCGCCCCGGCACGCTGGTCGAGATGTGGCGGGCGCTGCAGGTATCCGTCGACAACAACCTCATCGTCATCCCGCAGGCATCGAACACGGGCCTGACTGGTGGATCCGGCCCCGGCTTCCAAGACTACGATCGCCCCATTGTGATCATCTCGACTCACCGCATCGATGAGGTGCACCTCATCAACGACGCGCGCGAGGCGATCTCGCTCGCGGGCACCCCGCTGACACACCTGACCGACGCGCTCGCCAAGCACCAGCGCGAGCCGCACTCGGTGATCGGGTCGACATCAATCGGCGCCTCGGTCATCGGCGGCATCGCGAACAACTCGGGCGGCAGCCAGATTCGCAAGGGTCCGGCATTCACGCGCGAAGCGATCTTCGCCCGCGTCAACGACGACGGCAAGGTCGAGCTGGTCAATCACCTCGGCATCTCGCTCGGAGACGACCCTGAGGTCGCACTCGACCGTCTACAGCGTGGCGAGTGGTCTCCCGAGGATGTCACCCCAGCTCCCGAAGACTCGAACGAGACCGAGTACGCCGAGCACTTGCGCAAGATCGTGCCTTCGCCTGCTCGCTACAATGCGAACCCCGAGTACCTGTTCGAGGCTTCCGGCTCGGCCGGCAAGCTGATGGTGTTCGCGGTGCGCACCCGCACCTTCCCTCGCGAAGTGCACCCGACCGTGTTTTACATCGGCACGAACAACACGCACGAGCTCGAAGAGATCCGTCGGTTGTTCCTCGAAGCCGACATGCCGCTGCCTATCTCTGGTGAGTACATGGGCCGCAGTGCCTTCGACTTGGCCGAGAAGTACGGCAAAGACACCTTCGTCTTCCTGAAGTTCATGAGTCCAGCGCTGCAGACGCGCATGTTCTCGTTCAAGACGTGGGCCAACGGCTTGTTCTCGAAGATTCCCGGCATTGGTCCGACCTTCGCCGACACGGTATCGCAAGCCATGTTCAGCGTGCTGCCCAACCAGCTGCCCAAGCGCATGATGGAGTACCGCAACCGTTTCGAGCATCACCTGCTGCTCACCGTCAGCGAGTCGCAGAAGGCCGCGAGCGAGAAGATGCTCAAGGAGTTCTTCGCAGAGCCCGAGCACACTGGTGAGTTCTTCATCTGCACGTCTGATGAAGAAAAGAGCGCGTCGCTCAACCGGTTCGGCGCGGCCAGTGCCGCCACTCGCTACGCCGCGTTGAAGCGCCGGCACATCGCAGGGCTCATCCCCATCGATGTGGCCCTGCGTCGCGACGATTGGAACTGGCTCGAGGTGCTGCCGGAGGAGATCGACGACCAGCTTGAGGTCAAGGCGTACTACGGGCACTTCTTCTGCCATGTGATGCACCAGGACTATGTCGCCAAGCAGGGCGTGGATCTCGAGGCGCTGCACGACCGCATCCAGCACCTGCTGGAGGAGCGCGGCGCGAAGCTGCCCGCCGAGCACAACTACGGTCGCATCTACAAGCTGCCGGAGTCCATGGAAGAGCACTTCAAGGAGCTCGATCCGACGAATACGTTCAACGCCGGTATCGGCGGCACGTCGCCGCACAAGGACTGGGCCTAAGTCCCCAAGGTAGCGCGACGCCGTGAGAGCCTGAGCGATGTCTTATCCATCTCGGGTGGACCTAGGTGTAAGAGGTCATGACGTTGTTGACTCGGGCCGGGACCAACGAGGCCGGCGGGGCGTTCCCGCAGGAGGTATGAGGCCGATGGACTCTTCTATGTCTGTCAAGCCGTCGTCGGCGCCGCGTGGAGCGCCTCGAGAGTTCGATAGATCCGACGGGCGAGGTAGCGCTTCAGGCAGCGTCGGATCTCTTTTGTCGTGCGCCCCTCAGCTCGCCGTCTGTCAACGTAGGCGCGTGTCTCGGGGTCGTGAACCATCCGGGTGACCGTGGCCATGTGGAGCGCGCGATTGAGCCTTCGATCGCCTCCACGATTCAGCCTGTGGCGAGTCGTGTTTCCCGACGATGCAGGGATGGGACTCACGCCGGCCAACGCCGCGAAGGCAGCTTCGTCACGCAAGCGCCCACGGTGTGACCATGCTGAATAGGCGACTGCGACGGTCACGGGCCCGACGCCGATCACGTCCAGCAATGGGGCAGCTTTGCTCTGCCGCAAAAGCTCCTCGAGCTGCGAGCGGTTGTCAGCGAGCTCAATGTCGAGAGCACGAACTCGCTTGGCCAGCCGGTGGGCCTCGGCTCGTGCAGCCGCGAGCTCGAGGTCCTCAACTCGAGTGCGCCAAGACGCGACCTCGGTGATCTGCCCGTTTGTCAGCGGCTTCCGCGCATCGAGGCCAAGATCTGCGGTGCGCAACAGGGCGGCGAGAGCGTTGACGCTGGCCGTGCGCTCCGAGCTCATGTTCTCCCGCGCGCTCGTCAGGACGCGTAACGCGGGACGCAAGCCGGCATCGGCGCGGGGATGGCGTAGCCGGTCGTCTTCCAGCGGCAGGACAGAACCGCCGATGCGGTACGCATCGAGGGGATCCGACTTACCAATGCGATGATGTGTCCGGGCATCCATCCGGGCTGCCTCGGCGACTTCGTAGCCAGCGTCGGTCACGACTCGTGCGAGCCGTGCGCCATAGGTAGCGGCGCCTTCGATCACCCATAGAGCGGTCAGGTCCGCGCCAATGAGACGAGAGACCCAGGCCACGGCGCGCTTCAGGCCCGCGGACGTCGTCGGGAACTGCTTGGCAGCGATTTGCTCGCCGGTGGCTGCAGTCAGGACCGCGAAACTGTGGTTGCGGGCATGGGTATCCACCCCGATGACGAACGGGCGGGTATGCGCGACGATGGCCATGGCGGTTCGTATTTCCTTCCAAGTACAGGACTGATGACGCGGCCGCTACGGGCTGGCGCGAGCATGGATGGAAGTCACTTCGGGGCAATACTGTGATGAGTCACGACCTCGCCGAGAGGACGAGGACGGACAGTCTTCTGATCAAGCCATCGGAGTGGGCCGGGCGAGCGCCGGCCACCCCACGCCGGAGCCGGACATGTCCATCGAAACGCACCCGATAGAGGCGAATAGTTGTAAGAGCCACGGCCTCGGCGCGGAAGCAGCACGACGCTCACCTTGCCAGCCAGTTCCAGACCAGCCGCCCCAAGACTCACAGTAGTTGTAGTGGTTCACCCACACGGCCAGCGCCTCACGCCGTCAGCTGACCCGCGACGGCCGGCACACCGGCGAAATCCTCGCCACCGGCCACATCGACGAGCCGGCCCGCCGCGCGACGTGCGCTACACCCTCATCTGGGAAGAGCCGTGTATCCGGCTAGCGTGAGAGGTGGATCACAGTCACCGCGGATCATGGAGGAGAAGCCGATGCGTGCGTCCAGGACCACATCACTGACCGCCCTGCTCGCCGCCGGAGCCCTCGCGCTCACCGCTTGTGGCGGAGCCGACGAGTCGGACCCGGATGAGGGAACCGCCACCGAGGCCTCGCCGTCTGCCGCCTCGCCCAGCCAGAGCGAAGGAGAATCCGCAGGGGACGAGTCCGACGGGACCGAGCCCACCGGGGACGAGTCCGCCTCGGCCACCGAGGCGTCCGAATCGGCCGACGACGCCTCTGAATCCGCCTCGCCGTCCACCTCGGAGACAGGCTCCGCCGACGCTTCGTCTACCGACGCCTCCTCTACCGAGGCCGGTCCGAGCCTTTCGGAGGATCCTCCGCGCTGGTCCTTCCCCCTGAACGTGGAGGGCTGGGAGACCTCCGTGATCGACAAGAACGGCATCAACCAGCTGCAGAACTCCCAGGGCTGCCGGTTCACGTCCTCCCAGAACCGCGTGCAGCCGGACCCGGACCAGAGCCCACGGGACGCCAGCCAGGACCTTGCCGAGGAGTTCGAGCAGGGGCTGTCCAGGCAGGCCGCCGAGACCGACTTCACCTATGGCGAGGCAGAGATCCACCTGTTCATGGACGCCGGCACCACGGACGCGGTCAGCCTGTCCGGCACCTACGCCAACTCCCAGGGCCAGGAGTTCGAGACCACCTTCCTCGCCCGCGTCATCCCGGAGCAGCAGTCCTGGGTCTCGCTCCAGTACGCCTGCCCCGCGGACGCCTACGACGAGGACGAGATGGCCGAGCTGTTCCGGTCCACCCAGCTGGACAGCACAGACCCTGCCCCGTTCAAGGACTGACTCGCGGACCAGGGGAGGGCGCCGGGCCGCTAGGTTGATTCCGCCCCACACCTGCTGCGAGAGAGGTCCGCGGAGTGAGCGACGTCCCAGAGCCTGCCCCCGAGCTCCGCCAGTCCGTGCTGGCCACCCTGCGCCGCCCCGGCTGGCTGCGCACGGAGGTCCTCGCGGGTCTCATCGTGGCGCTGGCCCTCATCCCGGAGGCGCTCGCCTTCGCGGTGATCGCCGGTGTCGACCCTCGCTACGGACTGTTCGCGAGCTTCATCATGGCGGTCACCACGTCCGTGCTGGGCGGGCGCCCGGCCATGGTCTCCGCGGCCACCGGTGCCACCGCGCTGGTCCTGGCCCCGCTCGTGGCCTCCCACGGCGTGGAGTACATGCTCGCCGCGGTGGTCCTGGCCGGCGTCTTCCAGATCCTCTTCGCCCTCGCGGGCATCGCGAAGCTGATGCGCTTCATCCCCCGGTCTGTGATGGTCGGGTTCGTCAACGCGCTGGCGATCTTCGTGTTCTCCGCCCAGCTCCCGGAGCTCATCGGCGTCCCCTGGGCGGTCTATCCGCTCACCGCGCTCGGCTTGGCGGTGGTCGTCGGGCTTTCCCGCCTCGGCCCGAACGTCCCGGCGCCGCTCATCGCGATCGTGGTAGTCACGGCCGTCGCGGTGCTCGGCGGCATCCAGATCCCGGCGGTCGGCGACAAGGGCGAGCTGCCGCGGTCCTTGCCGTTCTTCGTCCTCCCGGACGTTCCGCTCACCGCGGAGACGCTGCGGACCATCGCCCCGTCTGCCCTCACGATGGCCCTGGTCGGGCTGATCGAGTCGCTGCTGAGCGCCAAGCTGGTGGACGACATCACAGACACCCGCTCGGACAAGACCCGCGAGTCCTGGGCGCAGGGTGTGGCCAACGGCATCTCAGGCCTGTTCGGTGCGATGGGCGGCTGCGCCGTCGTCGGGCAGACCCTCATGAACGTGAAGGCCTCCGGTGCCCGCACGCGTGTGTCCACGTTCCTGGCCGGGGTCTTCCTGCTCGCGCTGATCCTGCTGCTCGGGGAGTGGGTGGCCCGCATGCCCATGGCCGCGCTGGTGGCCGTGATGGTCTACGTGTCCGTCACCGCCTTCGACTGGCACTCCGTCCGCCCATCCACGCTGCGCCGCATGCCGCTGTCCGAGACGGTCGTCATGGTCACCACGGTGGTCGTCACGGTGGCCACCCACAACCTCGCCCTCGGCGTGGGCGCCGGCGTGCTCGTGGCCATGGTCGCCTTCGCCCGCCGTGTGGCCCACCTCGTCCGAGTGGAGCGGGTCCTGAAGGACGACGACGGCCGCACCACCGCCGCCTACACCGTCACCGGGCAGCTGTTCTTCGCCTCCTCCAACGACCTCTACACGCAGTTCCACTACGCAGAAGACCCGGCGCACGTGCAGATCGACCTCACCGGCGCGCAGCTCTGGGACGCCTCCACCGTGGCCGCCCTGGACTCGGTGCTGGAGAAGTACGACCGACGCGGGACCGCCGTCGAGATCGTCGGCATGGACCCGGCGAGCCGTCGCCTGCGGGAGCGGTTCGGGGACCTGCTGCGCTGAGCCGGGTCCCGGCACGGGAGGGCGCGCTTCCTCCCTGCAGCGAGGCGGCGATGTGACGATTCGCCCCGTCGTTCCCTATGGCGAACCGGGCACTGACCGGGGAGAATGGCTCCATGACCGCACAGACCGACATCGAGGCGCGCTGGACCGCGTACGCCAAGGACTTCACCGCCGTGGTGGACCAGGTGACCGACTGGCACGCGCAGACGCCCTGCGCCGAGTGGGACGCCGCGCAGCTGCTGGAGCACATGGTGACCGCGCAGCGCGACTTCGCGGCCCGCAACGGCCGTGAGGTGCCGATCTTCGACGGCTCCCGCTCCATGGACCGCCGCGTCCAGTGGATCAAGCACTCCGCCGCCATTCAGGCCCTGGCGGGGGACAAGAGCTTCGTCAACCAGACCATGTCCACGGCCCTGGGCCAGTCCACGGTGGGCGACGCCCTGCTGCGCTTCCACGGCTTCGACCTGGTGGTGCACCGCTGGGACCTGGGCCGCTCCCAGGGCATCGACGTGCAGTTCACGGACGTCGAGATGGACCGACTCGAGGCCACCCTGGACGCGTTCGGGGACCGCGCCTACACGCCCGGCATTCTCGCGGAGCCGGTGCCGGTGGCTGAGGACGCCTCCCGGCAGCAGAGGCTTCTGGCCCGCATGGGCCGCAAGGGCTGACCTCGCTCCCTTCACGACGACGGCCGCTCGCCTCCCGGCGGGCGGCCTCCGTGCGTCTGAGGGCCGGTCCCGCCCGGTGCGGGGAGACCTCGAGGGCAGGTCAGCGGCGGATGCGGTCCCAGAAGTCCGCGACGCGGCGCTCGATGTCCTCGACGATCCGCTCGAGGGCCTGCCAGTCCGCCTCGTCCGGGTCTCCCACGGGCCAGTCCTCGTAGTGCACGTGCTCGAACACGGGGCAGTCGTCCCCGCAGCCCATGGTGATCACGTAGTCGGCACTGCGGACCTTCTCGTCCGTGAGCGCACGGGGCTTCAGGCCCTCGACCTCGGCGCCGTGTTCGGTCATCACCTGCGCGACGTTCTCGTGGACGGCCTCGGCCGGGCGGGACCCGGCGGAGTCGACGTGCACCAGGCGGCCGCCGAGCTGCTGGAGGAACATGGCGGCCAGCTGGGAGCGGCCGGCGTTCTGGACGCACACGAACAGCACGCGCGGCACTCGGGCCGTCGCGCTCGGCGCGGTCGCCTGCTTCTGCCTGTCCATGTGCCCTCCCGCCTGTCGGTCCGGCGCCGGTTGTCCTGCCCGTCGGTCCGGAGCCGAGGGGCCGTCCTCAGGCTATCCAGAGCATGCGGAGCCCGCGGCCGTTCGAGCCGACCGCGTCCGGCCGGTGGTCCGGGGCGGGCGTCAGGCGCCGGGGAGCAGCTCCTGCACCAGGGCCTCCACGCGCCGGCGGATCTCGTCCCGGATCGGACGGACGGCCTCGACGCCGAGGCCGGCCGGGTCCTCCAGCACCCAGTCCTCGTAGCGCTTGCCCGGGAAGAACGGGCAGGTGTCCCCGCAGCCCATGGTGACCACCACGTCCGAGGCCTGCACGGCCTCCGGGGTGAGGACCTTCGGGGTGTTCGCGGAGATGTCGATGCCCTCCTCGGCCATGGCCTCCACGGCCGCGGGGTTCACGCTGTCCCTCGGCGCGGAGCCGGCGGAGCGGACCTCGATCCGGCCCCGGGACAGGTGCTCGAGCCAGGCGGCGGCCATCTGGGAGCGGCCGGCGTTGTGGACGCAGACGAAGAGGACGGACGGGCGGGCGGTGTCGGCGGTCATCGGGAGACCCTCCTGGGGACGGTGGGATCGGCGGGGAAGAGGCAGCGCCCCGCCCACATCGAGACGTACACCAGGGCCACCAGCACGGGGACCTCGATGAGCGGGCCGACCACGCCGGCCAGCGCCTGACCGGAGGTCACGCCGAAGGTGCCGATCGCCACGGCGATCGCCAGCTCGAAGTTGTTGCCGGCGGCGGTGAAGGCCACCGTGGCCGAGCGGGCGTAGTCGAAGCCGGCCGCCTTGGCGGCCAGCAGCGAGCCGCCGAACATCACCACGAAGTACGCGAGCAGCGGCAGGGCGATCCGGGCGACGTCCCACGGGCGCGTGGTGATGGCCTCGCCCTGGAGGGCGAACAGCAGCACGATCGTGAACAGCAGGCCGTAGAGCGCCCAGGGGCCGATCTTCGGCAGGAACGTGTCCTCGTACCACTGGCGGCCGCGGGCGCGCTCGCCGATCAGCCGGGTGAGGAAGCCGGCCAGCAGGGGGATGCCCAGGAACACCAGGACGGAGGCGACGATCGCCCAGAAGGAGAACCCGGCCGTCGTCGTCTCCAGGCCCAGCCAGCCGGGCAGGACCTGCAGGTAGAACCAGCCCAGCAGGCCGAAGGCGAGCACCTGGAACACCGAGTTCACGGCCACCAGCACGGCGGCGGCCTCGCGGTCGCCGCACGCGAGGTCGTTCCAGATCAGCACCATGGCGATGCAGCGGGCCAGGCCCACGATGATCAGGCCCGTCCGGTACTCCGGCAGGTCCGCCAGGAAGATCCAGGCCAGCACGAACATCAGCGCCGGACCGACCACCCAGTTCAACAGGATCGACAGCCCCATGAGCCTGCGGTCCGCGGTGATGCGGGCGGTCTCGTCATACCGGACCTTGGCCAGCACCGGGTACATCATCACGAGCAGGCCGAGGGCGATCGGCAGGGACACGTTGCCGACCTTCAGGGAGTCCAGGGCCTCGTCCAGGCCCGGGACGAGCCGGCCCAGCAGCAGCCCGGCGGCCATGGCCAGCAGGATCCAGGCGGGCAGCCAGCGGTCGAGGAAGGACAGGCGCGGGACCTCGGCGGCCGCACTCGGCGTGCCGCCGGAGTGCCGGAGCGGGGCCCGGTCCGGCGCGGAGCGATCCGGAGTGGAGGTCATCGGGGATCCTTCGGTGACGGGGCGGTGGTGACGCACCCACAGTACACATCGATGAGCGTCGATGTATTGTGGCCCGCATGACCTGCTGCCGACCCGCCGTCCGTGAGCTCTCGGCCGAGCAGGCCGAGGCGCACGCCGCCGTGCTCAAGGCCCTGGCTGACCCCATGCGCCTGCGCCTGCTCTCCCACCTCGCCGCCCAGGACTGCGCCGCCGTCTGCTCCTGCGACCTCGTGGACCGGCTGGGCATCTCCCAGCCCACGGTCAGCCACCACATCAAGCGCCTGGTGGACGCCGGCCTGGTCACGCGCGAGAAGCGGGGGCGCTGGGCGCACTACACCGTGGTGCCGGAGGCCTTCGCACCCCTGCGCGAGGTGCTCTCCTTCGGCTGAGGGGTCGCGCATCCTCCGGCCCGACGGACACAATGGCGTCCATGAGCGAGAACTCCGCCGCAGACCTGAACGCCCTGCTGTCCGCCCCGGCCAAGGAGGTCCACGCCGAGGACGCCGTGGCCGCCGCCCTGTCCCAGGACGAGTCCCTGGCCGGCTGGACCGTCCGCGAGGGTCGCCTGCACACCGCCTGCCAGACCCCGGACTTCGCCTCCGCACTGATGACCGTGAACCAGATCGCCGCCGCCGAGGCCGCGGACCACCACCCTGACCTCGAGTTCGGCTGGGGCCGCGTGGCCGTGTCCCTGGTCAGCCACGACGTCTCCGGCCTCACCTCCCGCGACCTGCGCATGGCCCGCACCGTCTCCCAGATCCTCGCCGGGGAGGGCCTGACCGCGGAGGACCACGCGTGAGCGTCCCACCGCAGGACCACCTGCTCGCCGCCTACGGCACGCTCCGCCCCGGCGAGCCGAACGAGCACATCATGGAGGGCATGGACGGCACCTGGACGCCGGCGCTGATCCGTGCCCGGCTCTACCCCTCGGGCGTCGGCCGTGCCGAGGGCTACCCCGGCGTCGTGCTCGACCCCGCCGCGGACCCGGTGCCCGTGCAGCTGTTCGCCTCCGCGGACCTGCCGGAGCAGTGGGACCGCCTCGACGACTTCGAGGGCCCCGGCTACCGCCGCGTCCCCGTGCAGGTCGAGGTGCCGGTGGAGGAGGAGACCGTCACCGCCTGGATCTACGAGCTCGTCCCGGAGGCCGTCCCCGCCGAGGGCTGACGTCCGGCGGAGTCTCAGCCGTCCCCGTCGGCCGACCCAGCCGGACGGGACGGCGAGGAGCCCTCGGAGGGTGAGCGGCCGTCGTCGTGCCCCTCGCGGGCCTCGTCCCGCTGCCGCTTCCAGCGGCGTGCGGACCACCAGGTCAGCGCGAGGACGGCGACCCAGGCCAGGGCCACGATCACGCCGTTGACCACGCCCGGCTTCGCGATGAACGCGCCGATCGACACCAGAGACACCTGACCGGGGATCGAGCCGAGCGTGGAGGCGAGTGCGAACGTGCCCAAGGGAACGCCCACGGCGCCCGCACCGTAGTTCACCGGCCAGTAGGGCAGGCCGGGTGCGCAGCGCAGGGCCATGATCGCCAGGAACCCGCGCTCTTCGAGGGCCTTGTCGATCCGGTGCGCGTGCCGACCCAGACCCTTCATGACCACCTGGTGGCCGGCGAGCCGGGCGATGCCGTACGCCCCGACCGCCCCTGCGGAGGCCCCCGCCACGGACAGCAGCGACCCTGCGAGGGGACCGAAGAGCAGGCCGCCGGCCACGGCCATGATCGTCACCGGGATGGGCGTCAGCGCCACCACGGCGTAGGCCCCGACGAACACGAGCCCGGACCACGCCCCGTAACCGTCGAGGGTCTCGCGCAGCTCGTCCAGCTCCGGCAGGCGCACCGTCAGGGCCAGCCACAGGAACACGGCCGCCACCGCCACGAGCAGGACGGCACGCAGCACCGACTGTACGTCGGGGCCGGAGGAGGGGTGCGGGGTGCTCACAGCACGTCATCCTCCCCCATCCGGGCCCGGTTCTACTCCTCCTCGGACGGTGTGAACAGCATGTCGGCCGGGAAGAGCCCCTCGTCCTCCGCGTCCGCCTCGTGCATCCGGACCTGCCGGTGCAGGTGCTCCATGCGGGCATCGAGCTCGTTGGCGACGTCCGCGGCCGCCGTGAGCTCGGTGACGATGTGCGGCGGGATGTCCCCGTCGAACTTGTAGTTGATCTTGTGCTCCAAGGACGCCCAGAAGTCCATGGCGCTCGTGCGGAACTGCACCTCCACCACCACGAGCTTCACCCCCGTGGAGAAGTGCACCGGCACGTGCACGATGCAGTGCAGGGAGCGGTAGCCGTTCGCCTTGGGCTCGGCGATGTAGTCCTTCACCTGCAGCAGCTCGATGTCCGGCTGGGCGGTGAACAGCTCGAACACCCGGTAGACGTCCGCGCTGAAGGAGACGACCACGCGGGCGCCGGCGATGTCCGTGATCTCCGTGCGCAGCTCGTCCAGGTCGAAGGTCAGCCCGCGGGCCGTGGCCTTGCGCAGGATCGACTGGGCCGACTTCACCCGGGTGGCGATGTGCTCGATCGGGTTGTAGTCGTGCAGGTGTGTGAACTCGTCCTGCAGCACCTCCAGGCGGGACTCCACCTGGTTCAGGGCGGAGCGGTACTCGAGGTCGAAGCGCTCGAACTCGGAACGCATCGTGTCCAGCGCCTGGGCCACCGCCGGCGGCAGCCGCGTCAGATCCGAGACCGGCGTGCCGCTCAGCGGCACCAGGGTGGAGCCGGGGGCAGCGGCGTCGCCGGCCGGGGGCTCGTCCGGCTGCGGTACGGGAGAGGGCATGGTCTCGAGGGTACTGATCGAGTCTGCGCTGTCGCTGGAGGTGGGCGTCGCCTGTGGAGAACCGGGGCGGTCCACGACGACGGCGGCTCGCCCTCCGCGTCCGGCCCGCCGTGGGCGCTCGGCCGGCTCAGACGAAGACCTTGCCGGGGTTCATGATCCCGTGCGGGTCGAACACGGCCTTGATGCGGCGCTGCAGCCCGTCCTGGACCTCGCCGAGCTCGGCGGCGAGGAAGTCGCGCTTGAGCAGGCCGACGCCGTGCTCGCCGGTGAGGGTGCCGCCCAGGTCCAGGGCGGCCCGGAAGACCTCGCCGGCGGCGTCCCACACGTGCTGCGGGATCTCGCCGGAGCCGCCCACCCCATCGGCCTCGCCGAACACGAGGATCGGATGCAGGTTGCCGTCCCCGGCGTGGGCCGCAGTGGGGATCCGGACGCCGGTGCGGGCCTCGATCTCACGGATCTGCGCGAACATCTCGACCATCGTGGTGCGCGGCACCGCCACGTCCTCCACCAGCGGGGTCCCGAGCCGCTCCAGGGCGGGGAAGGCGCTGCGGCGCAGGGCGACCAGGCGCTCGGCCTCCTCGGGGGTCTCGGCGATGCGTCCGGTGCCGCCGTTGGCCACAACCAACTCGAGCATGCGCGCGCCCTCGGCCGCTGCGCCGGGGCCGTCGGCCTGGATCAGCAGGAACGCGCCCTCCTCGGGCAGGTCGGCGCCGTCCGGGCCGGCGTAGTCCTTGATCGCGGCGAGGGTGGCCTCGTCCGCGAGCTCCATGATCGCCGGCACCAGGCCTGCCGTGGTGATCGCGGCGGCGGTGGCGGCGCCGGCCACGACGTCCGGGAAGAACGCGCCGAGTGTGACCACCTCGCCGGGGACCGCCGGGCGCAGTGCAAGGGTGGCCTCGACGATCACGCCGAGCGTTCCCTCCGAGCCGATCATCAGGGCCGTCAGGTCATAGCCCGTGACGCCCTTGACGCTGCGGTGGCCCATCTCGATCAGCGAACCGTCCGCCAGGACCACCTTCAGGCCCAGCACGGCCTCGCGGGTCACGCCGTACTTGGCGCAGAGCAGGCCGCCGGCGTTCATCGCGATGTTGCCGCCCACCGTGGAGATGTCCTTGGAGGCCGGGTCCGGGGCCCACCACAGGCCGTGCTCGGCCAGCGCGCGGTTGAGGTCGCCGTTGAGGATGCCCGGCTCGACCACGGCCAGACGGTCCGCGGGGGACACCTCGAGGATCCGGTCCATGCCGGTCAGGTCCAGCACGAGCTCGCCGGCGCCGGCCACGGCCCCGCCGGCCAGCCCGGACCCCGCTGCACGGACGACCAGCGGGGTCCGGGTCTCGTCCGCGATGCGGCACACCGCCTGCACGTCCTCCACGGACTGCGCGTGCACCACGGCCAGCGGGTCCGCGCCGGAGCGGTGGCCGGAGCGGTCGGTCCGCGCGGCGGCGAGGACCTCGGCGGCCGTGTCCACGCGGCCGGGCAGGGACTCGGAGAGGCGGGTCAGGACGTCGTCGGGGGAGCGGCGGTCGGTCTGCATGGGTCCAGTGTGACCCATGACATGGCTTTGACTTGCGCGGGCGAGGGCTCCGACACCGAGTCGTCGGCTGGGGGGTATTGCGCAGGTCACAGTGTTCGCCTTGAATGGCGGCTACATGTCAGGCCGTCGAGGAGCACCCCGCCCCGACGCCCGAGCACCGACCACTGATCCGAGGGAGCCGCTCTTGCCCACGCTGCGCACCACCGACCTCTCCGCAGACCTCCGCGCCGACCACCTCGCCCGCCTGAAGGGCGCCGGTCCGGACGCGCCGCTGGACGTGCTGATCGTCGGCGGCGGGTCCTCCGGAGTCGGCGCGGCGTTCGACGCCGCCACCCGCGGCCTGGACGTGGGCATCGTGGAGGCCCGCGACTGGGCGTCCGGCACCTCCTCGCGCTCCTCCCGCCTCATGCACGGCGGCCTGCGCTACCTCGAGATGCTGGACGTGAAGCTCGTCTACGAGGCGCTGCGCGAGCGGGACCTGCTGCTGACCAAGACGGCCCCGCACCTGGTGCGGCCGCTGCGCTTCGTCTTCCCGTTCTTCCACAAGGTGATCGACCGCGGCTTCATCGGCGCCGGCGTCACGATGTACGACGCGATGCAATCCCTGGGCCGCAAGCGCGCGGTGGCCGGCCACCGCCACCTCACCCGCCGCTCCATGGCGGCCACCATCCCCGCGCTGGACGATCAGAAGATCGTCGGTGCCGTCGAGTACGCCGATGCGCAGTTCGACGACGCCCGCCTGGCGATGATGCTCGTCCGCTCGGCCGTGGACCACGGGGCGCTCGCCGCGAACTACACGAAGGTCGTCTCCTACCTCCGGGACGGGGACGGCCGCGTCTGCGGCGCCCGCCTGCGCGAGGAGATCACGGGCGAGGAGTTCGACGTCCACGCCCGCGCCACGGTCCTGGCCGGTGGTGTCTGGACCCAGGAGCAGCAGGATCTGGCCGAGGCCGAGGAGGGACTGGAGGTGCTCGCCTCCAAGGGTGTCCACATCATCGTGCCCAAGGACCGGATCGAGGCCGACCCGCACACCGGCGTCATCACCAAGACGGAGAAGTCCGTGCTCTTCCTGATCCCGTGGGACGAATACTGGGTCATCGGCACCACGGACACCCCGTGGAAGGAGGACGTGCGGCATCCGGCTGCCACTGCGGACGACATCGACTACGTGATCGAGCACGCCAACGAGATCCTCAAGGAGCACCTGACCCGGGAAGACGTGATCGCCACCTACGCCGGGCTGCGGCCGCTGCTGCAGCCGGTGAAGACGGCCGACGACGGCGGCTCCACCAAGATCTCCCGCGAGCACACCGTCACCGAGGTGGCTCCCGGGCTCACCGCGGTGGCCGGCGGCAAGTGGACCACCTACCGCGCCATGGCCGAGGACGTCATGGACTTCGTCACCCGCGAGACCCATCCGACGCGCCCCAGCCTCACCGAGCACATTCCGGTGCTGGGCGGCCTCGGCTACGCCGAGATCGCCGAGCAGGCGGAGCAGATCGCCGAGGACTACGGCTTCGACGAGGTGCGCACGGACCGCCTGCTGTCCCGCTATGGCACCGTCCTGCGGGACGTGCTCGCACTGATCGACGCGGACCCCGATCTGGGCCGGCCGCTCGAGGCGGCGCCGCGCTATCTGCGTGCCGAGATCGTCTACGCGGCCCGCGCGGAGGGCGTGGTCCGACTGGACGACGTGCTCGAGCGCCGCACGCGCCTGTCCACCGAGGTCCCGGACCGCGGCGTGGCCGCCGCCGATGAGGTCGCCGCGATCGTGGCAGCCGAACTCGGCTGGGACGAGGCCCGCCGGGCCGCCGAGGTGGAGCGCTACCGGGGACTCATGGACGCCCGCCGGCGCGGCGAGCAGACGGACTCGGACGCGGCGGCCGCCCAGGCGCTCGCGGCTGCGGACGCGGACCCCACCGACTGACCTCGGCCCGCTCCCTCAAGTGGGGAGGCGGGGCCAGTGGTGCCGCGGCGGACCGCCGCGTCGCCGCAACACTCCCGAACCGACACAAGGACTGAACATATGGGAACGATCTTCCTCCACGAGATCGCGGGCACGGCCATGCTGCTGCTGCTCGGCGTCGGCGTCGTGGCCAATGTGACGCTGACGAAGACGAAGGGTCACGGCGCCGGCTGGCTGCTGATCAACTTCGGCTGGGGCCTCGGTGTCTTCGCCGGTGTCTACGTCGCCTTCTCCACCGGCGCCCACCTGAACCCGGCCGTCACCGTCGGCCTGCTCGCCAGCGGTGCCGCGGAGTACGCCCCCGGCATCGCCGTGACCTTCGGGCACACCGTGGCCTACCTGGTGGCCCAGATGATCGGCGGCTTCCTCGGAGCCGCCCTGGCCTGGCTGGCCTACCGCGACCACTACGCGCAGGAGGAGGACCCGGCCACGATCCTCGGCACCTTCGCCACCGGCCCGGAGATCCGCAACCCCGTGTGGAACATGATCACGGAGGTGATCGCCACCTTCGTGCTGGTGTTCGTGATCCTCATGTTCGGCAACACCCCCTCCGGCCTCGGCCCCCTCGCGGTGGCGCTGCTGGTGCTGAGCATCGGCGCCTCCCTCGGCGGCCCCACCGGCTACGCCATCAACCCGGCCCGTGACCTCGGCCCGCGCATGTTCCATGCCGTCGCACCCATCCCGAACAAGGGCGGCTCGGACTGGGGCTACGCCTGGGTGCCGATCGTCGGCCCCCTCGTCGGCGCCGTTCTGGCCGGCCTGGCCTCCATGGCCTTCGCCGCCTGAGGGCCCCGCACGCCTGAAACCGACCCCGAGCTTCGAAGGAGAAGCCCATGTCCGCTGACAAGACCGACAAGTACGTCCTGGCGATCGACCAGGGGACCACCTCGTCCCGGGCGATCGTGTTCGACCACGACGGCACCATCGTGTCCCTGGGGCAGATGGAGCACAGGCAGATCTTCCCCAGGGCGGGCTGGGTCGAGCATGACCCCATGGAGATCTGGAAGAACACCCGCGAGGTGATCGGCCAGGCCCTGTCCCGCGCGGACATCACCCGCGACGACCTCGCAGCCGTCGGCATCACCAACCAGCGCGAGACCGCGGTGGTGTGGAACAGGAAGACCGGCAAGCCCGTCTACAACGCGATCGTCTGGCAGGACACCCGCACCCAGAAGATCTGCGACCGCCTTGCCGGAGACGACGGCGACGACAAGTACAAGGAGCGGGTCGGCCTGCCTCTGGCCACCTACTTCTCCGGGCCCAAGGTCACCTGGATCCTGGAGAACGTGGACGGTGCGAAGGAGGCCGCGGAGAACGGCGACCTGCTCTTCGGCACCACGGACTCCTGGGTCGTCTGGAACCTCACCGGCGGCAGGAACGGCGGTGAGCACGTCACGGACGTCACCAACGCCTCCCGCACCCTGCTGATGAACATCGACACCCTCGACTGGAACGAGGACATCGCCGCGGACATGGGTATCCCGATGTCCATGCTCCCGAAGATCGTCAGCTCCTCGTCGGACCAGATCGGCACGGGAGGCCCGCACACGCTGATCAAGGGAGTGCCGATCTCCGGCATCCTCGGCGACCAGCAGGCGGCGACCTTCGGTCAGGCCTGCTTCGAGGAGGGCCAGGCGAAGAACACCTACGGCACCGGCAACTTCATGCTGATCAACACGGGCGAGGAGCTCGTGCACTCGGAGAACGGCCTGCTGACCACGGTCTGCTACCGGATCGGGGACCAGAAGCCGGTCTATGCCCTCGAGGGCTCGATCGCGGTCACCGGCTCGCTCGTCCAGTGGCTGCGGGACAACCTCGGCCTCATCAAGGACGGCCCCGAGATCGAGAGGCTCGCCGAGGAGGTCGAGGACAACGGCGGCGTCTACCTGGTCCCCGCCTTCTCCGGCCTGTTCGCCCCGTACTGGGACTCCTCGGCCCGCGGTGCGATGGTCGGCATGACCCGCTACGTGAACAAGGGTCACATCGCCCGCGCCGTGCTCGAGGCCACCGCCTTCCAGACCCGCGAGGTCATGGACGCCATGAACGCGGACTCCGGGGTGGACCTCACCGAGCTCAAGGTGGACGGCGGCATGGTCAAGAACGAGCTGCTGATGCAGTTCCAGGCGGACCTGCTGCGCGTGCCCGTCGTCCGGCCGAAGGTCATCGAGACCACCGCCCTCGGCGCCGCCTACGCCGCCGGCCTGGCCGTCGGATTCTGGGAGTCCCAGGAGGAGCTCGCAGAGAACTGGTCCGAGGACACGCGCTGGGAGCCGCAGATGGACGAGGAGGAGGCCGAGCGGCGCCTGCGCCTCTGGAAGAAGGCCGTCGACCGCACCCGCGGCTGGATCGACGAGGACGTGGACGCTCTCCAGGAGAGCTGACCGACCGGCGCACGGGGCAGGGCCGCCGCCGCGACCCGACCCCGTCCGGAAGGGGCGACGACGGCATGCCCGGTGCGTGCCGTCGTCGCCCCTTCCGCTCTCCGCCTGTGCGGAGGCCCCGCCCCGGGGCGCGGCGGGCGGCTTCGTATGATGGAGACGATGACCCCCACGAACGCCGCCCCGCCCAGCCCTGCCCACCGTTCCTCCTTCGAGATCGAGACGCTCACGGCCCAGGACGCCTCGCGCACCACCGTGGAGCACGTCGCCGGCGTGCTCGCCGAGGCCTTCGCCACGGACCCCTTCACCACGGGGCTGCTGCCCGGCGACTCGGACGGCCATGCGGCCCGCCTGTCCGTGAAGTTCGTCCGGATGATCAGGTCCATGCTCGCCGAAGGCTCTGACGGCCTGCCGTGCGGCGCCGTGGACGTGGCCGTGGATCCGGCCGACGGCTCCGTCCTGGGCGTCGCCCTCTGGGAACGCCCCGGACACTCGGACCCCACCTGGCGCGACCAGCTCAGCCGCGTGCCCACCTACGTGCGCACCCACGGCGCCAAAGCCTGGGACGCGCTGCGCACCACCGCCGCCTGCGACCGCGCCCGCCCGTCCGAGGACCACTGGTACCTGACCGAGCTCGGCACCACCCCGGCCGCCCGGGGCCGCGGGGTCGGTTCCGGGCTGGTCAAGCACCGCCTCGCCCACGCGCGGCGGCAGGGGGTGGGCGTGTACCTCGAGTCCTCCACCCGGGACAACGTGCCCTTCTACGAGAAGCTCGGGTTCGAGGAGGTCGAGACGATCGGGACCAAGGGCACGAACGACCTGACCGCCATGTGGCAGAAGGACTGAGGCGCATGCAGCATCCCGTCCCCGACTACCTGCGTGGGGTCCTGGAGTCCATCCGCCACCTGGAGCACGGAGAGGTCGCGCAGTACATCCCGGAGCTCGCGCAGGCGGACCCCCGTCCCCTGGGTGCGGCCGTGGCCACCGTCACCGGCCGGCTCCACTCCGCCGGTGACGACCGGACCGAGTTCACCATCCAGTCCATCGCGAAGCCGTTCGCCTACGCCGCCGCCCTCGCGGACCGGGGTGTGGAGACCGTGGACCGCTTCGTGGGCCTCAACCCCTCCGGCGAGGCCTTCAACGAGCTGTCCCTGGAGGCGGAGTCCAAGCGGCCGGACAATGCGATGATCAACGCCGGCGCGCTGGCCACCCACCAGCTGCTCGTGGGACCGTACGCCGGGCGTCAGGAGCGCATCGACCGTGTCGTCTCGCTGATGTCCACGCTGGCCGGCCGGCAGCTGAGCATCGACCACGCGACCTTCGAGTCGGAGATGAACTGCGCGGACCGCAACCTGGCGCTGGCCCACATGCTCCGCAGCCACGGCATCCTGCACGACCGCGCCGAGGACATCGTGGCCGGCTATGTGGCGCAGTGCTCCGTGAGGGTCACCGTGCGGGACCTGGCCGTGATGGGTGCCTGCCTCGCCGCCGGCGGTGTGCACCCCCTCACCGGTGAGCGCGTCCTGGGCTCCCTCGTCACGCGTCAGGTGCTCTCCGTGATGTCCGCCTCCGGCATGTACGACGCCGCGGGCGAGTGGCTGACGGACGTGGGCATCCCGGCCAAGTCCGGCGTGGCCGGCGGGGTCATGGGAGCCCTGCCCGGGCAGGTCGGCATCGGCGTGTACTCGCCCCGCCTGGACGAGCACGGCAACTCGGTGCGCGGCATGGAGTTCTTCCGCCGCCTCTCCGAGGACCTGAACCTGCACCTGATGGAGGCCGACCCGCTGGGCGCCACCGTGGTGCGTTTCGTCCGCCGTGAGGACGACGCCGTCCGCCTCCACCTGCAGGGCGTGATCCGCTTCGGCGGTGCCGAGGCCGTGCAGGCGGCGCTCGTGGAGATCAGCCAGGAGCGCCCGGAGCGTGTGGTGGTCAGCTTCGAACGCGTGGACCGTGTGACGGACGTCGGCCGCCGCATGGTGCAGGAGGGCATCCGTCGCCTGCGCGAGGACGGCCTCACCGTGGATGTGGAGGATCCGGACCAGCTCTTCTGAGACCACCCTCACGACCCTCTGTGTTCTCGCACGCGAGGGGTGTTGTTCACCTGCCGTTCATGTCAGGATGGGGGGCCATCGCTGTCCCCGACCCTGCGAGAACCACCATGCAGCTCACCCTGAACCACGCCGTGCCACGCCGCCGTGCCTCGGCCGGGCCCCTGACGCGCTGGTTCGCGCAGCCCACTGTGGCCTCAGGCGTGCGCTGGGCGCGGCCGCCGAAGAGGACGTCCACGGTGAGCCTGCGCGCCCTGCTGCGCGGCCGCCGCAGGGACCCTGCCCCGACCCGTCTGGCGCGCACGGCCTGGCTCGGTGCCGGGCTGCTGCCGCTGGCCGGCTGCGCCAGCTCCTTCGTGATCGGCGCGTCCAAGGGCACCCCGGTGTTCGAGGGGACCTCCTACCGGGGCGGCTTCGAGGCCGGCTGGGGCAACGTCCTCAACCAGCCCGCCTATTTCACGTGGTGCTCGAACGCGGTGGTCGCGGTGACCTCCCTGGTCCTGGCCGCAGCCCGGCGCGCTCCCCGCTCGGACGCCTTCTGGGCCGTCCGCGCCGCCGGACTCGGCTCGGTGATGGTCACGGGGCTGGTCTACAACACGGTGCTGCGCGGCCACGGGCAGGACACCCTGCTCTACCGTGCCAACGACGCCGTCCAGCACGTGGTGAACCCGCTGCTCGCCCCGGTCGTGTGGGCGGCCTTCGACCCCCGTGGCCAGCTCAACCGCCGACGCCGGCTCCTCGCCGCCGCCCTGCCTCTCACCTGGACCGGGGTCACCATGGCCCGTGGCCCGCGCGTGGACTGGTATCCGTATCCGTTCCTGGACGTGAAGCGCTACGGCCTCACGGCCGTCTCCGGCGTGCTCGCCGGCATCCTGACCCTGTTCTCCGGGCTTCTCATGGGCCTCACCGAGGCGGACAGGCTCCTCTCCGCGCACCGCGGGGACCGCTGAACGCCGGCCACGGCCGGGGCGTGCGCACGGGGGTCCGGGCGGAGGTCCGGCCCCTGGCGTGCATGCCGCCGCGGCCGGACCCCCGCCCCGTCAACGTCAGGCCGGGAAGACGTCCTCGATCGGGGTGTCGCCGTCCACGTACTCGACCTGGCGGCCGATGCTCTCGCCCGAGGCGAGGGCCGCCACGATCGTGCGGGCCACATTGCCGCGGGAGGTGGCGGAGGAGTCCGCCACCTGTTCGCGGGAGGGGTTTGCCGCGATCCGGCCGGTCGGCTCGTCCAGCGTGAGGGCTCCCGGGCCGAGGATGGTCCAGTCCAGGCCGGAGCCGCGCAGGTGCTCGTCCGCCTCGGCCTTCGCCTGGGCGTAGGCGTGGAAGTCGTCGTCCTCCGGGACTCCGTGGTCCAGGGAGGCACCCAGGTAGGAGACCATCACGTAGCGGTCCACGCCTGCGGTGCGCGCGGCGTCCATCGAGCGGATCGCGGCGTCCCGGTCCACAGCCGTCGTGCGGGCGGGGTTCCCGCCGCCGGCGCCGGCCGACCAGACGACGGCGTCCTTCCCGTCGAAGGCGGCGGCCAGCTCGGTCTCGTCCGCCTGCTCCACGTCCAGCACCAGCGGCTCGGCGCCGGTTGCCCGGACCTCGTCCACGTGGTCCGGGTTGCGGATCACGGAGGTGACGGTGTGCCCGGCCTCCACGAGCAGGGGTGCGGCGAGCAGGGCCACCTTGCCGTGGCCGCCGATCAGGATGACATCGGCCATGATGAAGCCTCCTTGAGAAGTCGATTGCAGGTGTCCCGCGTGCAACGGGCCTGCCGGTCCCTTCATTCCCCGCCGGCTCAGCTCTCCGCCTGACCGTGCCTCCAGTACCCCATGAAGGAGACGTGGGTCTTGGGGATCCCGCCCTCGCCCACACACAGACGGCGGAGGCCGCGCACCATGGCGGACTCGCCGGCGAGGAAGACGTAGGTGTCCGGGCGCTCGGCACCGGAGACCGGGTCGACCTCCGCGATCGTCCACTCGCGCTGCCGGCCCTCGGCCGGCGGGGCCTCCGGCATGACGGCGGCCGTCTCGCCGTGCCCGTGGCCGCGCAGTCCCAGCAGCGCCGCCACGCGCCCGTGGGCCCAGGACCCCTGGGGCAGGTCCGTGCCGGAGGGGAGGTCCCCCCGCCCGTCGGCGACGCCGCGATGTCCGAGGTGCAGGCGGACCCGGCCGTGTTCGGCGACGGCGAGCGGGCGGGAACGGTCCCAGGGCTCAGGCACGGCCAGGCGCTCGGCGATCAGATCGGTGTGGCCGGTTCCGGCGGGTAGCTCCAGGACAAGGTCGGCCTCGCCGTCGAAGCCGCCGAAGGGGTCGGCGAGCTCCTCGGCCACGGACAGCAGGGCCGGGACCGCGGTCTCGTCTCCCACGGCCAACACACGGCGTGCGCCGGTATCCCGCCACCCGGTCCACGCAGGTGCCTCCGCGCCGGGCACGAGGACATTGACCTCGTCCCCGGCGGAGACGGAGCGCGCCCAGCGCAGTCCGGGCCCCTGGTGGGGGTCGTCGGGGGCGCCGTGCAGGACCACATCCAGGGTGAGCGAGGGGACAAGGCGTCCGTCCAGGCGCACACGCCCGGCCGAGCGCACCGTGTACGTCCGCATCCAGCCGCGCTCGGCTTCGGGGATCGCCAGGAATCCGCTGCGGAACCCGTGGGACAGGTCCGGGTCCGCGGAGACTCCGCCCGGCGGCGGGACGAGGACCTTCACGTAGGCGTCCCGGCGAGGCCGGGAGCCCCGGTAGAGCTGATGGAGGTCCGGCGCCCCCGGGGGCAGGAGCCCGAGCAGCTCGGCGCTCGCCCGTTCCAGGTCCGTCCCTGCGAGGACGATGCGGCGGAAGCCTCGGCAGGGCTGCTCCACGGACACCACGCGGGTGTGGGCGACGGTCATGCCTTCGGTCATCGGTACTCCTGTGCGGTGGGGGAAGCGGGGGCGGTGCGGGGCGGCAGACGGTCTCCGATGCCTCGAGGCAGCACCACCGGGTGTCCGAGCAGCGGGTCCGGCATCACGTCGGCATCCAGCCCGAAGACGTCGGCGAGGACCTCGGGCACGAGCACCTCGGCGGGGCGCCCGGCGGCCACGACCTGCCCCCGGACCATCGCCACGAGGTGGTCGGCGCAGCGGGCGGCGAGATTCAGCTCGTGCAGGACGGCCACCACCGTGGCCCGTGGCGCGGCGGCCGGTGGGGCTCCGGCGGTCTGTGCGGGGCCGTTGTCGGCGGGTCTGCTGGCGTGGGGTCCGGCACTCTCCGGTGGTGCCGCGGATCGCGGGTCCGGCAGGAGCCGGACCAGGTCCAGCACGTCCACCTGGTGGGCGAGGTCGAGGTAGCTCGTCGGCTCGTCGAGCAGCACCACTGGGGTCTGCTGGGCGAGCACGAGGGCGAGCCAGGCGCGCTGGCGCTGCCCGCCGGAGAGGGAGGTGACCTCACGGTCGGCGAGCTCGGTCAGCGCCGTGCTCTCCAGGGCCGCGGCGATCGCCGCATCGTCTCCGTCCCCGCGGCCCCCGAGAAGGCCGCGATGCGGGTGGCGGCCCCGGGCCACGAGTTGGGCGACCGTCATCCCCTCGGGCGCTACCGGATGCTGGGGGAGGAGGGCCACCGTGCGCGCGTACTCCCGTGCTCCGGCCCCGGACAGGTCCTGGCCCAGGACCTCGATGTGTCCGGCCCGCAGCGGCAGCTGCCGGGTGAGGCCCCGCAGCAGCGTGGACTTGCCGCAGCCGTTGGCCCCGATGATCGCGGTGGTCGCCCCGGCAGGCAGGTCCAGGTCGATCGGACCGACGACGGGCGGCGCGGAAGCCGGGCCGTAGCCGAGTTCCACGCCGCGCAGGCGCAGGCCGACCGTCGGGGTGTCCGGGTCGGTGCGGGCGGTGGTCATGCGCGTCCTCCTCTTTCACGGCCCTGGCGCAGCAGCATCCAGAGCATCAGTGGGGCACCGGCGGCACCGGTGAGCACTCCGGTGGGCAGGCGGGCGCCGTCGAACAGCAGGGCGGTCGTCTCCGCGGCCAGAAGGTCGGCCAGGACCACCATGGCGGCACCGGCCAGCGCAGAGCAGGTCAAGGAGGGACGGCCGCCGGTGAGGAACTGAGCCGCCGGGCCGGCGAGCAGCGCCACGAAGGCAAGCGGCCCCACCGCTGCGGTGGCGGCCGCCGCGAGTCCGGCGCCGACGATCAGGGCGGCTGCGCCCGTCCGCCGAGGCCTCGCCCCCAGGGCTGTGGCCGTGGGCAGGCCCAGATCGACCGGAGCGAGGGCGCGGTGCAGCAGACCGGCGGCAGGCAGGAGCAGAGCCGTCGCCGCCGCCAGCAGCGCGATCCTCCCCCAGGTCACACCGTTCAGGGAGCCGGCCAGCCAGACGGTCGCCGCCTGCAGGTCGTGCTGGGACAGGGATAGCATGGTGCCGGCCACGATCGCCTGCCCGGCCGCGCCGACGGCGATGCCGGCCACGATGAAGCGCTCCCCGCCGATCGACCGTGCAGCCAGGAACACCGCTGCTCCCGCTGCCAGGGCCCCGACGAGGGCGGCCGCCGAGCGGGCGAGGTCGGAGCCCCCGCCCATCTGGGCGGCAGTGGCCGCGAGCCAGGCCACGACGGCCGCGGCCGCCCCGGTGGTGACGCCCAGGATGTCCGGGGAGGCCAGCGGGTTGCGCAGGGTTCGGCGGTAGAGCGCCCCCGAGGCGCCGAGGGCCGCACCGGCGAGCATGGCGGCCACGGCGCGAGGGAGCTTCTCCTCGAGCACGATGAAGCTCGCCCCCGCGATCGTCTGGCCGGACAGGATGCGCACGAAGTCGGCGGGGGTCACCTGATAGGCGCCCCAGAGCACTCGCAGAGCGGCGAGGACGAGCAGCGTCACGCTCAGGCCTGCCACGGCCGAGCCGAGCCGGAGCCGGTCCGCCCGCCGCATGCGGGACACGGCACGGTGGGCCGACACGCCGGTTCCGCATGCCGCGGTCACAGAGGAGCGGGGCATCATGCGGCCACCCCGGTCCGACGGAGCAGGACCAGCAACACCGGCACACCGATCAGCACGGTGGTGACGCCCAGATGCACCTCGCCCGGTGCCACGACGGTGCGGCCGAGCAGATCCGCGACGATCACGAGCACGGCGCCCCAGAGGGCGCTGCCGCAGAGGAGCATCCGCGCGCCCTGCGGACGGAGGCGTCGCAGGGCGTGGGGGACCACGAGACCGACGAACGCCACCGGGCCGGCCAGAGCGACGGCGGCGGCGGTCAGCACCACGACGGCGGCGAGCAGCACGGCGCGCACGTGCCCCGGCCGGGAGCCGAGTCCGTGGGCGAGGTCCTCGCCCAGGGCCAAGGCGTCCAGGCCTGACCCCACCGCGATCGCGGCCAGCACGGCGGCGAGGATCACGGGGGCCAGCAGGAGGGCCTCGGACAGCTCGGCCCTGGCAACGGTGCCGATGCTCCAGAACCGGAGTCGGTCCCGCACCGCGGGGGACAGCACCAGCAGGGCGGTCGTCACCGCGGTGGTCCCGGCGGTGACTGCGGCGCCGGCGAGCACCAACGCGATGGGAGACGGTGCCCCCGGCGTGCCGCCGATGCGCGTCGCCGCGGATGCGCAGGCGTAGACGAGGGCGGCGGCGCCGGCCGTCCCCAGCGCGGCGAGACCCAGCGTCGCCGGGGCGGAGGCGGGGACGCCGAGCGCGAGACCGATCGCCATCGCCAAAGAGGCTCCGCCGGACAGGCCGAGCAGCCCCGGGTCCCCGAGCGGGTTGCGAGTGGCGCCCTGCAGGCAGGCACCGGCCACGGCCAGGGAGGACCCGACCAGCGCTGCGGTGACGGTGCGGGGCACCCGGGAGGCGACGGCGGCGGCGTCGATGCCTCCGGGCAGGGGCTGTCCGGAGAGCATCGCCGTCAGGGTGCGCAGGGCCGTCGTCGGGTCCACGGTGCGGGCGCCGAGCGCCAGCCCGGCGACCGCCGCCACCGCCAGCAGGCCGAGCGGGAGCACCACGGGCAGGACGGCGGCAGCCATCGGCACGGCCGAGCGGTTCCGGTGCTCTGTCGTTGGGGCGACGGAAACAGGGGTCATGGGCGGCGTATCAGCCCTTCGAGGCCGCGGCGGCCTCGGCGAGGGGCGGGACGATCTCCTTCAGTGCATACGGGATGGACAGGGGCGAGATCGCGGACACGGAGAGCACCTGCTGCTCGTCCACCTGGAGGACCAGCCCGCCGGACTCCACCGCCGGGATCTTTCCGAGCAGGGGGTCGGACTCGATGTCCTTCCGCACGTCTTCGGACGCGGCCCAGGAGACGAACACGTCCGACTCCAGCTCGTCGGCCCGCTCAGGGGACCAGGTGAAGAAGAACTCCTGGTCCTTCGGCGAGTTCTTTCGCACCACCTCTGCCTGCTCCATGCCCAGCAGTTCCAGGAACTTCGGGCGGTTGTCCACATCCGTGTAGATGCTGATCTGGTCCGCCGCGGCCGGGTCGATCGTGCCGTACACGAACGTGGCGCCCTTCAACGCCTCATGCTCGGCACCGGCCTCGGCGATCTGTCCCTCCAGGTCGGAGACCAGCTCCCTCGCCTGCTCCGCGCGGCCCAGAGCCCGGCCGATGATCTCCGTGGACTGCTGCCACGAGGTGCCGAACGCCGGGACGTCCTTCGGATAGGCCACAGTCCGGGCGATCTTGGACAGACGGTCGTAGTCCTCCTGCGTGATCCCGGAGTAGACCGCCAGGATCAGGTCCGGCTTCACCGCGGCGATCGCCTGCACGTCCAGGCCGTCCGCCTCGGACCAAGTGGTCGGGCGCTCTGCGCCGTCGATCTTCTCCAGGGCGGCGTCGAACCAGTCGGTGGACTTGTTGCTGTTGCCCCCGAACTCCACGGCGGCCATGCCCACCGGCACCACGCCGAGGGCGACGCAGACGTCCTGGTTGACCCAGGAGACCGTGACAACGCGCTGCGGTGCCGCCGGGATCTCGGTGCTGCCGTAGACATGCTCGATCGTCACGGGGAAGGTCTCGGCGTCTGCACCGGACGAGGACGACGCGGAGGTGGTGGAGGAATCCGAGCCGCCGGCCGGGCCCGTGGCGCAGGAGGCCAGGAGCAGTGCCAGGCTGGATCCGCCCGCGCCCAGGAGGGTGCGGCGGGAGAGCTGGGAGGAAGACGGCACGGAGAGAGCCTTTCTCTGGGGCGGTGCCCCGTCGTCGGGCGACGGCGGGGGTGCGGACACGGCGTCGGCACGCCCGGCCCCCTGGGAGTAGGGCCGTGACGTGCCGACGACGCTCACGGGTCGGCTCTGTGCGGCGGCTGGACGAGAGCCCGCCGACGGAGCCAGCGGCACTCGAGTTCGATTACGGAACATCGATATGCCCTAATGCGGGAGGTTAGCCCACCCTAAGTTCTCCGGACAACCAGGACTCACCGCAGATTCTCCTGGCAGTTGCCTGGGAGGGGCTGCGCGGGCCCGGCTGCGCTCGCCGGGCGCCGGGCACCCGGCGCCGGTCCCGGGGGCACGTATGGCAGGCGTCCGGCGTCCGAACGGATACCGTGGACCTGTGAGTCAGCAGAACACCTCCTCCGCCGGCGGCGATCAGCCGCGCCCCGCCGACCACGGTGCGCGGGTCGCCTCCATGTTCAACGGCATCGCAGGCCGCTACGACCTGATGAACCTGGTCATGACGTGGGGGCAGGAGCCGCGCTTCGTCCGCCGCACGGTGGACCACGCGCACATCCCGGCCGGCGGCCGCGTCCTGGACCTGGCGACGGGCACGGGGGACATCGCCCTCGAGGTGCTGCGCCGAGACCCGGACGCCCGGGTGGTCGGCGTGGACTTCGCCCCCGAGATGATGGAGGTCGGCCGCGCCCGGCCGAACGGGGACAGGGTCGAGTGGGTCGAGGCCGACGCCATGGACCTGCCCTTCGAGGACGAATCCTTCGACTCCATCACCCACGGCTACCTGCTGCGGAACGTCGCCGACATCCCGACCACGCTCGCCGAGCAGTTCCGCGTGCTGCGTCCCGGCGGCTGGATGGCGGCGCTCGAGACCTCTCCGGCACCCGACGACGTCTTCAAGCCCTTCTCCACCTTCTACATCCGGAACGTGGTGCCCCGGGTGGCGAAGATGATCACGAAGACCCCGGAGGCCTACGCCTACCTCTCCGAGTCCAGCCGTGCCTTCAAGTCCCCGGCGCAGATCGCCGCGCTGCTGGAGGACGCAGGCTTCGTGAACGTGGGCCACGAGACCTTCCTCTTCGGCACCCTGGCCGTCCACTGGGCCATGAAGCCGGTCGTCTGATGAGATGCACAGGATCCGACTCGGCGATCTCGGTGATCACGGCGTAGGATCGTCGCGACGTGGACAGATAACGGTTTCATCACAGACAATTCCGTCATAGGGTGACCGCACCGTCGAGTCCCCGTTCCCCTCCGCCGAAGGGCGGCCCTCTGCCCCATACGAAGGAGCCTCCAGTGACCGAGCCTCGGACCGTCGGCACCCCCACCTCTGTGGCCGAGCTGCAGGAGATCCTCCCGAAGCTGTCCCACCCGGACGGCTCGCCGGTGCGCGCCCTGGTGGTGGACGACGAGCCGATGATCGCCGACCTCATGTCCATCGGCCTGTCCCTGTGTGGCTGGGAGGTCGTGGTGGCCCATGACGGCGCGACCGCTCTGGAGAAGAGCAAGGAGAAGCAGCCCGACGTCGCCGTGCTGGACATCATGCTCCCGGACTTCGACGGGTTCGAGGTGCTGGACCGCCTGCGCGCGTTCTGGCCGGACCTGCCGGTCATGTTCCTCACCGCGAAGGACTCCACGGACGACCGCATCTCCGGCCTGGCAGCCGGCGGCGACGACTACGTCACCAAGCCGTTCTCCATGGAGGAGGTCCTCATCCGCCTCCACCGCCTCGTGCAGCGCTCCGGTCTGATGGCCGCAGCCAACGAGGTGATCGTGGTCGGCGACCTGGTGATGAACACCCGCACCCACGAGGTGACCCGTGGCGGCGACCTCATCGACCTGACCGCCACCCAGTACAACCTGCTGCAGTACCTGATGCTCAACGTGCGCACCGTGCTCTCCAAGTCCCAGATCCTCGACCACGTCTGGGGCTATGACTTCGGAGGCCGGGCGAACATCGTGGAGCTCTACATCTCCTACCTGCGCAAGAAGATCGACGTCGGCCGTGACCCGATGATCCACACGGTCCGCGGCGCGGGCTATGTCATCCGACCGGCCTGAACCGGTCCCGGGCACACCGACCGCCCCGGCCCCTGAGCGCAGGCGGGAGGCGGGGCGGCCGCAGTCCCTGGCGGTTCGCATCTCGGCAGGGCTCGTCGCCTTCGTCACCCTGGTGTTCTGCCTCTACGCGGTCTTCACGCTGAGCGTCGCCGAGCAGACCATCCGGGACAGGATCGCAGAGGATCTGGGGGCCACGCTGCACCGCGCCTGGGTGCAGCTGGAGCACCGTGGACCCACTGCCGGGTTCAGCGCGCCGCTGTCCGCCATGGGCGCCGGGACGCCCCTTCCCACCGGTGCCGGCCTCGAGTCCGGCACGCTGGTGACGATCGCCGCGGAGGAAAGGCTGTCCGATCGCTCCGGGCGGAGCGTCGACGGCTACATCCTGGATGCGGTGGGCGGCCAGCGTGCGCTCACCTCGAAGGAGAGGCGTGAGCTGATCGATGGCCTCGCAGACGGCCCGGTGGAGGAGGCCACCGAGGTCGACTTCGAAGGGGCGGCCTACATGGTTCAGGGGAAGCGTCTGTCCCCCGCCGTCGCGGCGGCCTCCGGGGGTCGCTTCCTGGTGGTGGGCGTCCCGATCGACAGCCAGCTCAAGGTCCTCAACGACAGCCGCGTCGGCACCCTCGGCAGCATTGCGGTCGTCATCATCGTGGTGGCCATCGGCTCCTGGGCGTGGGTGCGCCGATCCCTGGGGCCGCTGGCGGACATCTCTGCCAGCGCGAACGCGGTCTCCGCGCTGCCGGTGGGCACACCGGGGGTGCATCTGGCGGACTATCGGGTGCCGGAGTCGGCCAGCCGCCGCGAGGACGAGATGGCCGTGGTGGCCTCTGCGTTCAACCACATGCTCACCTCCATGGACGAATCCCTCGACGAGCGCCAGCACCTCGAGGACAAGCTCCGCCGCTTCGTGGCGGACGCCTCCCACGAGCTGCGCACCCCGCTCGCCTCGATCCGCGGCTATTCGGAGATGATCGGCTTCACCGAGCCGCTGTCCGAGCGGGGCCGTGAGTCGCTGAACCGGGTGCTGGCGCAGTCGGACCGCATGACCCGGCTCGTGGACGACCTCCTCTTCCTGGCCCGCATGGACCGAGAGGAACAGCGCCGCCTCGCCTCCGGAGGGCCCGGCGACACCGAACGCCGCCTCGTCTCCGTGGCCGAGCTCGCGGTGGACGCCGTCGCGGATGCCCGGGCCGCTGCGCCGGACCACGAGTGGGACGTGGAGATCTCGGAGGAGAAGCTCTCCCAGGGCCCCAAGGTCTGCGGTGACCTATACCAGCTCGAGCGCGTGGTGGGCAACCTGCTCTCCAATGCCCGCAAGCACACCCCTGCCGGCACCACGGTCTGGGTGTACGTGGACGTGGTCCCGTTCCCGGAGGCCCCGTCCGGCAGGGGCGTGCGTCTGGTGGTGCAGGACGACGGCCCCGGAGTCCCCGAACAGATCATGCCCGTCCTCTTCGACCGCTTCATCCGCGCCTCGGCCGCCCGCGAGCCGGTGGAGGGCTCCACCGGCCTGGGTCTGGCGATCGTCAGGGCCGTGGTGGAGGCCCACGGCGGCACCATCACGGCGGACTCCGAGCCGGGTCGCACCCGCATGGTGGTGACCCTGCCCGCCGTGGACGACGACGGCACTCTCCGCGGCTGACCCGGCCGTGCCGCAGCCGGCCCCGGCTGCCGACCGCATCGGTCAGCGCATGTCCTGGGCCGCTGCGATGACGGCCTCCGTCAACCGGTCCAGCGAGTCCGGTCCGGAGTTCCAGCGCTGCCAGTGCAGCTCCACGTCCATGTCCCCGAGGTCCGGGATGGTCGTCAGTTCCGGGTGGGTGCCCTCGAGCACGCCGGCCGGCATCTGGGAATCCGGGATCATGCCCCAGCCCAGGCCGCCGGTCACGGCGCGATAGTAGGCGGTGACCGAGGGGATCAGATGGTGTGGGGGAGTGCCGAGGCCGGCGCGGACGAGCACCTGGTGCTGGAGCAGATCGCGCACGCCGTAGTCCACCGCCGGGAGCGTGGTGAGGTCAGGGGTGCCGTCCTCCCTCCGGTGCAGGTCCGCGAGGAATCGGGTGGTCACTGCGTGGTACCGCATGGTGCCCAACGGGACCACCACGCAGCCGGAGACCGGCTCCGGGACCGCCGTGACCACCGCCATCACGGTGCCGGAGCGCAGCAGCCGGGCCGTGTGGGCCTGGTCCTCGGCGTGGATGTTGAGGACCACGTCGTCCCAGGTGGCGGCCCGTTTGAGGACCCCCAGGAACCAGGTGTCCAGAGAGTCTGCGTTCACGGCGATCGGCAGACGGGTGCGGCCCTGCTCGCCCACACCGAGGGTGCTGAGGGCGTCGTCCTCCAGCGCCAGGACCTGACGGGCCAGACGCAGCATGTGCTCGCCGGCCGAGGTGGCCTGCACCGGCACGGTGCGCGTCAGCAGGACCTGGCCGACCTGCTTCTCCAGGGCGCGGATGCGCTGAGAGAGGGCGGAGCCGGAGATGCGGAGGGAGGCGGCGGCGGCGTCGAAGGTGCCTTCGTCGACGGCGGCGGCGAGGGCGCGCAGGTGGTCGGAGTTCACACGAGCACAGCCTACGCCAAGGTCTGAAGGACAGCTTCAGAACCTGAAGGATTCTGCGCTGGAGGCGGTTGCCGAGGCGCTCCTACTCTCTTCCCGTGACCATCTTCGCCACCGGGTTCCTGACCAACCTCGCCCTCGTCGTCGCCGTGGGCGCGCAGACTCTGTTCCTGCTGCGCCAGGTCGTCCGACGAGACCGCGTGCTGCTCTCGCTCGGCATCTGCCTGGCCGGTGACATGATCCTGCTCGCCGCCGGAGTCGCCGGCGTGGGAGTCGTCGCCGACGCTGTGCCGTGGCTCATCCCCGCGATGACCGTGGCCGGCATCGCCTACCTGCTCTGGTTCGCCTTCGCCTCCCTGAGGTCGGCCTGGAAGGGACAGACCACCCTCGCCTCCGCGGCCGCCGAGGCCCAGCAGAACGACCCGGAGCACGCGCCCTCCCTCACCGATGTGGTCACCCTGACGGGCCAGCTGCCGGTCATCGACAGCGAGATGCTCGCCGCCCACCGCTCCGGACACCTCACCGAGGACGGCACCGTCCACCGGGCCCCGCGCTCCGGTGAGCCGGCCGAGCCCGCCCGCCCGTCCGTCGTCGTCAAGCCCTCCGGCAGCGGCTCGGTGGCCGTGCAGGCCACGCCGAAGGTCCGGACGGTCGCCCTCGACACCCCGCAGACCCCGCTGGGCAAGGCGATCATGCTCGCCCTGTCCGTGTCCCTGCTGAACCCGCACGCGATCCTGGACATGGTCGTCATGCTCGGCACCGTCTCCCAGGCCTACGGAGACGGCCGCTGGCTGTTCGCCGGCGGTGCCATCCTCGCCTCCACGCTGTGGATCGTCCTGTTGGGCTGGGGCGGCACCAAGATCGCCCCGTTCATGAACTCGCCGAAGATGTGGCGGATCGTGGACTCCGTGGTGGGCGTGCTGATGATCGGCATCGCGGTGAAGATCACCTTCACCCTGTTCTGATCCCCGCGGGTGTTGAATGGACGGCATGCCCGCCGCTGACGTGAACGACGCCCAGGACCCCGCCGGACCGGACGTGCAGACGATCCGCGTCTCCGCCGTGGTGCTGCGACGCCCGGACGGCCGCACCCTGTCGGTCCGCAAGGGCGGCACGAGGATGTACATGTTCCCCGGCGGCAAGCCCGAGCCCGGAGAGACGCCACGGGAGGCCGCCGTGCGCGAGGTGGCCGAGGAGACCGGCATCCGCCTGCGCCCGGACGAGCTGACCTGCCTGGGCGTCCACGAGGCAGCCGCCGCCAACGAGGCCGGCTTCCGCGTGGTGGGTCACGTCTTCGCCCTCGCCCGTCCGCTGGCCGAGCACGAAGCCCCGGTGAAGGCCGCCGAGATCGCGGACCTGACCTGGCTCGACCCCGCCGCCCCCGAGGCTCCGGACGGCCACGGGCTGGCTCCGCTGCTGCAGTCCGTACTGCGCGGCATCGCCGGCTGAGGCCCGGGTCGGCAGCGGAGGGGCCTGCCGCCGGCTCAGTCGCGGGCGCGGCCCTCGGTGAGGGGCTCGTCGTGCTCCATCGGCTTGTCCGAACGGCGGAAGACCATCGCGAGGACGGCGCCGGAGAGGTTGTGCCAGATGGAGAAGACGGCGGCAGGCAGGGCGGCGGCGGGGGAGAGGTACTGGGCGGCCAGGCCGGCGGCGAGGCCGGAGTTCTGCATGCC
The DNA here is from genome assembly GCF_001812555.1 of Micrococcus sp. HMSC067E09. Lineage (NCBI taxonomy): Bacteria > Bacillati > Actinomycetota > Actinomycetes > Micrococcales > Micrococcaceae > Micrococcus > Micrococcus sp. HMSC067E09. The sequence goes on along the minus strand of NZ_KV809449.1, from coordinate 52,820 downwards.
GACCTCGATGGACACCGTGCGGGCCGAGGGCCGCGGCAGGCCGCAGAGGTGGGCGCCGGCGTAGCCCAGTGCGTAGCCGAGGCCGTTGTGCAGGACCACCGCGAGCAGCACCAGGAAGCCGGCGGAGAGCACCGTCTCGGCCGAGTTGCCCACCACCGCGGCGGCCACCAGGGAGATGAAGAGGACCGAGATCCACGGCAGCGCCGGCAGGACGATCTCCACTGCGCGGCGCAGCAGCATGCGGACGATCAGTCCGCCGAGCACGGGCAGCAGCACGATGTTCACGATCGACATCGCCATGGCGCCGGCGTCCACGTCCATGTACTGGCCGGCCAGCCACAGGGTGAGCAGCGGGGTCAGCAGGGGCGCCAGGAGCGTGGAGACGGAGGTCATGGTCACCGAGAGTGCGGTGTCCGCGCGGGACAGGTAGGCGACCACGTTCGAGGCGGTGCCGCCCGGGGCCGAGCCCACGAGGATCACGCCCGCCGCCAGTTCCGGCGGCAGCTCCAGGATCAGGGCCACGCCCAGGCCCAGCAGCGGCATGATCGCGTACTGCGCCACCACGCCGAGCAGGATCGGCAGCGGGCGCTTGAAGACCAGGGCGAAGTCCGGCCAGGTCAGGGTCAGGCCCATGCCGAACATGATGATCCCCAGGAACAGGTTGACCTGCGGGATCAGCTGCTTGGCGGCCTCCGGTGCCAGGAAGCCGATCACGGCGGCAGCCAGCACGAGCAGGGGGAAGACGCTGACAGCGAGCCGGGCCGAGCGGTCCTCCGCGGCTCGCGAGCGGGTGGCGGTGGCGGTGCTCATGCAGACCACTGTAGGTCCGGGCCGCGCCTCCGGCCGTGCGCGCGGATCGACGGTTCGTCACCGGATCGCGGAGAATCTCTGCGATCCGGTGACGAACCGTCGATTATCAGCGCCGGGGGATCAGTCCTTCTTCGCGCGCAGCGCCTCGGACCACTTCAGGGCCTTGCCGGTGCGCAGGATGGAGCGCTCGTAGATCTTCGCCGCGAACCAGATCGCCAGGGCGGTGGACGCGATCAGGATGCCGAGGGAGAGCAGGTGCTCCCACATCGCCCCCTGGTCCAGGAACACCCGCAGCGGCGTGGCCACCGGGGCGGAGAACGGCACCAGGGCCATGATCCGCAGGGCATCCGGGTTGTCGTTGAAGAAGATCACCGCGAAGTACGGGAGCATGATCAGCATCATCACCGGCATCGAGGTGGAGCCGATGTCCTCCTGGCGGGAGACCAGGGAGGCGGCCGCCGCGTACAGCGAGGCGATCATCACGAACCCGATCGCGAACAGCAGCACGAACCACAGGATCGGTGCGCCCAGGCCGTCCAGCGGCAGGACCGCCTCGTTGACCTGCATGCCCAGCAGGAGCACGCCGGCGATCAGCGCCACCTGGAACAGGGCCATCGCGGAGTTGCCGATCACCTTGCCGGCCATCATGGCCTTCGCCGGGATGGCGGCGAGCAGGATCTCCACCACGCGGGACTGCTTCTCCTCGATCACCGAGACCGCGATCTGCTGGCCGTAGGTGATGGCGATCATGAAGAACACGATGCCGAAGCCGAAGGCGATCAGATACTGCAGACCCGGATTCGGGGCGTTCGGGTCCAGCAGTTCCACGGACGGGGAGACGGAGAGCGCCTCCACCAGGCCGGTCGGCGCGGAGTCCAGGCCGATCACGGCGATGCCCGCCGGACCGGCCTCGTCCGGGATGACAGCGGCCTCGACGTCGCCGGCGCGCACGGCCTGCTTCGCGGCGTCCGGCGAGTCCACGGTCTGCGGGTCGTAGGCGTCGCCGAGGGCACCCACTGCCTGGGAGGTCTCCGCGGTCACGGCCACCTTGTCGCCGCTACCGTCGCCGCCGAAGAGGTCGCCCAGGCGCGGGGCCAGCAGCACGGCAAGCAGGAGCAGGCCGAGCATGATCGCGGTGGTCACCACGAACGCCTTGGACATCATCTTGGCCTTCATCTCGCGGCCGGCCACCAGGCCGACGGCGGTCCAGAAGGGGGTGCGGCCGGCCTGCGTGCCGGCGCCCGAGGTGCCGGTTCCGCCTGCCGCGGGTCGGTCGTCGTGGGTGAGGATCTGGTTCTGGGTCGAGGCGTTCATCGGGTGACCTCCGTGAAGATCTCGTGCAGGGAGTGGCGGACGGTGCCGAAGCGGGTGACGGTGCCGCGGGCGCTCGCCTCGCGCAGCACCGCGTTGGCGGCCTCCGCGTCGTCGGCCCGGAAGCGGACGTGGCCGCCGTCGAAGCTGGTGACCTCCACGCCGGACTGGGAACGGACCCAGCCGGTGTCCGTGCCGGCGATCAGTTCCCATTCGGTCTCGGCGTGCTGCTCGATGAGCTCCTGGCGGGTGCCGTTGGCCACCACGCGGCCGTCGGCGAGGATGACGAGCTCGTCGCAGAGCCGCTCCACCACGTCCAGCTGGTGGGAGGAGAACAGCACCGGGACGCCGGTGTCCGCGGTCTCGCGCAGCACCTGCAGGGTGGTGTCCACCGCGTGCGGGTCCAGGCCGGAGAACGGCTCGTCCAGCACCAGGGCGTTCGGTTCGTGCACCAGGGCGGCGGCCACCTGGGCGCGCTGCTGGTTGCCGAGGGAGAGCTCCTCGAGCTTGTCCTTGGCGCGGTGGTTCAGGTCCAGGCGCTCGAGCAGGTCTGTGGCGCGGGCCTTGGCTGCCTTCGCGGAGGAGCCGTGCAGGCGGGCCAGGTAGACGAGCTGGTCGATCACCGGCATCTTCGGGTAGAGGCCGCGCTCCTCCGGCATGTAGCCGATGCCGGCGCGGTAGGCCGCCGTGATGGGGGCACCGTCCACGAGGATCTCGCCGGAGTCGTGGGAGAGCACGCCCAGCAGGATGCGCATGGTGGTGGTCTTGCCGGCACCGTTGCCGCCCACGAAGCCTGTCATCAGGCCTGGTTTGATGTCGAAGGACAGGTCGTGGAGGACGTGGGTGCCGCCGTAGGACTTGTTGAGGTCTCTGACGCTGATCATGTCCGCCACGTTATGTGCCGCGGACCACCCGGCGGATCCGCCCGGCGGGGGAGATCTGCGACGTCGGCCTGCAGGGGCGGCCTCCTCCTGCTGGGGGAGGAGGCGGGTCGGGGCAGGGCGTCGCCCCGGCGGCGGGAACGGCCCCGGGTCAGTCGGCGAGGCCGTGCTCGAAGGCCCAGATCACCGCATGCACGCGGTCCCGGGCCTGCAGCTTCATCAGCACGTTGGACACGTGGGTCTTCACGGTGGACTCGCCCACGACCAGCTCCTGCGCGATCTCCCCGTTGGACAGCCCGCGCGCCATCAGCCGCAGGATCTCCGTCTCCCGGGCGGTCAGCCCCGCCGTCCCGACGGCGGCACTCGCCTCCGCCTGCCCCGTACCGGGCTCCTCGGCCGGCGCGGGCATGGAGGCCGGCGCGGGCATGGAGGCCGGCTCGGAGGGGGCGGCCGCCCCGTCCTCGGCAGGGACGACGGCGGGGGTGTCCGCTGTCCCCGCGCCCTGGGCGCCGGTGGCGAGGCGGGCGAGCACGCGGCGGGTGACCTGGGGGTCCAGCAGGGCGTCTCCGCGGCCGAGCACGCGGACGGCCTCGATCAGCTCCTCCGGTCCGGCGGACTTCAGCAGGAAGCCGGAGGCGCCGGCGGTGAGGGTGTCGAAGAGGAAGTCGTCCCGGTCGAAGGTCGTGAGGATGAGGATCGCGGCGCGGGCGTCGGACACCGCAAGGGCCCGGGTGGCCTCGATGCCGTCCATCACCGGCATCTGCACGTCCATGCAGACCACGTCCGGGTCCAGCTCTGCGACCTTCTCGAGGGCCTCGCGGCCGTCGCCGGCCTCGCCGACCACCTCGAGGCCGTCCTCCGAGCCGAGGATCGCCGCGAAGCCGAGGCGGATCAGGGGCTGGTCGTCCACCAGCAGGACGCGGATGCTCATCGGGTCTCCTCAGCGGATGCGGCGGGTGCAGCGGATGCGGCGGATGCGGCGGGTGCAGCGGGTGCAGGGGCGGCGGCCCCGACGGTCGGCACGGTGGCGCGCACCAGCCATCCTCCGGTGGGCTTGGGGCCGGCGTCCACCGTGCCGCCCACGGAGTCCATGCGCTCGCGCATGCCGCGCAGACCCAGGTGGGTGCCGGGGACCAGGGGCCGGCCCCGGGTGCCGCGGCCGTCGTCGGACACCTCCAGCTCCACACGGTCCTCCTCCGTGCGCAGGCGGAGCGTCACGGCCGCCCGGGGGCCGGCGTGCTTGCGGGCGTTGGTCAGGCCCTCCTGGGCCACACGGTAGAGGGCCAGCTCGGCTGCCGGCGGCAGCGCCGGGGCCGGCCCGATCCGTTCGAGGACCACCTGCTGCGTGCCCGTGGAGCGGGCCTTCTCGGCGAGCGTGTCGAGGTCGGACAGACGGGGCACCGAGGCGACGGCGCCGTCGTCGTCCCTGAGGGTGTGGACGAGGGACTGGAGCTCCCGCACCGCCTGGCGGGAGGAGTCCTCCACGCCCTTCAGGTGGCCGGCGGCGGCCTCCGGGTCCTTCGCCTGGAGCATGCGGGCGGCGCCGGCCTGCACGCCCATGGCGGTGACGTGGTGGGCCACCACGTCGTGCAGCTCGCGGGCGATGCGCACCCGCTCCAGGGACACCGCCTGCTCGGCCAGCTGCTCCTGCTGGGCGCGGATCTCCGCGTGGGCCCGCTCCAGCTCCTGCCGTTCCATCGCCTGCTGCCAGGCGCGGTCGCCGAACATCCACGCACCGGAGAAGTACGCGGCATTGATCGTCCACTGGATCAGCAGGAACGCGAAGTACGCGTTGACGCCGCGCTCGCCGGCCGTGCCCGAGGAGAAGCCGAGCACGGAGGCGATCAGCAGCCAGGACGCCATCGCCGCCACGATCGCCAGGCGGACCCAGAAGGCGCGGCGCCGGTCCGGGCACCAGGCGCCCACCGTGTAGAAGCTCATGAACAGCAGCACCTGGGAGGCGTACATCTCCACGCCCACCGACGAGGCCAGGGCGATGTAGGCGGCCGCGTAGAGCACGGCCACCGTCATGGGGGCGCGGCGGCGGAACCCCAGCAGCAGCGCGGCGGCGGCGCCGGTGGCAGCCACCACATGGACGGAGGACCGGTACACGGCGTCCATGCCGGCCCACTGGCCCAGGTAGGCCATCTCCACCGAGACGATCGCCAGGACCGCCGCGATGATCATGTCCTTGCGCAGCCAGCGCTCCGGCAGGGTGCGGGTCGGGCGGTCGGGTGCCGGCGCGGCCGCCGGGGACGTGCTGTCCGCGGCGGAGGCGTCGTCCGGTCGCGGGGAGGCTGCGGTGGGGACGGACATGACCTCCACCCTAGGCAGGAGCCGGGCCGAGCACCTCCGCCTGCAGGGGGAGACGTCGCCTGGAAGGACAACGCCCAGCCAGAAGGAGCCCACAGTGCGTCTGCTCGGGAGTCCGCCGTCAGTGCGTGGACCTGCGGACCTGGGAGGATGGTCGCCGTGACCGAGCATCCTCAGCACCCCCTTCCCGACGACGGCCCCCGCCCCTCCGGCTCCCGGCCCGCCCCGTCCTCGCCCCGTCACGCCGCCTCCGGCGGCTCCGCGGCGGCGGGCGGATCGGCGTCGCCCGGGGAGCGGCCGACCGTCGGGGATGGGCCGGCCGCCGGCACGGCGACGGGCACCCTGGTCAGCCTGGGCGTGCTCGTGGACCCGGCGATCCCGGACCTGGGCCTGGAGGTCCTGAAGGCCGACCTGCACGCCACCTACCCGGACCTGGAGTGGCAGGTCTCGGCACTCCCGCACCACCTGGATGACGAGGAAGGCGACTCCCTCGACCTGCTGGAGATCGTCCGCGACCGCATGCTGGACGAGGGCTGGGACCTGGCGGTGGCGGTCCGCAACGAGCCACTGGAGCAGGGCAAGCACACGCTGCGCAGCCAGGTGTCCCCGGCGCACGCGGTGGGCGTGCTGGCACTGGAGCTCGTGGAGGAGCCGGTCGAGGCGGCGGTGGCCCGGGTGGTGGGCAAGATCCTCGGCCTGGACACCGACGAGGACGGCGACGCCCCCACCGAGTCCGAGCGGCGCGCGGCGTCCCGGGCGGCCCGTCAGCTGGCCACGGACGTGGAGGACCGCGGCCGCGAGGTCCCCCTGCTCTACGCCTGGCGCGTGGGCGCGGCGAACCTGAGCCTGCTCTGGCAGACGATCCGCGCGAACCGCCCCTGGATGCTGGCGGCGACGCTCTCGAAGTCCCTGTCCGCCGCGCTCGCCGCGGGCTTGCTGACCCTGATGACCACGGACCTGTGGATGCTGTCCGCGGAGTACAGCGGCATCCAGATGGCGCTGGTCGGCAGCCTCGCAATCCTGTCCGTGACGATCTCGATGATCGTGGGCGCGAAGCTGTGGGAGAAGCCGCGCCGCAAGGGCGAGCGCGAGCAGGTGATGGTCTTCAACATCGCCACGGTCATCACGGTGCTGATCGGCGTCCTCGTCCTGCATGCCGCCTTGACGCTGCTGTCCCTGGTGGGTGCGCTGATGTTCGTGGACGACACGGTCTTCGAGGAGGTCACCGGGGACCCGGCCACGTTCTGGCAGTACTGCAAGCTCGCCTGGTTCATCGGCGGCCTGGCCACGATCGGCTCGGCCCTCGGCGCCGGCCTCGAGGACGACGACGACATCCGCGAGGCCATCTTCACCCGCGGCAGTGCCGGCTGACCCGGGCAGACACGGGCGAGGGGCCGTCGTCGGGAATTCCGCTTCCCGACGACGGCCCCTGCCGTGTGCGCCGACCGGCCGCCCGTCAGACGGAGGCCAGTCCCTCGACCGGCGACATCCGCGTGGCCCGGCGGGACGGCATCACCGAGGCCAGCAGGCCGGCCAGTGCGGCGACGCCGACGATCAGCAGCAGCTCCAGCCACGGCACGGCCGGCGCCACCACGGAGCCGCGGCCGAGGCTGTCCATCAGCTCCCCGAGCAGCAGCTGCGAGCCGGCCCAGCCGTAGAGCACGCCAAGCGCGCAGCCCAGCGCCGCGGCCACGGCCGCGATCAGCACGGCCTCCAGGGCGATCATGGTGCGCAGCCCGCCCTTGGTCAGGCCGAGGGCCCGCAGCAGGGAGTTCTCGCGGGTCCGCTCGATCGCCGAGAGGCTCAGCGTGTTCGCCACGCCGATCAGCGCGATCACCACGGAGACGGCCAGCAGGGCCACCACGATCCACAGCATGGTGTCGATGATCTGGGCGTACAGCGCGCGCATGGGGGCGCCGCCGGTCACCGAGCCCGGGTCCACGTCCGCGGCGCGGGCGACCTCCTGGGTGAGGTCCTGCAGGCCGGTGACCGGGACGTCGTCCGCGGTGGCGACCAGCAGGCGTGGGGCCATCGTGGCCTCGCCGCCGTCCGACGCCTCGCCGGTGACGGCCTTGCCGTCCCAGCCCAGGGACTTCGCCTCGGTGTCGGTCATGTAGACCTCGGACTCCAGGCTGTTGGCGCCCACCGGGTGGAGGGTGGCCTCCTTGCCGGCGACCGTCACGGTGACGTCGTCCTCGACCCAGCTGGGCGCGAGCACGGTGCCCTCGTCTCCGAGGCGGGACATGCCGTCCCCGGGCAGGCCAGAGATCACCTGGCGCAGGCCGTCGGCGTCCACGGCGTAGGCGGGGGAGCCGTTCTCGGTGGTGCCCACCGGGGTGGCCACGGTGACGGCCTGGACGTCGGCGAGGTCCCCGACCCGCTTCGCCACGGCCTCGGCGTCCGCGTCCGCGGCGAGGGTGACGGAGAGGTCCACGGGGTACTCGGTGTCCAGGGCGGCGTCCGTGGACACCTGGGCGGTGCGACCGCCCACCAGGAACAGGGTCACCAGGGTGGTGCCGATCAGCAGGGCCGCGGCCGTGGAGGCCGTCCGGCTGCGGTGGCGGACCGCGTTGACGGCGGCCAGGCGGCCGGGCACGCCGGCCGGGCGGGCCAGCAGGCCTGCGGCGGAGACCGCCGGCGGCACGAACACCGTGGCGAGCATCAGCATGCCGATGAAGGACAGCATGCCGCCGCCGATCGCAGGGACGGGCGACTGGCCGAAGGCGCCCCAGAGCATCAGGGCCGTGCCGCCGAAGAACAGGACCGCGCCGAGGACCGTGCGCACCGCGCCGCCGCGGGAGCGGACGGTGACCTCCGGGACCGGCTGCAGCGCTTGCAGCGGGGAGACCCGGGTGGCCGCGAAGGCCGGGGTCAGGGAGGCCAGCACGGCCACCAGCACGCCCACGCCCGCGGCGATCAGCAGACGGACGGGGTCCGCGCCGAAGGTCAGGGTCGAAAGGTTCAGCGGATCGCGCAGCAGGGGGATCGCCACGGCGGCCAGGCCCACGGCCAGCAGCGTGCCCAGCACGGAGCCGATCAGGCCGACCAGCAGGCCTTCGAGCAGCACGGAGAGGCGGACCTGGCGCGTGGAGGCGCCGAGGGTGCGCAGCAGGGCCAGCTCACGGGTGCGCTGGGCCACCAGCACCTGGAACGTGTTGGCGATGACCAGGGCGGTCACCAGCAGGGCCAGGGCCGCGAAGCCGCCGAGCACCCAGGCGAACACGTCCGTGCCGCCGGAGCTGTCCGCCAGCTGGGCGCGTACGGCCTCGTCCGGGGTGGAGACGGTGGCGTCGACCTTCTGCCCGTCCAGCAGGGACTGCAGGCGCTGCTGGACGGCGCCGGCGTCCGCGCCGTCGTCGAGGCGGAACAGCACGGCGGAGGCGGACGGATCAGGGGAGGTCCCCTCGGCGGCCGTCTGGCGCACCTCCTCCACCAGGGACTGCGGGCCCCAGGTCTGCGGCAGGGCGGACAGGCGCGGGTCGGCCGAGGGCTCGGCCAGGCCCACCACGGTGACCTGCACGGCCTGCGACTCCGGCCCGTCGGACTCCAGGGAGAACTCGGAGCCGAGCGTCAGGCCGAGGCGGTCCGCCGTGGTGGTGTCCACCACCACCTGGCGCGTGTCGGCCTCTGGGGTGCGGCCCTCGGCCAGAGTCATGCCGGCCAGGTCGGCCTGCTCGGGCAGCGGGGACAGGGCGGAGAACTCCCCGCCGTCCGGCGCGGTGGAGCCGGAGCCGTCGGTCTTCGGGGTGTCGGAGACCTGCACGTAGTCGGTCTCGGCGGCGTAGGCCTCGGCCACGCCGTCGACCTTCGCAAGCTCGCCGGGTTTCGCGGCGGTGCCGGTGAGGCGGGAGAGCGCGACGGCCGGAGAGTCCTGCTGGGAGTCGGCGGTGCCGCCGGGGACGGCCACCAGGTCCGCGTTGGCGTAGGTGGCGCCGAGGCTGGCGCGCAGGGTGGCCTGCGCGGAGGAGGAGACCACGAAGGACGCGGCCAGGAACAGGGTGCCGATCAGGATGGCCAGCACCACGGACACGTAGCGCCGCGGGTGGGTCCGCAGCTGGGAGAGTGCGATCTTCAGCATTGGGGGCACCTCGTCACTGCAGCTGGGCCAGGGCGGTGGCCACGGCATCCGGGGTCGGCTCGAGCAGCTCGCCGGCGAGGCGGCCGTCGGCCAGCAGGACCACGCGGTCCGCGGAGGAGGCGGCCACGGGGTCGTGGGTGACCATGATGACGGTCTGTCCCATCTGCCTCACGGACCGCCGGAGCAGGGCGAGGACCTCGGTGCCGGTGGCGGTGTCCAGGTTGCCGGTCGGCTCGTCGCCGAACACCACGTCCGGGCGGGTGAGCAGGGCACGGGCCACGGCTACGCGCTGCTGCTGGCCGCCGGAGAGCTCGGAGGGTCGGTGCTTGAGGCGTTCGGTGAGGCCGAGGGTGTCCACGATCTCCTCCATCCACGCCCGGTCCGGGGAGGTCCCGGCGAGTTCGAGCGGAAGCAGGATGTTCTGTTCCGCGGTGAGGGTGGGGACGAGGTTGAAGGCCTGGAACACGAAGCCCACCCGGTCGCGGCGCAGGCGGGTGAGCTGGCCGTCGTCGAGGCCGGTGATCACGGTGTCCCCGATGGCGATGGTGCCGGAGGTCGGCACGTCCAGGCCGGCGAGGCAGTGCATGAGGGTGGACTTGCCGGACCCGGAGGGGCCCATGATGGCGGTGAACTGGCCGGCGGCGAACTCGACGTCCACACCGCGCAGGGCGTGGACCTCGGTGTCTCCGCGGCCGTAGGTCTTGGTCAGGCCGTGTGCGGAGACGGCGGTGCGGGCAGGTGCGTCGGCGGGTCGGGGGAGAGTGCTTGAGTGGCTCATGGTGTCCACTGTGCCGCCCCGGCCCCGGTGGGTGGATCCCCCGGGAGGAGGCATTCCGGACCGGTTCGGGTCATCCCCTGGGATGACCCCGCACGGAACCGGGGCAGGAGCGCGGAGTCTGGGAGAATCGTGGGCATGAGATCCGATGCCCGCGCGAACCGTCAGGACCTGTTGGAGGCGGCCGAGGCGCTGTTGAACGTGCACGGCCCCACGGTGTCCCTGCGTGAGGTGGCCCAGGAGGCCGGACTGGGCGTGGGCACCCTGTACCGGCACTTCCCCACCCGCCGGCACCTGCTGACGGCGCTGCTGGGGCGGATCATCGAGCAGGTGGACGCGATCGTGGCGGACTACCTGGAGGAGCCGGGGCGTCCCGACGACGGCCCGGTCGCCTCGGACCCCGACCGCGCCACGACGCGGTGGCACCGCTTCGCCACCGAGCTGGTGAAGGTGAACCTGTCGGTGGCGGCCGCCTCCCTGGACTCGCTGAACTGCAAGGACCTTCCCAGCGAGGAGATGATCGACGCCGCCGAGCGGACCCTGACACAGCGAATGGAGGACGCTCTCGTCCGGGCGAGGACGGACCGGCAGGTCTCCGAGGACCTCACCGGGGAGCGGTTCTTCCTCGGCCTGCTCACGGTGTCCCGGCCGCTGGTGTCCCAGGAGCGCTGGCTGCTGCCGGGCCAGGAAGACTGGATGCTCAGGACCTACCTGCGCGGGCTGCGGCCGCCGGCCTGACGCGCATCGAGCCGGGCGGAGATGCGGGCGGTGACCGCCCCGACGCCCACGGCCAGCACGATGGCCACCACCATGCGAGCCGTTGACGGCACCGGGACCACGAAGGTCAGCACCATCAACGCGACCGCCGCCGCGACCAGGCCCGAGAAGCACGCGATGGTGCCGTGGTCTGCCGCATCGGCCGGTGCCGTCGTCGTGGGCCGCTGCGCGGTGCTCCTCATGGGTCCTCCTTCGGGTCTGCCGGCGCGGTGCCGGACTCACGGCGTGGTGCCGGGCTCGTGCAGACCAGTCTGCTCCGCTGCGCCGGCAGCGCGGCACCCTCGTCAGGATGAACTCTGCGCGCCGGGGGTCGTTCTGAAGTAGGAAGCCGGGACGCGGCGAGGAGGCGGCGCCGGCTGCGGCTGACGGACGGGGCGGCCGCCGCGCTCAGGGGCGCACGAGCCCGGCGCGGTAGGCGCTGACCACGGCCTGTACGCGGTCCCGGGCCTGCAGCTTCGCGAGCACACGGCCCACGTGGGTCTTCACGGTGGCCTCGGAGAGCACCAGCTCCGCGGCGATCTCCATGTTGGACGCCCCCTGCGCCATGAGCACGAGAACCTCGCGCTCGCGCGGGGTGAGGGTCTCGATCGCCTGCCGCTCCACGGCCCCGTGCTCGTCCACCGCGTGCTCGGCCTGCAGCCGCGGTGCCATGTGCTCCAGCAGCCGGCGGGTGGTGGACGGAGCGATCACGGCGTCGCCCCGGTGCACGGTCCGGATCGCGGCGAGTAGTTCCTCCGGCGGCGCGTCTTTGAGCAGGAATCCGGAGGCGCCGGCCTGGATGGCGTCCAGGGCGTACTCGTCCAGGTCGAAGGTCGTCAGCACCACCACCCGTGGGGCGTCCGGCTTGGCCAGCAGCGCCTCGGTGGCCGCGATGCCGTCCATCTGCGGCATACGCACGTCCATGAGCACCACATCCGCCCGGGCGACGGCCGGCGAGCCCACGGCCTCCCGGCCGGTGGAGGCTTCGGCCACCACCTCCAGGTCCGGCTGCGAGCCGATGAGCATGGCCAGCCCGGAGCGGATCAGCTGCTGGTCGTCCACGAGAGCCACATGGATCGGTGGGAGGGGTGTTGGGGCGGCCATGGTCCCCTCTTTGCTGCTCATAGTGCCGAGTATCTCAGGGGCGTCGGACGGCGTCGTCGAGGAAGCCCTTGGTGGACGTCGGGGAGGGCGTGGGGGCGTCGGGGTCGTGGGGCTCTTCCGCGGTGACGCCTTCGGGTCCGGTGGGCGCCGGGGTCTGGGTGGACTCCGGCAGTGGGACTGGGCCCTGTTGCGCGTCGGGGACCTGGTGGGTGTCGACTCCGTCGCCGTCGGCGTGGACGATAGCCCGGCGGTCCAGGCGGGAGACGGTCATCAGGTGTCCCTTCGGCATCTCCAAGCACTGGCCGGTCGCGTGCAAGATTGTGCGCGGGCGTTCACCGTCGTCGCGATACGTGAGGGTCAAGGTGAGTTCGAGGTCGGGGTGGTAGCCCTGGTAGAAGGCGGGGCCGGCTCCGCTGCCCCAGTCTTCTTCGGGGCGGGTGATCCAGCCTTGTCTTTCGGCCTGGGTGCGGACGGAGGCGCCTACCTTGCGCGCGACCTCCTCGTCACGGACGTCCACCTCGACGATGCCCTTGATTCTGGTCAGTCGTGGCCGTTGGAGCGGGCCGGCGGTGAGCTGGCACGTCTCTTCGCGCAAGGTGTAGATCGTCTTGGCTCCCATGGAACGGGCCAGGTCGGGCAGGTCCTTCTCCACCGTCTGCAGCTGCCGGGCGGAGAACTTTTCATTCTCCTGCTCGGAGCGGTCCGCCTCAGGCGGGGGCCAGGGGGCCGGAGTCTGCGACGATGCCGGCGCGGACCCGTCGGTGTCGGCTGGAGTAGGCGGTTCTGTTGAGCTGCAGCCCATGGCGAGTCCTCCGATGAGTGTGATGCTGCCGATCCAGGCTAAGGGTTTCTCAGTGGAAAACGCGGTCATAGGGAACCTTTTTGAAGTCACTCTGGTTTTTGATGCCCTGGTCCTCGAGGGCATCGTGGAAGAGGCCGTTGTCCCCGGCGTAGAGGGTGACATCCTCGCCGTAGATGAAAGCAGTCGCATTCTTCACTGCGGTTGATTCTTTGGCGAGAACCGCATTGTGCCCCCAGGTCTCTTGGTATTGGACTCGTCGTCCGTCCTCCATGAGTCCGGCCTCGAGTCGGACGGCACCCATCAATCGGTCAGGGTGCCCGCCGGTGAAGAGTCCACCGCCGTTGGCTCCTCCGCCCAGGTCCTGGGCGATGGCGATCTTGTCTGTACGAGACTGAATCATGGCACGGTGGGCGTGGGGGCTGGCTACATCCGCCGTGGAGGCAACGTCGTGGCCGGTCCCCGCCGGTGCCATGTAGAGGACCTTGTCCGCCGTCAGACCTTCTCGCTCCGCGGTGCCCTGCTTGGACGCGCCAGCCGAGTGCGCAACCCACGTCTGCGTCGCATTGACGGCCTCGCGGTCGATAGCACGGTCGAAGGCCGACTGGCTTGCCGCGTCCCGCTCCGCGAAGTCCGGGGTGGCGTTGTCCGAGATGAGGGAGCCGAAGGTGTCCTCTCCGGTGTGAGGATCCGTTTTCCCGGGGAACTGGCCATCCGCCCAGTAGATTTCCACCGTGTCTGGACGGCCCTGACCCATGGCGTTGACGACCTCGTTGTAGTTGCCGACGGAGCCCATATCGGTGTGGGTTCCCGGGGTGAACGCCACGACGTTTTTGGTCTCTGCGGAGAGTCTGCCGCGGATCGTGGAGATCTGCCCCTCACCCTCCAGCGAGGCGCTCAGCACGCGATATTCATCGCCCGTGGTTCGGCGGTCGTCTGCGTAACGGTCGCGGTCGTTCTGATACGCCCTCCACGCATCGTCGAGGCCATCCTTCTGAGCTTCGAGCCGGAGGCGTTCGGTGTGCCACTCACTTTTGTGCGATTGAAGCTTGTGGACGTTTCCGGGGCCGGGATACAGCTCCGACCACGAGGGCTCATGCTTATATGGTTCGAGCTGGTCTTCGACTTTATGTCGAAGACCAGCCACGGTGATCTCGTTGACGATTGCCCGCTCTTCGATGGAGACCCCGTTGAGATTGCCGAACACGTAGGGGTACGTCAGCAGCAGTCGTTGCCGGTCGGCCGCCAAGAGGGACTCCCAAGCGCCTGCCACCTCGTCAACGCCCTGTCGCAAGTGGTGGGGATCATGGGCTTCGATGGCCTGTTTCATCCGTGCCTCGGGCGAACCGGGAGCGGGGTGCTCGGGGAGGCGGTTGTCCACGAGTTTTTCGGCCAGGTCGGGATTCTCAGTGAGCCACCTGCGGAGCTGCGCTGCATTCATCGCGGCCAATTCCGCGGCGATCCACGCGGGATCCCGCGTTCGCATCGCGACGTCGACAGAATCGGCGAGTCCGGACCAGTTCAGACATTGGCGGAAGCCCCCCCTGCCGGCAGGCAGGTCCGCGTTCTCTCCACCGGAGATGCCCTGCAGAGTGGCGGCGTAGTCCTGCTGGACTGCGGTCCAGTCGGTCTCCAGGACGATGACATCCTCGTTGTAGTCCGTGACCCTGGCCGTCACGGAGGAGATCTGCTCTGGATCGCCGGAGCTCAGTGCCGCGGTGCGTGCCAACTCGAGTGGGCCTGCCTGCAGAAGGAGGAAGGTGCGGCGCACCAGGAGCCCGTCCACGGCGTCGGCAAGTGTCGTGGTGGCGATTGCTGCATCCTTCAGGGCGGCATGCCATTCATCGAGCGGTGCCTCGAGGAGGTCCAGTCCTACCCAGACCTGTTCCTGCGTACCTTCGTGGTGATAGGAACTGTGCAAGCCCTTCCAGGAATCCTGTGCCTCCTCGAACCGTTCCTTCACGTGGCGGCTCTCGGTGTCCATGGCATCGGCACCGTTGCGGAGGGCGGAGGTCTCGACGTCGATCTCGGGCAGTGTGTGCAGCGGCGGGATGCTCATCGTCGCGCCCAGCTGTCGGTGATCGAGGCGGCTTCAGCAGTGCTGACGGTCTGCTCGGCCTTCGTGGACATGTCCTGATCCATCGAGATGAACGAGGCAGCTGCCCGCGAGACCTGGTCGATCTGGTGGTAGATCGTCTCCGCAGCAAAGGACCCCAATCGGTCGCGCGCGGCCCAGAACTCGGCGAAAGCCGCCTGCGCTGCAGCGGCCGTCCCGAAGGCCCCGGCCACGTCCTCACCGCCGTCGACGGCGGCGGCGGCTGCCTCGTCGAGGCTCCGCCCGGCCTCCACCGCACCCGTCAGGGCCTCATGGACGTCCCAAGGGACGATCTCCACCTTGAGCACGGCAAACTCCCCTCTGTCGTCTCAGCGGGACTTCCCGTGGGCCCCTCTGTCGTCGATGCCAGTTTTACACACTTCTCACGGTGTGCGCCGTCCTCGCGGTCATCTTCGTAGAGCGGCCAGACGCCGACGTCACTGCGCCTCGTAGGGCAGGCGCGCGGTGACCCGCCAGCCCACGCCGGTGGAGGGCGGGCCGGCCTCGAGGGTGCCGCCGAAGAGGCGGGCCCGTTCGGCCATGCCGCGCAGGCCGTTGGCCGTGCCGGCGGTGCCGGGTGAGGCGGCGGCGCCGTGGCCGTCGTCGTCCACCACAAGCTCGAGGCCGTCCGCGGTCCAGGTCTGGGTGATCCGGGCCCGGACGCCCGGTCCGCCGTGGCGGAGGGTGTTGGTCAGGGCCTCCTGCGCGATGCGGTAGGCCGCCAGTTCGCCGCCGGCCGGCAGGTTCCTCCGGCGCTCGCCGACCGACTGCATCGTCACCTCGAGCCCGGACAGGCGCATCGTCTCGGCCAGCGTGTCCAGGTCCGCCAGGGTGGGCTGGGGCCGCAGCGGCGCGGCCTGGCTCTGCCCGCTTCCCGGCGACGGCCCCGCCCCCTGCGCGGCCGCACCCGGCGCCGCCGTGGGGTCGGGGCCGGGGGCGGAGGCGTCCGACCCTGCGGGCACGTCCGTGTCGGTGGCGGGGCGGAGCACGCCGAGCAGGGCGCGCATCTCGGCCAGGGCGGAGCGGCCGGTGCCGGAGATGGTCTCCAGGGTCTGCACGGCGATCTCGGGCCGGGCGGCGGCGGCGTAGCGGGCGCCGTCGGCCTGGGAGATCATCACCTGCAGGGAGTGGGAGACGATGTCATGCATCTCCCGGGCGATGCGGTTGCGCTCGTCCGCGGCGGCGAGCTCACGCTCCTGCTGGGCCTGCACCTCCAGCCGGTGGGCCCGGTCCTCCGTGGCGCGCACGGCGATCAGGCGTGTGCGGACCACGTCGCCGTAGGCCCAGGCCGCCAGGACCACGGCCGCGCAGGGGATGGCGATGGCCAGGGCGATCAGCGGCGCCTCGCTGCTGGCCGGGACCCCAGCGATCATCGTCATCCGGGGGAACCAGCCGGTCTTCACGCCGCGGGCCACGGCGCCGGCCAGGGCGATGGCCAGGACGATGAGGGAGCCGCGGCGGCTGAAGGTGGCGGCGGCGTGGTGCACGTACATGGGCACCACGATCAAGGAGAGGCTGAAGTCGGGGCCGATCAGCAGCATCACCAGACACAGGGCGACGGCGCAGCGGACCGCCGCCACCGGGGCGCGGCGGCGGAACGCCCAGGTGCTCACGAGCGCGGCGTCTACGACGGCATCGATCATCACCAGCGGACCGGGGGTGTCCGGCACGCCGAACATGCCGCCGCCGGGGGCGAACATCAGGTAGGGCATGGCCACCTGGAACACCAGCATCGTGCACGCCACGATCACATCCGAGGCGAACGGGTGCTCGCGGTGGAATGCGTCGATGCGGCGCAGCGGGTTCATGGTGTCCAGCGTAGGAGCGACGGCGGGGCCGGCACGTCAGACCACGGTCTGATCCCACCCCCACTGCGCTTTCGTTCGCGAAACCGTCGAGTTCCGAAGCGCTTTCGTTCGGGAGACCGTCGAGTTCTGGAGCGCTTTCGTTCGGGAAACCGTCGGAATACTGGCCCCTCGCCGGCAGAACGGGTCCGCCCGCGGTGACCGGCCCGTCCCCACTGCGTTCAGGGCGCGAGCGACCGCACCACCTCGGCGGCCGGGACCTGCCGTGCCTTCTGTGCGCCGGTGCCGGCCCAGAGGTGCACGGCGTCCAGGTCCATCGCCGCTGCGGCGGCCTTGCGCAGGGCGCCGGTGAGGACGTTGACCTCCGGGTAGGCCGCCGGTGCGTCCGCGAACTCGGCCATGAAGGGCACGGTCAGCCCGCGGGCCCACCGGCCGGTGAACGCCCGGGTCACGGTGGTGTCCGCCCACCCCGGAGCGCTTTCGTTCGGGAAAGAGTCGGGTTCTGGAGCGCTTTCGTTCGGGAGACCGTCGGGTCCCGAGGTGGTTCCGTGCAGGAGACCGTCGCGTTCCGCAGCCCGTGCCAGCCCCGCCCGGTGCGCCGCCGACGTCCCCGCCTCCGGGGTGCGCAGGAACGCCGTGCCGGCCTGCACGGCATCCGCCCCGGCCTCCAGAGCCGCCCGTGCCTGGTCTGCGGCGGCGATCCCTCCGCCCGCGATGAGCGGCACCGACGGGCACGCCGTCCGAACCTTACGGACCACCTCCTCCAGGGGCGCGGTCCCCGGCTCGGCTGCCGGGTCGAGCGTGCCTCGGTGCCCGCCGGCGTCCGGCCCCTGCACCACCAGCAGCCGCGCCCCGTTCCCGACGGCGGCCCGCGCCTCCGCCTCGTCCGTCACCGTGACGCCGGGGGCCACTCCGGCGTCGACGAGCCGCGCGAAGACCTCCGGGCCGGGCAGACCGAAGGTGAAGGTCACCCACGGCCAGGCCTGCTCCTCGGCCAGCGCCAGGAACTGCTCGAACTGCGCCTGCTCCGACTCCGGGTCCGGGGTCGCCTCCTCCGCGGTGGGCACCGCAGCGCCGAGCCTCGCCGCCACCGGACGCAGCCGCTTGGCAAAGGCCGTCACCTCGCGCCGCCGGGCCGCGGCGGCGCGCCCGTCCCGGGCGGGCACACGGGTGTTCACGGCGTCCGGGACGAAGAGGTTCACGCCGAGGCGGAGGTCGGCGCCGTCGTCGGGACGCATGTCAGGGGAGGAAGGGCCCGCCCCAGACCGCCCTGCTGACGACGGCTGCGCCGCCTGTCCGAGCAGCGCCCGCGCCTGTTCCACCTCGGCGCGGACGGCGTCCGGCGTCTTCATGCCGCCGGCGAGCATGCCGGAACCGCCGGCACGGATCACGGCCGCGACCAGCTCGGGCGTGGACGGCCCGCCGGCCATCGGTGCGGCCACCACCGGGACCGGCGCCGCGGCGAGGGCGGCCAGGGCGGGGAGACCGGAGTCCGGTGCAGGGAAAGTCTGAGGCTCGCGCATGCCGCCACGGTAGGCCGCCGTCGACAGCAGGGTCCAGGGACCGAGACGGAGAGCGGGACACCCGCGCCCGTGTTGCAGTTACAAGTGAAAACCCGTTAGGGTGGTGCGCCGACAGCAGGAAGGAGGTCTCGCATGACCGGCATGCTGACGCGAGACAACATCACCATTGACGACGTGGACGTCCAGCTGGCGGTGGAGACTCCTCGACCCCAAGGGGCCACTCTGGTCCTCCGTGGGCCGGACGGCAGCGAGATCGAACTTCCGGACCGCATCCAGAAGATGTTGCTGGGGACGCTCGCCGCCGTGGCCGAGACCGGTGAAGCGTCGGTCGGACGCGTCCCGGAAGAGCTGACCAGCACTGTTGCCGCGGAGATGTTGGGCGTATCTCGCCCGACCCTCATGAAGTGGGTCGGCGAAGGGCGCATCGCCAGCTTCAAGGTGGGGAGCCATACCCGTTTCAAGCGCGGTGACGTCTTCGCTCTGCGAGAGGAACGGGCAAAGGAGCGTCGTGCGGCGTTCACCGCTCTGCGTGAAAGCGACCAGGATTGGAGCTGAGGCGCGAACCTCCTGCAGGGGTGCGGTGCAGGCATCGCACCCCTCAGTGGTGAACACGGACCGCTGGGGATCCACATCATGACGCGCAGAGTACTTGTGGACGCGAATGTGCTGGTCAGCCGCACGACGCTGGACTGGTTGCACTTCTTGCGTGAGTCCAATGAGGGCATGTTCCAACTGCACGTCACGCATGACATCCAGGCGGAGGCGATCCACGCGCTCCGACGCAGCCATCCCCGCAAGGAGGGTGGAGCGATCCGCGATCGTGTGGAGAAGATCAGCGGCATGATGGACGAGGTCCTGGCGGACTTCTCAGGCGTCCTGGACTTCACTGGTACGGATGAGCATGACTACCACGTCCATGCTGCGGCGGTGGCGGGGCGTGCTGATCTGGTGCTCACCTACAACGCGCCGTCCGACATCACGACGACCCCGGACCTGGAGCACTACGACGTCATCTCACCGGACGACTTCTTCATCCTCGTGACCGACTCGAACCCACACTGCCTCCTGCCCCTCGTCAAGATCCAGTTCGACTACTGGTCGAAGAAGCCCGGGCACGCCCAGCTTGACGATGCACTTCGGAAGGCAGGATGCCCAGAATTCGCACAGAGGGTGCGGCAGACCCTCGGCAGACTGGCCTGACGTGGAAGCCGGCGCAGGTCTGCCTATTTCTCGTCGTCATCGTCGCCCGCATCCGCCCCGCAACCTTAGAGGAGGACCACCCATGCTCGCCCTGCTGGCCTGCCTGCCCGTCCTGCTCACGCTGATCCTGCTCACCCGCCCGCTGCCCGGCTGGGTGGCCCCTGCAGCCGGCACGGTCAGCGCGCTCGTCCTCGGCGCCACGGCCCTCGGCACACCCGCCGCCGAGCTCGCCGCCCCGTTCGCCCGCGGTTGGCCGATCCTCGTGGAGGTCCTGGCGATCATGGCCGGCGGCATCACCCTGGCCCGCGTCATGGAGCGCGGAGGCGGGCACGCGGCGCTCGGCCGATGGCTCTCCGGCGGCACCGGGCCCGGCCTGGCCACCGCGCTGATGATGGTCCACGGGGTGGTGCCGTTCCTGGAGTCCGTGACCGGCTTCGGTGTGGGCGTGATCGTGTGCCTCCCGCTGCTGATCACCCTCGGCTTCACGCCGTTCCGTGCCGCGTGCCTGGCCCTGGTCGGCCTGTCCGTGAACCCGTGGGGCTCCATGGCGCCGGGGGCCCTGCTCGGTGCGCAGCTCACGGGCCTGGACTTCCGTCAGTTCGGCATGGCCACGGCGGTCTTCAACGTCATCCCCGCGGTGGCCGCAGGCGTGGTGACGGCGCTGATCGTGCGCGGCTCCCGCGCGGACCGTCACGACGACGGCCCCCTCCTTCCTCTGTCCGCCCTCCTGACGCGGTGGCTCCCCGTGACGGTGGCTTCCGCCCTGGTCTACGCGGGCCTGCTCCTCGGGGCGAACGCCCTGCTGGGCACCCCGCCCGCCGGCGCCACGGCCGGCCTGGTCATGGCGCTGGCCTGGCGGGCCCTGCTCGGGCGGCGGTCTGCCCGCGCCGCGCGGAACGGCGCCTCCACCGCCGCGGGGCACCCGGGCGAGGGCGGCGACGGTGGGGGAGCGGCCGTCGTCGGGACGCCGGGGCTGCCGCTGCGCGAGCTGACTCCCTACCTGGTGCTGATGGCCGGCACGATCGCCGGCACCGCGGCGAAGGCCGCCCTCCCGCTGGGGGCGCTGGGGCCGTTCCTGCGCTCGCCGGCCACGTGGGCGCTGCTGGGCGCGGCGATCGGGGTTGCGGTGCTGCGCCTGGACGCGGACCGGCGACGGCTGGTGGGGCGGGAGACCGTGCGGCTGTGGGTGGCCACCGCCATCCCCACGGCCCTGTACATCGCCTTCGGCTATGCCCTGACCGGCGGTGGGCTCGCGGAGGAGATGGCCCGCGGACTCGGCGCCCTGGGCGGGGTGTTCCTGTGGCTGTCCCCGTTCGTGGCGGGCCTGAGCGGGTACGTGACCGCGTCCGCCACGGGGGCGAACGCGATGTTCGCGCCGCTGCAGGCGAGCACTGCGCAGGCGCTCGGCGTCTCGCCGCTGTGGCTGACGGCCATGCACTGCTCGGCGGCGAGCTGGGCGGTCATCACGTGCCCGGCGCGCATCGAGCTGGCCTCACGCCTGGCGGGCGCCGAGCACCGCGAGGGCACTCCGGGTCTGCTGCCGACGCGCCGGAACCTGGTGGCCGTGGCCGGGCCGACCGTGCTGATCACCCTGGCCGTCATGGCCGCCGCCACCGCGCTGCTGCTGCCGCTGGCCGCGGGGTGAACGGCTCGCGCCACAGAAGGGCGACGGCCCGTGGAGCCGGGCCGCTCCGGCCCACGCCGACTCCCCACTTTCGTCGGTGCCGCGCCCGCCCGCAGCCCACCTAGGCTGGAGCCCATGATCACGGTGATGGTGGTGGACGACCAGGAGCTCATGCGCACGGCCCTGGAGCACTTCGTCTCGCTCGCGGAGGACATGCGGACGGTGCCCGGCGCCGCGGACGGCAAGGCGGGCCTCGAAGCGGCCCGCACCCACCGCCCGGACGTGATCCTCATGGACATGCAGATGCCGGTGATGGACGGCGTGGCCGCCACCGAGGCCGTCACCGCCGAGCTGCCGGACACCAAGGTCCTGGCCATCACCACCTTCTCCTCCGAGCAGTACCTGGTCCCCGCCCTGCGCGCCGGCGCCGCCGGCTACCTGGTGAAGGACGCCCCACCCACCGAGGTGGTGGACGCCGTCCGCAAGGCCCATGCCGGGGACGCCGTGTTCTCCGCCGGGGTGGCACGGGACCTCATCGACGCCGTCACCTCCGCCGGCCCGGAGGCCTCCGCCTCAGCAGACCCGGCCGAGCCGCTGCAGGACTTCGAGCGCCTCACCGCCCGCGAGCTGGACGTGGTCCGCGAGCTCGCCCACGGCTCCTCCAACGCGGAGATCGCCTCCGCCCTGTTCCTCGCCGAGGCCACCGTGAAGTCCCACCTGGGCCATGTGATGGAGAAGTGGGGTGTCCGGGACCGTGTGCAGGTCCTCATCCGCGCCGCCCGCGCCGGCCTGGTCGAGATCGGATGACCGCCCCGCCCGCCCACAGCGGCACGTCCCGGATCCTTCGCATGAGTGCGGATCCGGCCCCGGCGTCCCGGCTGCCCCACTGGCTGCAGGCCGAGCCGGTCCGCCGCTGGATCCGCATCACCGTCATCACGGTGTGCCTGCTGCTGATGGGCGTCGACCTGCTGACCACCGTCCTGGAAGAGGTCTGGGGCATCGGCATGGACAGCACTGACCTGGCGAAGGAACTCGAGGTCGACCCGGCCGATCTGGAGCCGGTGATCAGCCCCTACGCGGACATGGTCGTCAACTGGGCGCCGGCGCTGCTGACCATCCTGGTGATGCTCCAGCCGAGCGTCGGCGCCCTGACGACGCTGCTCTACATGGCGCTGTTCGTCGCACTGTCCACCCGGCTGGACAACAACCTCGTGGACGTCTTCGCCCCCATCGCCGGCGCCGTGTTCGTGGCCCCCGTGGTGGCCCGCTATTCTCGACGGCGCTTCGCCGTGGGCATCGGCATCGCCTACCTGGCCCTGCTGGCGGTCGGCCTCGCGGTGTCCCCGTGGGACCCGGAGGGCGTGGACATGGTGATCCTCACCGGCCTCGCCGCCTGCACCACCGTCCCGGCGCTGATCATCCGCCGGGCTCGCCTGCGCGCCCGCGCACAGCAGGCCGCCCTCGAGACCGCGGCCCAGCGGGAGCGCGAGGCCGCCGAGGCGGAGCGCCAGCGCATCGCCGCGGAGCTGCATGACGTGGTGGCCCACGGCCTCACCATCATCTCCATGCAGGCCGCCATGCTGCAGACCACCGAGGACCCGGACCGCCGCCGCGGCTCGGAGCAGGCGATCGAGAGCGCCGCCCGCCAGTCCCTGGTGGACCTGCGCCGCATGCTCACCGCGCTGCGCGGCACGGACCGCAATGCGGCCACCGTGGGCGCGGACGGCGTCCAGGACCTCTGCGCGCGGATCGAGGAGTTCGCAGGCCGGCTCGAGGACGCCGGCTTCCGGGTGGAGCGGGACCTGCGTGACCTGGAGGACCTGCCGCCGTCCCTGGAGTTCACGGTGCTGCGCCTGCTCCAGGAGGCCACCACCAACATCCTCAAGCACGCCACCGCCGGCGGCCTGGTGGTGCTGCACTCCGCCCTGCACGACGGGCACCTGGACCTGGAGGTCTCCAGCCCGCTGGACCAGTGCGCCGAGTCCGGCGAGAGGACTGAGGGGGAGCCGGAGCGTCGCCGTCGCCGCTGCGTTCCCTCTGGCTTCGGCCTGGCCGGCATGCACGAGCGCGTCGCCGTCTTCGGCGGCCGTCTGACCGCCGGCCCGGACCTGGACTCCGAGCTCGGCCTCCGCTGGGTGGTCAGCGCGGAGCTGCCCACCCGCTGAGGCGAGTTTTTCCGGAAGGCGGGCGGCCGTCGTCGGGAAGCACCACCGGTTTCCCGACGACGGCCCCCACCGGAAGGCTCCCGACGCACCGGGGCGTCGGGAGCCTTCACAGGTCTGCGGTGCGGCTCAGCCGTGGAGCGGGACGGTCACCTCGCCGCCGGGCTGCAGGGTGAGCTCCTCGCCGGCCACGATCATGTCCACCGGGCGGATCATGCCCTGCTGCGCGGTGACCGTGACCTGCTGCTGGGTCATGTGGATCTTGATCGGCTGCTCGCGGTAGCGGATGGTGAACGTGGCGCCCGGCAGCTGACGCGGCAGCACCGGGTTGACCTTGACCACCTCGTCGCGGGTTTCCAGGCCCGCGTAGCAGCGGATCACGGTGTCCACCGTGCCGGCCATCAGCCCCAGGTGGATGCCCTCACGGGTGGTGCCGCCCTGGGTGTCCGAGAGGTCGGACTCCAGCGCCTCGGTGAACAGGTCCCAGGAGGTGTCCGGGTCCGTGCGGGCCGTGACCCAGGCGTGCACCAGGCGGGACAGCGTGGAGCCGTGGGTGGAGCGGGCCGCGTAGTACTCCACCGTTCGGGCGAAGGCCTCCCGCGGCAGCTCGTAGCCCATGGTCTGGAGGATGTCGTCCAGCTCCTCGGGGCTGAACAGGTAGGTCAGCATGAGGGCGTCGGCCTGCTTGGAGAGCTTGTACCGGTTGGTGGCGTCCCCCTCGGCCTGCAGGATCAGGTCCATGCGGCCGATGTTGCCGTACTTGGCGCGGTAGCCGTCCCAGTCGAACTCGAGCAGGTCCTGGTAGCCCTCGAACTGGGCCGGGATGCCGGCCTCCTCGCCCTCCGTGAAGAACGGGACGGTCAGGCGGGAGGCGATGTGCTCCCAGTGCTCGATCTCCTCCTCGGTGATCTCCATCATCTCGGTGAGCGGCTCGTCCAGGGTGTCCAGCCAGCGCACGAGCTCCGCGGTGCGGGTCAGGAGCCAGGAGGTCAGCACGTTGGTGTAGGCGTTGTTGCGCAGGCCGGACCCGGGGGTCTCCGGATAGCCGTCGTGGAACTCGTCCGGGCCCATCACGCCGTGGATCTCATAGCGGCCGGTCTCCTCGTTCTTCAGCGTCATGGACGTGAAGAAGCGGGAGATCTCCACCAGCATCTCCGCGGCGTAGTCCTGGATGAAGGACTGGTCCTGGGTGACCTCGATGTACCTCAGCACCGAGTAGGCCACGTCCAGGGAGACGTGCCGCTGGTTGTGGGAGTTGTCCGGCATCCACATCTGGGACCGGGGGTTCCACAGCTCGGTGGGGGTCTCCTCGCGGCCGTCCGAGCCGCCCTGCCACGGGTACATGGCACCGGCCCAGCCCTCGGCGCGGGCGTTGGCGCGAGCCTCGTTCAGGCGGCGGTAGCGGTACATCAGCAGGCCGCGGGTGATCTCCGGGCGGCGCAGCGTCAGCATGGGGAAGATGTAGATCTCGTCCCAGAAGATGTGGCCCCGGTAGCCCTCGCCGTGCAGGCCACGGGCGCCCACGGTGGCGTCCAGGTCACGGCGCTTGCCGTAGGCGCACTGCAGCACGTGGAAGGTGTGCAGGTTCAGGGCCAGCTGCTGGCGCAGGGAGGCGCCGTCCTTGCCCATCTGCGCGGCGGAGCCGACCGAACGGGAGACGCCGGCGGAGAACTCCGGGTTCACGAACTCCTCGCCCGGGGCCAGCTGCGCGGTGGAACGGCGCTGATGGGAGTACTGCTCCGCCAGGTCGATGCGCACGGCGAAGCGGTCCCAGTTCTGGCCCCAGCGCTGCTCGTGCACCGTCAGCAGGTTCCGGAAGCCCGGGGAGCGCTGCAGGGTCTTGATCGCGGACTCGGAGGCGGAGGACTGCGCGTGGTCATGGGTGTTGGCCACGGAGGCGACCTTCTCCAACACCAGCGGGACGCCCTGCTCCACGTGCAGCTCGATGTCCTGGCCGGCCACCATGTCCGAGCAGTCGTCCAGTGCGCGGCGGATCGGCTGGGTGTGGCCCACCGGGGCCACCTGACGGGTGCGGGTGGCCATGGCGATGCGGATGTCCGACTGGCTGGTGCGGGTCTCCAGCAGGACGGTCTCCCCGTCCACCTCGCGGGCCTGGACAGGGCGCAGGTGGCGGTTGGCCAGGGTGCGGTCGTCCGAGACGTTCAGGTTGGCCACGCGGCCGTCGATCATCGAGCGGACACACACCTCGCCGGACCAGTTCTCCGCGGTCACGGTGAACTCGAGGGCGGCGATGTGGCGGTTGGCCAGGGACTGGAACTGGCGGGTGTGCACGGTGGTGCGGCGGCCCTGCTCGTCCTCGAACACCATGGTCCGGGACAGGACGCCGCGGCGCAGGTCCATCTCCTGGAGGAAGTCCACCATGTTCTCGTCCCCGGGCAGCAGCGGCTTCCCGCCCTCCGGGGTGACCACCAGCGGGGTCCAGTCCTGGATGTTCACCATGTGCTCGGTGTCCACCGACTTGCCCTGCACCTGGGAGGTCAGGCGGTTGAACACGCCGGCCATGTAGGAGCCCGGGTAGTGCACGGAGGAGATGCGGGTCCCCGGGACGGAGCCGCGGGTGCCCCAGTAGCCGTTGGCCAGGGTGCAGAGCACCTCGCGGGTGCCCTCCGACGCCGCGTCGAAGTGGTCCCAGCGCAGCACCCAGGCGGCGTCGAACGGGGCCGCGGTGCGCTTCTCCAGCTCGAGGGCGCCGAAGTCCTCCACCACGATGTGCGCGCCGGCGTCCTTCAGGCGGGCCTTGCCGAGCTCGGGCTCGCGGTCCACACCGACCACCAGGCCGAAGCGGCCGTCCGCGGCGGCCTTCACACCGGAGACCGCGTCCTCGAGCACCATGGCGTCCGCCGGGTCCACGCCGAGGATGCGGGCGGCCTCCCAGAACATCGCCGGGTGGGGCTTGCCGGGTAGGTTCCTCTCCACGGCGGTGTGGCCGTCCACGATCACGGGGAAGTGGTCCAGCACCGCGCCGGCGGTGAGCACGGCGCGGGAGTTCTTCGAGGAGGTCACCAGCGCCACCGGCACACCCTTGCGGTGCAGGTTCTCCAGCAGCTCCACGGCCTCCGGGAACACGCGGGCGCCGTCCCGGGCCAGCACGGCCTCGAAGAAGCCCTGCTTGCGTTCGGCCAGGGCCTGCACGGTCAGGTCCGGGCGGGCGTCCGGGGCGTCGGCCTCCGGCACGGTCAGGCCGCGGGAGGCGAAGAAGGAGCGGACGCCGTCCTCGCGGGGGCGGCCGTCCACGTGGTGCAGGTAGTCGCCGTTGAGGTCGAACTCGCGCAGCGCGCTCGGGTCTGCGGCCACGGCGTCCGCGTTCTCCGGCAGGGCGCCCACGGACGGCAGGGCCTGGTCGAACAGCTCCTTCCACGCCTTCGCGTGGACCGAGGCGGTGTCCGTGATGACGCCGTCCATGTCGAAGATCACCGCGCGGTAGCGGCGCAGTCGATGGCGGCGGGCGTTGCGGTCCTGGATCGGGGCCGGGGTGAGCTTCTGGGTCTGCATGGGCGTCAGGCGTGCCTTCACGTCGGAGGGGAGGGGCCGTCGTCGGGCCCTGCGGTCTGCATCCGCACCAGCGTAGAACGGGGCGACGGGGCGGTGTCACCCCTTTCCCGGCGCGCTGCGGTGAGACGTGTCACCCGAAGGGGGTGGTCGTCCCGTACTGTGGTGGCGATCACCGTTGTCCCCGCATTCCCCACACCAAGAGGAGTCCCCGCCATGAACTCCCTCGTCCTGGCCCTGGTCGGCATCGCGATGATCGTCGCCGGCTACCTGCTCTACTCACGCTTCCTGGCCAAGAAGGTCTACCGGCTCGACCCGGACTACACCATGCCGTCCCACCGCTATGAGGACGGCGTGGACTTCGTCCCCACCAACAAGCTGGTCCTCTGGGGGCACCACTTCACCTCCGTGGCCGGCGCGGCGCCCATCGTCGGACCGGCGGTGGCGGTGATCTGGGGATGGGGTCCGGCCTTCCTCTGGGTCACCCTCGGCACGGTCTTCTTCGCCGGCATGCACGACCTCGGCGCGCTCTGGGCCTCCGGCCGCAACAAGGCGCAGTCGATCGGCACGCTCTCCGGCAAGTACATCGGCAAGCACGGCCGCAACCTGTTCCTGGTCGTGATCTTCCTGCTGCTGCTCATGGTGAACGCCGCGTTCGCCGTGGTGATCTCCGGACTGCTCGTCTCCACCCCGACCGCCGTGATCCCCACCTGGGGCGCGATCGTGGTGGCGCTGCTGATCGGCCAGGCGATCTACCGCTTCAAGTGGAACCTGCCGCTGGTCTCCGTGGTCGGCGTGGTCGCCCTCTACGGCCTCATGCTGCTCGGAGACCGGTTCCCGATCGTGCTGCCCGAGACGATCCTCGGCTTGTCCGCGGGTGCGTTCTGGATCGTCGTCCTCTTCATCTACGCCGGCATCGCCTCGCTCCTGCCGGTGTGGATGCTCCTGCAGCCGCGCGACTACATCAACGGCCTGCAGCTGTTCATCGGTCTGGGCATCCTCTATGCGGCGATCATCGTCTCCTCGCCCACCGTGGTCGCCCCGTTCTACAACGAGAACGTCCCGGAAGGCACCCCCGGCATCCTGCCGCTGCTGTTCGTCACCATCGCGTGCGGCGCGATCTCCGGCTTCCACGGCATCGTCTCCTCCGGCACCTCCTCGAAGCAGATCGACAAGGAGACCGACGCCCGGTTCGTCGGCTACTTCGGCGCCGTGGGCGAAGGACTCCTCTCGCTGGGCACGATCATCGCCGTCACCGCCGGCTTCCGCACCCTCGCCGACTGGGAGGAGGTCTACTCGGCCTTCGGCGAGGGCGGCGTCGGGGCGTTCGTGACCGCCGGCGGCCAGATCCTCAACACGGGCCTGGGCATCCCCACCGGCCTGTCCTCCACGATCCTCGCCACCATGGCCGTCCTCTTCGCCGCGACCACCATGGACACCGGTGTCCGCCTGCAGCGCTTCGTGGTGGCGGAGATCGGCCAGATCGCCGGGGTGAAGCTCGGCACGCTGGCCTCCACCCTGATCGTCATGGCCGTGACCATGGGCCTGGCCTTCGGCGCCGGTGCGGACGGCTCCGGCGGCATGGTGATCTGGCCGCTGTTCGGCACCACCAACCAGCTGATGGCGGCGCTGACCCTGTCCATCGTGTCCGTGATCCTGCTGCGGCTGCGCCGGCCGGTGTGGCCGGTGCTGATCCCGCTGGTGTTCGTGGCGTTCGTGTCCGTGTACGCCCTCTTCGTGCAGATGGTGCAGTTCTGGAACGAGCAGAACTGGCTGCTGCTGGTCCTGGACGTGGTCATCCTCGTCAGCGCCCTCTGGGTGCTGGTGACCGCGTTCGGCGCCATGAACGCCGCCCGCAAGGGCCCGGCGGTCACCCCGGAGGAGGACGAGGCCGTGGACGCCGAGGACGCCTTCGAACCCGCCGGCGCCCGCCGGGACTGACCTGGCAGGCGGAGCACAGGCATGGGGTTCGGGGCACGCCTGAGGGCCCTCGCGGCCGGGCTGGAGGAGTTCTACGCCGGTCCGTACCGGCAGACCTTCGCCCGCGCGAGGAGGGACGAGGAGGACCTGTTCATGATGATGGTCTTCTCGGACGCCCTCGGCGTGCCCAACCCCGCCGCCTACTACACGGTCGAGCTGCTGCCCGTGGTCTACGAGCGCTTCCATGAGTGGCACCGGCGGATGGGCATGGAGCGCTCTCCGCTGGACACCGTGAGCTGCTGCTGACCGGTCCGGGGGCCAGCGGCCGAACCGAGCATCCGCCGAACCGAGCGTCCGCCGAACCGAG
>NZ_KV809449.1:12048-23687 GCF_001812555.1 Micrococcus sp. HMSC067E09 | reverse complement strand
CCGCCGAACCGAGCGTCCGCCGAACCGAGCATCCGCCGAACCGGGCATCCGCCGAACCAGAGGAATCGGCTGCTTCGGGCGGCCGTGAACCAGCCGAAGCTTCTGGCTCGGCGGAGGGAAGGAGTGCACCGGCATGGGAAGCACGACGACGGACACCCACCTGTCCGCGCACCTCGCCTCCCGGGAGGTCGTCTTCTTCGGCGGCAAGGGAGGCGTCGGCAAGACGACGGTCGCCTCCGCGGCCGCCGCGGCCCTCGCCGCCGCGGGACGACGGGTGCTGGTGGTCTCCACCGACCCGGCCCACAACCTCGGCCACCTGTGGGACACCCAGGTGGGGGACAGTGAGACGGAACTGCTGACCATGGAGGGCGGGGGAGCCGTCGTCGGGCTGGAGGTGGACCCGGACGCCGTGGCGGCGCGGCACCTGGACGCGGTGAAGGACACGGTGCGCGGCCTGATGCCTGAGCACCTGCACCGGGAGGTCGACCGCTACTTCCGGCTGGCCGCGGCGTCCCCCGGCACGCATGAGGCGGCGCTGCTGGAGCGGATCTCCCGGATCGCCCTGGAGGCGCGGGAGCGGTTCGACGTGGTCGTGTTCGACACGGCGCCCACCGGGCACACCGCGCGCCTGCTCGAGCTGCCCACGCTCATGGGCGCCTGGGCGGACGGACTGCTCGCGCGGCGGGACAGGACCGAGCGGTTCGCGGACGCGATGCGCGGTCTGGACGGTCGACGCGGCCTCGAGGGGCCCCGGACTGCGCAGGAGCGCCGCGACCTGCGGATCCGTGAGGTCCTCACCGAGCGGCGCCGGATCTTCGCGGACATGGAGGCGCTGCTGACCGACGGGCGGCGGTGCGCGTTCGTGCCGGTGCTGACCGCCGAGCGAATGCCCGTGCTGGAGACCGTGCAGCTGTGCCGTCGGCTCGCCGAGGACCGGATCGCCGTGGCCGCGCTGGTGGTGAACCGGCGCTCGCCGGAGGATGTCGGAGAGGTGCTGGCGGCCCGGGCGCGAGCGGAGGACGGGCATGTGGCGGACCTCGTGCGGCAGGTGCCCCACGTGCCCCTGGTGCAGGTGCCGTGGGTGGACGGCGAGCCGACCGGGCCGGCGGCCGTGCAGGCGATCGGCCGGCTGCTGGGCTGAGCCCGTGCCCGTGCCCGTGCCCGCTCCCACGCCGAACCAGAAGAATCGGCCCCTTCGCGAGGCCCTGAAGTAGCCGTTTCTTCTGGTTCGGCGGCAGGGAGGGACCGGTCCTGCCTGACCGGGCTCAGCGGCGGCGCAGCAGCACGAGCGTCTCGGCGTGCGCGGTCTGCGGGAACATGTCGAACACCCGTGCCCGCTCGAGCCGGTAGGACGGCATCCGCGCCAGGTCCTGCGCGAGGGTCTTCGCGTTGCAGCTGGAGTAGAGCACCAGCCGGACGCCTGAGGCCTCGAGCGCCTCGGACAGCTCCGCGCCGATCCCGCGTCGCGGCGGGTTGACCACGACGACGTCCGGCGCCTGCGCGTGCCCGTCGCCTCGGCGGGGGTCGGGGGCTTCGTCCGGGGCCGTCTGCGGCGTCGTGCGCGAAAGCGTGTCCGGACTCGACTCTTTCCCGAACGAAAGTGCTCCAGAACCCGACTCTTTCCCGAACGAAAGCGTGTCCGGACTCGACGGTTTCCCGAACGAAAGTGCTGCGGTGGCGTCGCCGACGTCGAACGTCACGCGGTGGGCCAGGCCGAGGGCCGCGGCCGTCTCCTGCGCGGCGGCGACCGCCTCGGCGGAGACCTCCTGGCCCCACACCTCGCGGTCCTCGCTCGCCAGATGGAACGCGAACCCGCCCACGCCGCAGTACAGGTCCCACACCCGGCGCACCGCCACGCCGTGCTCGCCGGAGGAGGCCTCGTCCACCCACTGCGCGGCGTCGGCGTAGAGCGCGGAGGCCACGGCGGTGTTGGTCTGGAAGAACCCCTGCGGGCGCAGGCGCAGGCCGATCCCGTTGAGGCGCATGGTCAGCGTCCGGTCTCCGGCGAGGGGGATCTCCTCCTCGCCCTCGGGCAGCGCCACGTGCGCCGGCAGCAGGTTCGCCGTCACGACGACGGCCGGCACGCCCGCGGCCGCCAGCTCGCCCCGCATCGTGGGCACCTCGGCGCGGAGGGCTTCCAGCTCGGCGGTGGAGCGCAGGACGAAGCGGACCATGCACTCGGCGTCCGGGGAGAGGGTGACGATCACGTTCTTCAGCTCCCCGGTGCGGGCGCCCACGTGATAGGGCGTCAGGCCGGCCCGGGAGATGGAGCGCGCCACGGCGTCGAACACGGTCTGCATGCCCGGTGCGTAGAGGCCGCAGTCGCGCAGGTCGTGACCGGTGCCGTCATGGTGCCTGGGGTGCTGGCCAGGGTCCAGGATGCCGAGCCTCGGCCGGGCAGACGTGCCGGTCACCACGAGCTTGGCCTTGTTGCGGAAGCCGGACTCGGCGGAGGCGAACGGGGCCTCCCAGCGGGTCGCCGGCAGGGCGCCGCCGCCGACCGTCTCGGCCTGCCTCAGGTGCGCTGACAGCAGGCCGCGGACCTCGGCGTCGGCGCGGGTCAGCTGGTCCGCGTAGGGCACGCCCATCAGGGCGCACGAGCGGCACCGGCCGGCGTCGAAGTGAGGGCACTGCATCGGACGGGGGCCTCAGTAGTCGGTGGAGGCGCGCAGGTCCGGGCGGTCCAGGCGGTCGGCCACCCGGGTGAGGGCCAGCTCGCCGGCGTTCGCCAGCTCCGGGTCCACGTCCATCACCAGGGTGGTGAGCGTCGGCACCACCAGCTCCAGGTCCCGGCCCTCGGCCAGCTCGCCCAGGGCCGTCGCGGCGGCGGCGCGGACCTCCGGGGAGGCATCCCCACAGCGGTCATGGACCTCGCCCACCAGCGCACGGTCCACGGCGTGGTCCGCGCGCAGCTCCTCGGCACGCACACCCAGCACCGTGAGCGCCGCCGCGCGGACCTCGGCGTCCTCGTGGCCGAGGGCCTCGCGCACGGCGGCCAGGGCCGTGCGGTGCCACACGCCGGTGAGCACCAGGGCGCCGGTGGCCTCGGTGCTGAAGTGTTCGCCGTCCCCGGTGAGGGTCCCCACCAGGCCGGAGGTCACGTCCTCGACCGTCGTGCGACCGGCGAGCATGCGGACGGCGGCGGCGGACACCGGACCGGGGCCGTGGGCCTCCACGGCCTCGTCCACGCGTGCCTGCAGGCGGCGCAGCGGGGTGTCCTTGACGGGCGGAAGGTTCACGGGCTCCATCGGGGACTTGGGGTGCTCTCCGGGGGTGGTCATGCCCACCATTGTGGCGCGGATGCGCCGCGAACCCGACCCGTGTCCGAGGCGCGCCGGACGCCGCAGGGGGGCCGTCGTCGTCGGGAAGCCGCCTCCGCTGAGGCAAGGTGATGTACAGCACAGCTTCAGCCGCCGGGGTGATAGATTTCCAGGCATGCAAGTGCGCGGTGCCCTCTCCCTCGAGTTCACAGCGGAGGGGTACACCCACCCGTCGGGCACGGTGGGCGCCGGCACCGTCATCACGTGGATCGACAAGGCCGGCTACGCGGTCGCCGCGAGCTGGGCCGGCACCTATGTCCGCGCCTCCTACGTGGGCAACATGCAGTTCGAGAACCCGGTGCCCGTGGACACCCGCGCCGTCGTCCAGGCCCGCGTGGTCCACACGGAGGGACCGTACGTCCACGTCCAGGCGCGGCTGATCATGCCCAGCCTGCCCGGCGCGGACGGCGGACCGATGGTCTGCACCGAGTGCCTCCTGGTCTACGCGGCCGAAGAGGGCGGGCACCTGGTGGACGCCCCCGCCTGGATCCCGGAGACCGAGGCGCAGCGGATGCGGGACGAGCAGGCGAACAGTGCCAAGGTCCTGCGCACCACCATCGAGCAGGGCATGAACGCCCTGCCGTTCCCGGAGGAGGCCGGCCCGAACGACGAGCTCGTGAAGCTCTGCTTCATCGCCGGGGCCGACGAGACCACCATCGGCTCCACCATCCGGGCCTCTGCGATCATGCGCTGGATCGACGAGGCCGCAGCCATCTGCGCCGCCCGCTGGTCCGGGTCCGAGAACGTGGTGGCCGCCTTCGCCGGCGGCGTGCGGTTCCTGGAGAACATCGAGGTCGGCAACGTGGTCACCGTGGACGCCCTGCTGGTGCACACCTCCCCGCGCGCCATGCATGTGGCGCTGCGCGTCTACGCGGCCCGACGCCATGAGCGGGACCCCAAGATCGTGGCCCACTCGTTGGCCGTCATGGTGGTCCCCGGCGACGGCCGCGCCCAGCCGGTCCGCCAGTGGGAGCCCGAGTCCGAGTGGTCCGCCTCCCTCGAGGCGGCCGCCGTGGAGCTCGTGCGGCTCCGCTCCGAGGCCGGTGCCACCTGGACCTCCGGCCAGCAGCGCGAGGCCTGACCGGCACGGATACCCCCAGTCAGCTCTGCGCGATGTCGCCGCCGAGGCGGGGAAGCGGCTCACTAGACTCGGACCATGGCTCGTCTCTCTCCCCTCGACGTCCTCGGCTCTGCGGAAAGGCTGCGTCCGGTCCTGCGAAAGGCCGCCCTCGGGGCGCTCGCCGCGGTGACGGTGGTCCCCACCGCCGTGGCCGCGGGCCTCACAGCCGTGGACATGGTCAAGCGCTCGGGAAGGAAGGCCCGCCCCGCCGAACGGCCCGGCACCTTCTCGGCCACGGTCGGCGACTCGGAGCTGACGATCTTCACCTCCGGCGAGGACCTCTACGACGACATGATCCGGGAGATCGACGCCGCCGAGCGCTCGGTCAAGCTCGAGACCTTCATCTGGAAGGGAGACCGGACCGGCCAGCGGTTCCTCGAGGCCTGCAACCGGGCCGCCGAGCGGGGCGTGGACGTCTGGGTCATCTACGACGGCTTCGCCAACCTGGTGGTGCCGCATTCCTTCTACCAGCAGTTCCACGAGGACGTGCGCGTCTTCCGGATGCCGGCGTTCACGCGCCCGTACTGGCGTGGCGTCGTCCGGCACACCGGGTTCAACCACTCGAAGATCCTCGTGATCGACGGGCGAGTCGGCTACATCGGCGGCTTCAACATCGGAGACGACTACGCCCACCTCTGGCGAGACACCCACGTGAAGGAGGTCGGTCCCGCCGTCTGGGGCCTGGACCACTCGATCGCCACGGTGTGGAACGCCGCGCACGGCGAGGACGATCAGATGGAGTGGTTCGCGCCGGGCTCCTGGGACCAGCGCGTCACCGTCGCCTCGAATCTGCCCGTCCAGCTGGTCTATCCGATCCGCGGCACCTACCTGAACGCCATCGAGCGGGCGACGAGCCGCATCCGCATCTCCACTCCCTACTTCATCCCGGACCAGCAGGTCCTCACCGCACTGAAGGCGGCGGCCCAGCGCGGGGCGGACGTGCAGGTGATGGTGCCGATGGACTCCAACCACATCGTGGCGGACTGGGCCTCGCGCGGGTTCACCGCGGAGATGCTCGAGGCCGGCATCACGATCCTGCTCTACAAGGCGGGCATGATCCACGCGAAGACCGCGACGATCGACGGCCAGTGGTCCACGGTGGGCACCGCGAACATCGACCGCCTGTCCCTGGGGTACAACTACGAGACCAACCTCGAGGTGGTGGACAAGGACTTCGCCGCCCGCATGGAGGAGATCTTCGAGTCGGACCGTCAGCACTGCGAGGTCGTGGACCCGCACCGCTGGCGCGAGCGCCACAAGGGAGCCCAGGTCGTCGAGGCGCTCATCGCCCCGCTGCGGCCGCTGCTCTGACCGCCGCAGGTGGGCTTGGCGGGTTGCGGCTCGGCAGGCTGCGGCCCGCATGCTGCGGCCCGGCGGGCTGCGGCGGCGGGCTGCGGCTTGGCGGGCTGCGGCGGCGGGCGGGTCAGGGCCATGGGTGCGTCGGCACGGTGCCGTCCTGTCCACCGTCTGCGCATCATCGGCGCATCCGGCGTCCACCGCGTACAGTGCTGATCGGGCCCTGAACTCGGTCCCTGCGTTCTGCCGCCCGCTCCGCCCGCGCCGCCGGCTCCGCCCGCCTCGTCCAGCTCCGTCCAGCTCCTTCGTCCGGTTCCGTCTTCCCCGACCCATGTGAGGACCCCATGACCCTGCGTTCTGCGACCATCGGCTCCGTGTCCAGCGGCACTGTCCTCGCCGCCGCACTGCTGCTCACCGGCTGCGGTGCGGCCGAGCAGACCCCGTCCGAGACCACGTCCCCGTCCGCCTCCTCGAGTCCGTCGGCGTCCGAGTCCACCGGGTCGACGCCGAGCGAGTCCACCGAGGGCACGCCGAGCGAGTCGGCGTCCGAGGAGTCCTCCCCGAGCCCGTCCGAGTCGGAGTCGTCCACCGCGGAGGAGACCGAGTCCGGCTCGCCGTCCGCCGCCGAGTCCTCCGCGGCGCCGTCGTCCACGGCCGCCCCGCAGTCCTCCTCCGCACCGACGGCCGCCCCGGCCCCGTCGTCCTCTGCGGCACCCGCTCCCTCGACCCAGGCACCGGAGCCGACCACGCAGGCGCCTGCGCCGACCTCGAAGGCGCCCGCCCCGACGACGAAGCCCGCCCCGTCGACGAAGCCCGCCCCGACGACCCAGGCGCCCGCCCCGACGACGAAGCCCGCGCCTGACCCGACCACGTCGGCTCCCGCACCGACCACGTCGGCTCCCGCCCCGACCACGGCACCGGCCGCGGAGCCGGAGCCGCCGACGACCTCTGAGCCGACCATCCAGGCGTCCACGGCCGACGGCAACGACTACCTGTACTTCGAGACGCAGGACGGCGTCCTGTGCGACATGTACAAGTTCTACGTGGAGTGCGAGACCTCCCCGGAGGGCGAGTTCATGCGCGCCCGCGTCCTCAACAGCGGCCCGGCCGCCCTGTTCACGCCGTCCGGCTACATGGGCGGCGCGGAAGGCCTGGACACCCATACCCTCGTGCCGGGCCAGTCCGCCCGCCTCAACGAGTTCCTCTGCACCGCAGGCGCCTCGGACGTGACCTGCCAGAACCTCAACACCGGCGCGTCCATGACCGTGGGCCGCGAGATCTCGCTCGGCTCCGGCGGCTGATCCCGCCCGCGCTGCTTCCCGACGACGGCCGCTCACCTTCCGGTGGGCGGCCGTCGTCGCGTCTGGGGTCGCTCCTCGGGGCCTCTCGTCGCCTTCGGCGTGAACTCCGACACCGCCTCTTGTATACCCCAGGGGGTATGGGTGTAGTGTGGCGACCACATACCCCAGGGGGTATCGGCGAAAAGGCGAGGAGCCGTCGTCGGGAAGCCTCGGGGAACAGTCCAGACCGCAGACGGCGGCCAGAGACCACCCCACGGAAAGGGGAAGCCATGCTGCTCGAGCGCATCTACGACGAGGACCTCGCCCAGGCGAGCTACGTGATCGGCTGCCAGGCGAAGGGGGAGGCGATCGTCGTCGACCCCCGCCGGGACGTGCAGGTCTACCTGGACCTCGCCGCCCGGCACGGCATGCGGATCACCCACGTGACCGAGACCCACATCCACGCCGACTACCTCTCCGGCACCCGGGAGCTGGCCCACGCCACCGGCGCCCAGATCCACCTCTCCGGCGAGGGCGGCGAGGACTGGACCTACGGCTTCGAGGGGAACCTGCTGCGCGACGGGGACACCGTGACGCTCGGCAACATCACCGTCCAGGCCGTGCACACCCCGGGCCACACCCCGGAGCACCTGTCCTTCCTGGTCACCGACGGCGCCTTCGCCGACGAGCCCGGCTACATGCTCACCGGCGACTTCGTGTTCGCCGGCGACCTCGGCCGCCCGGACCTGCTGGACGAGGCCGCCGGTGGCGTGGACACCCGCTTCGAGGGCGCCGAGCAGCTGTTCCGCTCCCTGCAGGAGAAGTTCCTGACCCTCCCGGATCACGTCCAGGTGTTCCCGGCCCACGGCGCCGGCTCCGCCTGCGGCAAGGCCCTCGGCGCGCTGCCGTCCACCACGGTCGGCTACGAGCGCAGGAACGCCTGGTGGGCCGGGTACCTGGCCGAGGGCGACGAGCGGGGCTTCATCGACGAGCTGCTGGACGGCCAGCCGGACGCCCACGCCTACTTCGCCCGCATGAAGCGCCAGAACCGGCTCGGCCCGGCCATCCTCGGCGAGCTGAAGGAGCTCGAGGAACTGGACGCCGAGGGCGTGGAGGAGGCGCTGGCGTCCGGGGTGGTGTTCGCGGACACCCGCGGCGTGGCCGAGATCCTCGCCGGCACCGTGCCGGGCGCGCTGGCCCTCCCGTCCCGCGGCAAGATCGCCACCCACGCCGGCTGGGCCTACGACCCGGAGGACGACGACGCGGACATCGTGCTGCTCGCCGCGGACCGTGAGGACGCGGAGGGCATGCGCGACCACATGATCCGCGTGGGCGTGGACGCCGCGGCGGCGTTCGTGACGTCGCTGGGCGGGCTCGAGCTCGAGCCGGTGCCGACCGTGACCGCCGCCGAGCTGAGGACGCAGATCGAGGCGGGACAGGTCGGCGGGCCGGAGTCGGGGGCGGACGCCGTGCTCGTGGACGTGCGCAACAGGACCGAGTCCTCCGCGGGCACCGTGGCCGACGCCATGCAGCTGAACGCCGGCAAGGTCCTGTTCCACCAGGACCGGCTGCCGAAGGGCCGGCGACTGGTGACCTTCTGCCAGTCCGGCCTGCGCAACGTGGTGGCCGCCCAGGCCCTGCGCCGTGACGGGTTCGACGTGGTCGAGCTCGAGGGCAGCTATGCCGCGTGGCAGGCTTTGGATGAGGGCTGACCGAGGTGATGATCATGGAGGAGGCGGGGGAGGGCCCCGCCGTGGACGCCGGCCGTCGGCCGGAGACCGGAGCCCGGGAGGAAGGAGGCCGCGGCCGTGCTGTGGCTCGTGCTGATCCTCGCCGTGGTCGTCGGCCTCTTCGTGGGGCTGCTCGGCGGCGGAGGCTCCATCCTCACGGTGCCGCTGCTGGCCTACGTGGCCGGGCTGCCGCCGGAGCAGGCGATCGCCGGCTCCCTGTTCGTGGTGGCCGTGACCTCGGCCATGGCCCTGGTGCCGCACGCCCGGCGCGGGGCAGTGCAGTGGCGGGTCGGGCTCGTCTTCGGGGTGACCTCGATGGTGGGCGCCCTCCTCGGCGGACTGCTGGGCGCGCAGCTGCCCGGGGCCCTGCTGATGGTCCTGTTCGCCGTGATGATGCTCGCCTCCGCGATCGGCATGATCCGCGGCCGGAGGCCTGCCGACCCCGCCACCCCGCCCACGCCGCTGTGGAAGTCCCTGCTGCAAGGGCTCGGCATCGGCCTGGCCGTGGGCACGGTCGGCGCCGGGGGCGGCTTCATGGTGGTCCCCGCCCTCGTGCTGCTGGCCAAGCTGCCCATGGGGCAGGCCGTGGCCACCTCCGTCATGGTGATCGCCATGAACTCCGTCGCCGGACTCGGCGGGCACCTGACCGGCACCACCATGGACTGGTCCTGGGTGCTGCCGGTGACTGCCGCCGCCGTGGTCGGCGCGCTGGTCGGCGCGCCGCTGACCCACCGCGTCCCGCAGGCCGCCCTGAAGAAGGGCTTCGGCTGGTTCGTCCTGGCCATGGGCGCCTTCGTCCTGGTCCAGGAGGGCCTGACCCTTCTCGGCTGACCGTCCGGCCGTCGTCGTTATACCCTGCCGGGTATCCGATCAGTCTCCTCCGCCCCCCGCACGCATCTCGCACATACCCAAGGAGCCGCCATGCGCGCCGCCGACGACGCCACCCAGCGCAAGATCCTCAACCGCCTCAAGCGCGCCCGCGGGCAGCTCGACGCCGTCATCCGCGAGGTCGAGGGCGAGGGCAGCTGCCGTGACGTGGTCACCCAGCTCGCCGCCGTCTCCACCGCGTTGGACCGGGCCGGCTTCGCGATCGTCTCCTCGGCCATGCAGCACTGCATCGCCGATCCGGAGAGGGCCGAGAAGGAGGAGAAGCTCACCGTCGAGGAGCTCGAGAAGCTCTTCCTCACCCTCTCCTGACCGAGCCCACGGTGCCGCCGGACCCCTGCGGCGCCACGCGGGCGGCGCCCCCACAACGCCGCCCACCGAACACCTCACACGGCGGCCGGCCGGCCGCCACCGCCTCCTGATCGGAAGGAACCCCCACCATGTGCCGTCCTGTGAACTGCAAGGTCTGCGGCAAGACCACCTGGGCCGGCTGCGGCCAGCACATCGACTCCGTCAAACGCACCGTCCCCGCCGGGCAGTGGTGCGACGGCAAGCACTCGTCCGCCGAGGTCGAGGCCGCCCGCGCAGCCGGCGGCGAGCAGAAGGGCTTCTTCGCGAGGCTCTTCGGTCGGTGACGCGGCAGAACGGCTGAGGTGGCGCGGCAGAACGGCTGAGGTGACGCGGCAGAACGGCTGAGGTGGCGCGGCCGGCGGGCTGAGCCGGCCGTCGTCGGGAAGCCCCGAAGGGGACCGGGCCCGACGCCGAACCAGAGGAATCGGCCCCTTCCGAGTACGTGGAAGGGGCCGATTCCTCTGGCTCGCGGGGTCGGACTCTCAGTCCTGCTGCTCGAGCAGGTGGTTCGGCAGGCGGTTGCCCTGAGCCTTTGCGCGGATCTCGAGCAGGTCGCGGGCGTGCTGCCAGAGGGCCTTGTCCTCCTCTGAGACGGGCACCCAGGCGGGGACGGGAACGGCGTCGCCGGCCTCGTTGCGGGTCACCATCACCGTCAGGCAGTAGGTGGTGAGCGCGAGCTCGTCGCCCTTGGGGTCGCCGGAACGGACGTGGACGGCCACGTGCATGCCCTTGCTGCCGGTGTAGATCAGCCGTGCCTCGACCTCCACGAGGTCCCCGATGTGCAGCGGACGGTAGAAGCGGATGCCGCCGGAGAACACCGCCACGGTGTCCTTGCCGCAGTAGCGGGAGGCGCACAGGTAGGCGGCGGTGTCGATCCACTCCATCACGATGCCGCCGTGCACCTTGCCGCCCCAGTTCACGTCCGTGGGGGCGGCGAGGAAGCGCAGGGTCACGCGCTCGGCGGTGCCGGCGTCCGTGTACGGCTGGCCCTTCATCGCCTCGGTGACAGCGTTGCGGACCTCGATGCGGGAGATCGCGTAGTCGCG
This sequence comes from Micrococcus sp. HMSC067E09, assembly GCF_001812555.1. NCBI lineage: Bacteria > Bacillati > Actinomycetota > Actinomycetes > Micrococcales > Micrococcaceae > Micrococcus > Micrococcus sp. HMSC067E09. Next base: position 12,659 of record NZ_KV809449.1, on the reverse strand, counting down.
GGCCAGCTCCTGCTCCAGGGACTGCGGAACGAACTCCGGGACGCGCGTCGGCCTGCCGTCCTGCACCGCCACGAACACCACCAGGCAGCGCGCGGCCTCGGTCAGCTCGCCGGTCTTCGGGTCGCCGGCGCGGACCACGGTGTTGATGTGCATGGACGTGGACCCGGTGTAGAGCACCGTGCCGGTCACCTCGACCATCTGGCCCACCTGCACGGGCTGGCGGAAGTGGATGTTGCCCACATAGGCGGTCACGCAGTAGGTGCCCGCCCAGGCCGTCGCCGCGGCGAAGGCCGCCTTGTCCACCCACTCCAGCACGCGTCCGGCGTCCACCGTGCCGCTGTGACCCCTGTCCGTCGGTGCGGCGAGGAAGCGGAGGGTGACCTCGTGGCGGCGGTGGGCGTCGTGCGGGAGGGGAGCGGCAGTCGTCGTGAAGGACGGGGCGGGTGCGCCCGAGGCGCTGGTGCCCGGGACGGGGGAGGCGGTGTTCTGTGCGGCGGCATCCATGGAGTCAGTGTGCCTGCGGCGGGGGCGCGGAGGCGCTGCGGGCGGCTTCGTGACGAGTACCGTGCCTGATAATCGATGGTTCGTCACCGGATCGCGGAGAATCTCTG
>NZ_KV809449.1:0-11948 GCF_001812555.1 Micrococcus sp. HMSC067E09 | reverse complement strand
ATCTCTGCGATCCGGTGACGAACCGTCGATCCTGCGGGTGAGGCGCCCGCGCCCCTGCCCGCCAGCCGCCCGCACATCCCCATCCGCCCCGCACACCGAAGGACCACCATGCTCTGGACCCTGATGCGCCGGTACCTCACGCCCGCCCTGGGCATGGTGCTGGCGGTGCTCGTCCTGCAGCTGGTCAGCACGCTGGCCACGCTGTACCTGCCGAGCCTGAACGCCCGGATCATCGACGAGGGTGTGGCCCAGGGGGACACCGGCCGGATCTGGCAGCTCGGCGGGGTCATGCTCGCCGTGGCCGCGGTGCAGGTGGTCGCGGCCGTCTCCGCCGTGTACTTCGGGGCGAAGGTCGCCATGGGCTTCGGCCGGGACCTGCGCCGCGCCGTCTACACCCGCGTGGACCGCTTCTCCGCGGAGGAGATGGGCCGGTTCGGCGCCGGCACGCTGATCACCCGCGGCACCAATGACGTCAACCAGGTCCAGATGCTCACGCTGATGGCGTTCAACTTCATGGTGACCGCCCCGATCATGGCGATCGGCGGCATCATCATGGCGATCCGCGAGGACGTCGGCCTGTCCTGGCTGGTCTGGGTGTCCGTGCCGGTGCTCATCCTGATCGTCGGCCTGATCGCCTCCCGCCTGATGCCGCTGTTCCAGCGGATGCAGACCAACATCGACACCATCAACACCACCCTGCGCGAGCAGATCGTGGGCATCCGCGTGGTCCGGGCGTTCGTGCGCGAGGAGCACGAGGCGGCCCGCTTCACAGAGGCCAACGCGGACATCACCGCCACCTCTGTGGCCATCGGCCGCCTGTTCGTCCTGCTGGGTCCGGTGATCACCATGGTCCTGCACCTGGCGACCGCCGCCGTGCTGTGGTTCGGCGCCGATCGCGTGGACGCCGGGCAGATCGAGGTCGGCTCCCTGACGGCGTTCATGCAGTACCTGCTGCAGATCCTGATGTCCGTCATGATGGGCACCTTCATGCTGATGATGCTGCCGCGCGCGGTGATCTCCGCCCGCCGCATCGGGGAGGTCCTGGACACCGAGCCGACCCTCCACGAGCCCGCCTCCCCGGTGACTCCGGCCGAGCGCCTCGGCCGCCTGGAGTTCCGGGACGTCACCTTCGCGTATCCGGGTGCCGACGCCCCGGTGCTGGACGGCGTCTCCTTCACCGTGGAGCCGGGCACCACCACCGCGATCGTCGGCTCCACCGGTGCCGGCAAGTCCACCCTGCTGGGCCTGGTCCCGCGCCTGTACGACGTCACCTCCGGTCAGGTCCTGATCGACGGCGTCGCCGTCACCGACCTCTCCCGCGCCGAGCTGACCGCCGCGCTCGGCTACGTCCCCCAGAAGCCGTACCTGTTCTCCGGCACGGTCGCCGAGAACATGCGCTTCGGTGCCCCTGACGCCACCGACGAGCAGATCTGGGAAGCCCTCGAGACCGCCCAGGCCGCGGACTTCGTCCGCGCCCGCACCACCGGCGAGGGCACGACGACGGTCACCGGCCTGGACTCGAACGTCTCCCAGGGCGGCACGGACGTCTCCGGCGGTCAGCGTCAGCGCCTCTCGATCGCCCGTGCGCTCGTGGCCGAACCGCGGATCCACCTGTTCGACGACTCCTTCTCCGCCCTGGACGTCACCACCGATGCCCGCCTCCGGGCGGCGCTGGAGGAGCGGTTCGGGGGCACCACGCGTGTGGTGGTGGCCCAGCGCGTGGCCACCATCACCGGGGCGGACCAGATCCTCGTGCTGGAGAAGGGGCGTATCGTCGGCCGCGGCACCCATGCGGAGCTGCTGGCCGGGAACGAGACCTACCGCGAGATCGTGGACTCCCAGGTCCGTGAGGAGGAGCTGGCATGAGCGAGAAGAAGGCGACCGCGGAGCTGACCGACGAGGAGATCGTCGGCCTCCAGGAGTCCGGCGCCGGCGGCGACCACGGCGGCCCGCCCCGGAGGGCGAAGGCGTTCTGGCCCTCGGCCAAGCGGCTGCTGGGGCTGTTCCGCACCGAGCGCCTCGGCCTGGTCCTGGTGTTCGGCATGGTCCTGGTGGCCGTGGTGCTCAACGTCTGGGCCCCGCACGTGCTCGGCAAGGCCATGGACGCGATCTTCGGCGGCCTGATCTCCGGGCAGATGCCGGCGGGGACCAGCCGTGAGCAGGTCATCGCCGGGATGCGCGCCCAGGGGCAGGACCAGGCCGCGGAGATGCTCTCCGGCATGGACTTCGTCCCCGGCCAGGGCATCGACTTCGATCACCTGGGGCGGCTGATCCTCATCGTGCTGGGCATGTACGTGGTGGCGCAGACCTTCATGTGGCTGCAGGGCCGGGTGCTCAACGACCTGGTGATGCGGATCGTCTACCGCCTGCGCCAGGACATCGAGGCCAAGCTCAACCGCCTGCCGCTGTCCCACTTCGACACCCGCCAGCGCGGCGACCTGATCTCCCGCACCACCAACGACGTGGACAACGTGCAGCAGGCCATGCAGCAGGCGTTCTCCAGCCTGTTCCTGTCCGTGCTGACCGTCATCGGCATCGTCGGCATGATGTTCTGGCTGTCCTGGCAGCTGGCCCTGATCGCCCTGATCGCCCTGCCGGTGGCCGGCGTGGTGGTCGGCGTGATCGGCAAGCGCTCTCAGCAGCTGTTCACCGCCCAGTGGCGGGAGACCGGCCGCCTCAACGGGCACATCGAGGAGTCCTTCACCGGACACGAGCTCGTCACCGTGTTCGGCCGGCAGGAGGACATGGCCGCCCGCTTCGACGAGCGAAACGAGGCCATGTACGAGGCCTCGTTCAAGGCCCAGTTCTTCTCCGGCATGATCATGCCGATCATGCAGTGGGTGAACTGGCTCGGCTATGTGGGCATCGCCGTGGTCGGCGGTCTGCGCGTGGCCAACGGCCAGATGACCCTCGGCGCCGTGACCGCCTTCATCCAGTACTCCCGTGAGTTCAACCAGCCCCTCGGCCAGGTCGCCGGCATGGCCAACATGCTCATCTCCGGCGTCGCCTCCGCCGAACGCATCTTCGAGCTCCTGGACGAGCCGGAGGAGACCGAGGACGCCCTCCACGCCGACCCTTCCGATCAGGCAGGCGGACGGGGAGAGGCGGGTGCCGTCGTCGGGAAGCCGGTGGAGGTACAGGCGGGAGGCGACCGTCCGACGAACGACAGCGGCCTGGAACGTGACGGTTTCCCGAACGAAAGCGGCCTGGAACGCGACGGATTCCCGAACGAAAGCGGGGAGGGGGTGCGTGGGCGCGTGGAGTTCGAGCACGTCGCGTTCTCCTACACGCCCCAGAAGCCGCTGATCCGGGACCTGAACCTGGTGGCCGAGCCGGGGCAGACCGTCGCGATCGTCGGCCCGACCGGCGCCGGCAAGACCACCCTGGTGAACCTGCTCATGCGGTTCTACGACGTGGACGGCGGACGCATCCTGCTGGACGGGCAGGACATCGCGGGCATGCCGCGCCGGCAGCTGCGCGCCCGCACCGGCATGGTGCTCCAGGACGCCGTGCTGTTCGGCGGCACCATCCGCGAGAACATCCGCTACGGCCGCCTCGACGCCACGGACGACGAGGTGCTCGAGGCAGCGAAGGCCACCTATGTGGACCGCTTCGTGCACACGCTGCCGGACGGGTATGACACGGTGATCGAGCAGGACGCGGCCAACGTGTCCGCCGGCGAACGCCAGCTGATCACCATCGCCCGTGCGTTCCTGGCCCAGCCGGACCTGCTGATCCTGGACGAGGCGACCTCCTCCGTGGACACCCGCACCGAGGTGCTCGTCCAGGAGGCCATGGCGGCGCTGCGCTCGAACCGGACGTCCTTCGTGATCGCGCACCGGCTCAGCACCATCCGCGACGCGGACGTGATCCTGGTGATGGAGCACGGCGACATCGTGGAGCAGGGTTCGCACGAGCAGCTGCTCGCCGCCGGCGGGGCCTACGCGCGGCTGTACCGCAGCCAGTTCCAAGGCGCCGCCGTGGACGGGGCCGAGGACGAGGTCGGTGCGCCGGCCGCAGGCCCGGGCGTAGGTACGCCGGCCGCCGGCCCGAGCGCCGCGATGCCGCCGAGCTGACGGGCCCGCGACCCCGGGGGCGCCGAGCCAGAGACTTCGGCCCCTTCGCGGCGGGCTGAAGGGGCCGATTTTTCTGGCTCGGCGCAGCGGGGGTGGGACAGTCCGGCGCAGCGGGGGTGGGACAGTCCGGCGCAGCGGGGGTGGGACAGCCCGGCCCACAGGTTCGCATGGAGACCCGCGGACGCCCACAATGATCCGATGAGTCCGCACACCGCACCGATCCCGCTCGTGCCCGAGCCCGGAGCCCCCGGCACCGCCGACGGGCTGCCCGCCGCCGCGCCCGGCCTGCCTCCGGTGTCCCAGCGACCCCGACGACTGCGCCGCATCCGCCCCGGGCGCACGGCGGTCGGCGTGCTCATGGTGCTCAGCGCCTGCCTGTCCCTGCAGCTCGGCGCGTCCCTGGCCATCGGCCTGTTCCCGACCTTCGGCCCGTGGGGCACCACCGTGCTGCGCGTGGGCGTGGCCGCGCTCGTCCTGCTGGCCCTCGTGCGCCCTCCGCTGCGGACCTGGACCAGAGCCCAGTGGGGCGCCGTCCTGCTCCTGGGCGCCGCCTTCGCCGGCATGAACGGCTTCTTCTACGCGGCCATCGACCGCATCCCGCTGGGCATCGCCGTGACCATCGAGTTCCTCGGCCCGCTCGCCGTGGCCGCCGCCCTGAGCCGACGCCTGCGCGATGTGCTCTGGGTGGTGCTGGCCTTCGCCGGGATCGTCCTGTTCCTGGTGCAGAACCTCGTCCTCCGCCCCGCCGGAGACACCGGCCCGCTGGACCTGACCGGCGTGTGGCTCGTGCTGGTGGCGGCGTTCTCCTGGGGCCTGTACATCGTGGCGGGCCAACGCGTCGGCCGGCTCGTGCCCGGCACCGGGGGACTGGCGGCGGCCATGGCCGTTGCCACCTGCATGGTCCTGCCCGTGGGCCTGCCGGAGCTCGCGCGCGCCACACAGATCACGCCGGGGCACGTCCTCGGGGCGCTCGGCACCGGCCTGTTCGCCTCCCTGCTGCCCTACCTGCTGGAGTTCCACGCCCTGAAGCGGCTGCGCAGCGCGGTGTTCGGCGTGCTCGTCTCGGTGGAGCCGGCCATCGCCACGGCGGTCGGGTTCCTCGTCCTCGGCCAGGCCGTGGGCGTCTGGGCGATGCTGGCGATGGTCCTGGTGATCTCCGCGAGCGTCGGCACCACGCTTAGCAAGGAGGCCGAGAGCCCGCGTCACCAGCTCGAGGACGAGGCCGCAGGCACTACCCCAGAGGGTGTCTGAGACGGTGCCTGCCAGGGCACCCCACGGGGAAGCGGCCGGTCAGGCGGACGGACGGGGCCGTCGTCGGGAAGCCGGACTCAGGCGGTGACGAACTCCCACTGGTGGCCGTCCGGGTCGACGATCTCGCGGGAGTGCATGCCCGTCTCGGTCATGTCCTCGACCATGTCCTCCGGCAGTGCGACCTCGGAGGCGCCCAGCTCGAGGGCACGGTCCGCGAGGTTGTCCACGGCGGCGTGGTCCCCGGCGATCAGGGACATCAGGGAGGAGTTCGTGGTGATGCAGTCCGCGATCTCCCGCTCGCCGATGTAGTCCGTGTAGGAGCCGGGCGTCATGTACATGACGTACGTGGAGTCGGTGAGCTCGACGCACACCGTGTCGTCGTCCGAGAAGTCCTCCAGGATGTCCGCGCCGAGGGCGGTCCAGAACTCGCGGATGCGCTCGGTGTCGGTGGTGGGGAGGTTCAGGAAGACCGGCTGTGAGAACAAGGCCATGCCGGAGAAGGTAGTCAAGTCCGCGCGACCGCGGCAAACGGTGACGACGCACTGTGACCGGCATCATTGCGCGGCCGGGCGGTGGCTCTGGGCGGTGGCTCCAGGCACAGGCTAAGCGGCCAGGGCGGCGACCCCTCGACGGTTGGTAGCGTTGCCGCCATGACGAACACCCCCGCAGGGTGGCCTCCGCAGGGGTGGCCGCAGAAGCCTGCCGCACAGCGCATGGACCCGGCCCGCTGGGCCCCGGGGAGGTTCCACTGGGGCGACGCCCTCGTGGTGGTCGCCTACGTGGCCCTAATGCTGCTGGGCGCCGGCGGCCTGCTGGCCATGGCCCTGGGCTGGGTGGACCCGGTGGACGGCGAGTTCTCCGTGCTGGACATGTTCACCATGAACCTCGTCAGCTACGTGATCATCACCGCGATCGTGGCCGTGGTGGCCTGGCGCCCGTTCGTCCGCTCGCTGGGCGTCTTCCGGCACGGCACCTGGTGGAAGCTGGCGCTGCTGCCGGCCACGTGGCTCGCCTGCATCATCGTGAACGTGCTGCTGCTGAGCCTGATCGGCCGGGCCGCGCAGTCGGCGAACCAGGCGTCCCTGGAGCAGATGTCCACCGCAGCCCCGCCGCTGCCCATGGTGCTGATGACCGTGGTGATGGCGCCGCTGGTGGAGGAGTACCTGTTCCGGCACCTGCTGATCGGCAAGCTCTCCCGCTACCTGAACGTGTGGATCTGCGCCGCGATCTCGATCGTCACCTTCGTCCTGCTGCACTTCGCCGGCACCGGCGGGCAGTTCGACCTGGTGGAGACGGTCCCGTACCTGACGCTGGCCGTCGCCATCACGGTCTCCTACATCCTCATGGGCCGCTCCTTCGCCTACGCGGTGCTGCTGCACATGGTGAACAACGGCATCGCCGTGGCCGTGCTGTACCTGGTGATGCCGCACATGCCGGACGTCTCGGACCTGCAGCCCAGTGCGCTCGTCCCCTACCTGTCCCTGCTCGGCCTGTGAACGCCCCGAACCACGACGACGGCCGCCCGGCCGAGCCGTCCGCCTCGCCGGGGCGCGGGGCCGGGTCGTCCGGCCGCGGTGCCCCGGAGGGCGCCGGGGAGCCGCAGGCGTCCGTGGACGGCGCGCCGCAGGGCGGGGGTGAGGCCCGGACGGACGTGACCGAGGGCCTCGGCCGCCGCATCCTGGCGCTGGCCGTGCCGGCGCTCGGGGCGCTGATCGCCGAGCCGCTGTTCCTGCTTGCGGACACCGCGATCGTCGGTCACCTGGGCACCGCGCAGCTCGCCGGTGTGGGCCTGGGGACCACCGTCCTGCACACGGCCACCGGCCTGCTGATCTTCCTCGCCTACGCCACCCCCCCGGCCGTCGCCCGGCTGACCGGCGCGGGCCGGGGGGACGAGGCGATGGCCCGCGGCCGGGACGGCATGTGGCTCGGCGTGCTCATCGGCGTGGTGCTCGCGGTGGCCGGCTGGTTCGCCGCCCCGTGGCTGGTGGGTGCCCTCGGCGGCAGCGGGGAAGTGCAGGAGCACGCGGTGGCGTACCTGCGCTGGTCCATGCCCGGCATCCCGGCCCTGCTGGCGGTGCTCGCGGCCACCGGGGTGCTGCGCGGCCTCCAGGACACCAGGACCCCGCTGGTGGTGGCCGCCGCCGGCTTCGGTGTGAACATCGTCCTGAACTGGGCGCTCGTCTACGGGGCCGGACTGGGGGTGGCCGGTTCGGCAATCGGCACCTCTGTGGTCCAGTGGGCCATGCTGGTCACCTACCTGCTGGTGCTGGCGCCGCGCTTCCGGGCCGCCGAGACCGGCTGGGTTCCCTCCGGTGCCGGCATGCGGGCGACGGCCCAGGTGGGCTCTTGGCTGCTGCTGCGCACCGCCAGCCTCCGCCTGGCGATCCTGCTCACCGTGCTGGTGGCCACCAGTGCCGGGGACGAGGTCCTCGCCGCCCACCAGCTCGTGTTCACCCTGTTCTCCACGCTCGCCTTCGCCCTGGACGCCCTGGCGATCGCCGCGCAGGCGCTCATCGGCCATGAGCTCGGCCGCGGGGACGTGCGCACCGCCCGGGAGCTGACCCGGGTGATGGTCCGGTGGTCTCTCTGGTTCGGCGTCATCACCGGGATCCTGCTGGGCGGGCTCGCCTGGGTGCTGCCGCCGCTGTTCACCGGCGAGCCGGGCGTGCAGGCGGCGGCCACCGCCGGGCTGCTGGTGCTGGCGCTGAGCCAGCCGCTGGCCGGCTACGTGTTCGTGCTGGACGGCGTGCTCATCGGCGCCGGCGACGCGCGCTACCTGGCCCTGGCCGGCGTGGTGAACGTGGCGGTCTACGCCCCGGTGCTCTGGGTGATCGCGCAGGTGGCCGCCGGGGGACTGGGCTGGGCCGTGGACTGGTCCGACCCTTCGGCGAACGTCCCTGCCGCGCCGGAGCAGCTGGCGATGCTCTGGGTGGGCTTCGGCTTCGTCTACATGGGCATGCGTGCCCTCACTCTGGGCCTGCGCTCCCGCTCCGACGCCTGGATGCGCGCCGGGGCGTGAGCGCGTCCGCCACCGGCGCGAGGTGGGCAGGCGCGACGTGGGCGGCCGCCAGGTGGGCGGGCGCGAGGTGGGCGGGCGTGACGTGGGCGGGCGCGAAGTGGGGAAAAGACACGGTCACGTTCTGCGATCTCAACGCCGTGTTATATCCCCAAAACGCGGCGTGGCTGCTGGCCTAGACTTGTCGGGTGCCTGCCGTGACCAAGACCCCTGTGGACGTCGCCGACGTCATGTCCAAGCCCGTCCTGATCCGCGCCGGCGTGGCGCTGATCTTCGGCCTCACCACCGTGTTCGTGCAGGAGCCGGGCACGATGTGGATGAAGATCTCCCTGGCGCTCTACCTCGTCTTCTCCGGCTCCGCGATGTGGGAGTACCTGCGCCGCGACCCCGTCCCGGAGGCCATGCGCTCCCCGCTGTCCATGGCCGCCGCGGCCTGGATGCTCGGCACCATCGTCCTGTTCTTCTTCTCCACCCCGGCCGGCGTCGGCATCACCGCCGGCGCGGCCCTGCTGCTGGGCGGCGTCGCCGAGCTCGTCGCCGGGTTCAGGCACCGCCGCGAGTTCGCCCCGGCCCGAGACCAGCTGATCACCGGCGCGGTCGGCGTCGGCTCGGGCATCGGCCTGTTCCTCGGCTCCGGGCTGAACCAGCACGCCCAGCTCGGCATCGCCGGCGGCGGCGCCCTCATCCTCGGCGTCATGATGGCGGTCTCCGGCGTCGGCATGTACCTCGACGTCCGCAAGGCCGCGCAGACCGACGCCTGACAGCGTCAGGCGCGGGCCCGTCGTCGTTCCCCCTTCCGCCCTCCGCAAACCCCTCGGCGCCGTCTGCGCGCCCCGCGTAGACTGGGGCGCGCCTGCCCGACGACGGCCCCGTGCCGGGTGCGTCCGTCCCACCGCAGGCGTGAGCCGGTCCCGAAACCAGTCAGGAGCGTCCCGAAGTGAGCGCACAGTCCTCCCGTTCCCCACGCAGCCAGGATTCCCGTGGCGGCCAGAAGCGCGGAGGCCTGAAGGACACCGTCAAGGCGCCGCTGATCTTCTCGGCGGCCCTGGGCCTGGTCGGCGGCATCGTCGCGGCGATCACCGCCTCCGGCGGCACCTCCAAGCCGCTGCGCATCGACGTCGGGCTGATCGCCTTCGGCGTGTTCTTCGTGGTCTCCCTCGTGGTGGTGGCCATGCTCCAGCTCGCCGCCCGCGAGAACCCCGAGCACCTCTCCCAGGGCTCCGGTGTGAACCGCTCTTCGGCCGAGATGCACCAGAAGGCTGTGGACGCCCGCCGCGCCCGTGAGCGCGCCCAGCGGGAGGGGCGGGACGGCACCGGCTAGGGCGTGTTGCTAAAGGAGCCGGGGACGTGGATGCACGAGTCGGGGGTCATGTCGCGTGATGTCATCTCGGACGAGCTCTGGGCCGTGATCGGCCCGCTGTTCCCCGCGCCGAAGTCCACCGGTCGGCCGCCGGTGGATCGGCGCGCGATGGTCGAGGCCACCGCGTGGCGTTTCCGCACCGGAGCTGCCTGGCGGGATCTGCCCGAGCGGTTCGGGAACTGGAACACGATCTACAAGAACTTCAACCGGTGGGCCGCCCAAGGTGTGTGGGAGCGCGTGCTCGAGCGTACTCAGTCCATGGCACAGCAGGCTGGCGAGCTGGATTGGGTGGCCTCGATCGATTCCACGATCGTGCGCGTCCACCAGCACGGGGCGACCCTGCCCCGCCCCACAGGGGGCCTGGATGAACTACAAGAAATCAACGGACGAGCCGGCTGATCATGCCATCGGTCGCTCCCGCGGCGGTCTGACGACGAAGTCTCATCTGGTCTGTGACGGCAAGGGCAGGGTGCTGGCGTTCGTGGTGACCGGCGGGCAGGTCGCTTCACACCTCGATGCTGGCCACCACGCTGGAGCAGATCAGCGTTGCCGGTGCCCGTGGGCGGCCCCGGACACGGCCTGACCGCCTGATTGCGGACAAGGGCTACCCCTGGAAGGCGAACCGGGCCTGGCTGCGCCGGCATGGCATCGCGGCCACGATCCCGGAGCGAGCGGATCAGATCACGCACCGGCGCCGCCGCTACCGGGGACGCAATGTCGTGCAGCGGTGCTTCAACCGGCTCAAGCAGTGGCGAGGGATCGCGATGCGCTCGGACAAGTACGCCCGGAACTATCACGCCGGGCTCAGTCTCGCAGCGGCACTGCATTGGCTGGCTGACATCCTTTAGCAACACGCCCTAGTGGCGTGGTTCTCAGCTATGGGGCTAGCATGGGGTGAACATCACGAACGCGGGCCAGCGAGCGACGTCGGCAGCGTGACCGCGGAGACGGGTGTATTTCCTATCTTTTCTATGCCCCAAAGGATGGCTGGCATGAAGAATATTTTTCGTCCGGCAGTTGCTCTCATTGCCGCTGCAACCCTAATCCCGACTCTTACGGCCGCAGCTCCTCCACCCGGCTATCCATCCCGCCAGATCATGGGATATGCAACCGACACTTATGGAGCTTCTATTCCAATTAGACTGGGGTTCTATGATTCAGATGCCGACCGAGGATTTGGGAAGGACAAGGCTTATTACAAACACAATATTCGAAGTGTGAGTTCGATCCAGTTTGTTATCCGCAGTACAAACGCTGAAAAGCAGGGGACACAGAGGGTCTACCATGCTTGGGCGATCAAGAAGCGATGTGTTCGCGGGGTTTGCTGGGCAGAAAAGCAGATCAAGATACGCGGGGTCGCCGAAACCGCATATAAGAGTGTCTACTACAACCAGACTGTTGGCGGCAGGCTGGGTTCTATGACTACCTACTGCGAAGGAACAAAGTGGTGCCCGGATTGGGTTGACTATGCCTTGTCGGGAGGGGGTTCTACGACAGCGAGCGTAGATAGAGATTCTACTTCAGGCACGGATGATTCCGCCTCCATCGCGCAGAAGCTTAAGAGTGGCGAAGGTGAAGTGGAGTTCTACGAGCTGACTTATAGTGAACCGGGAGCCCCCGTCAAGGAAACATGTGATGAGGTTGTCAATCGCATCAAAAAGGACAACCGCTCGAGTTTTATTCAGGATTAGAAAGTGGCATCATGAAAGCGGTGAAATCAGCATATTCCGATGAATATAACTGAAGATTTCGAACGACAACTAAGGCCTGTCCATCTAAATGATCCAAGTGCCCGAATCCTGAGAGTAGAACTCGATAGCTCAGGAAGAGTGACTATGGTCATTGAGAGGGTGGCGAATATGGAGACTTTTGTAGTCGCTATAGAAGAGGACTTCATCAATCGTGTCTCGGAATACGAATCGTTCTCCGCGTTTGTCATTGATATGCTAAATACGCGCATCTTTGAGCCTAATGGCAAGGGCGCGCCTCCCAATGGCAGTGAGAATGAAAAGGTTAGATCCAAATATCCAAACGCGACATGGTTTAGAATATGACAGCCTCTCCTCCAATGGGTATATTTCTGCCCCATCTTGAGGCGATTCCCCATTCTGCCCATGGGTGTGAGGCCATCTCTTAGGGCGTGTTACTAAAGGATGGTCGCGAGCCAGTGCAGTGTCGCTGCGAGACTGAGCCCGGCGTGATAGTTCCGGGCGTACTTGTTGTAGGAGGGCATGACGTTGTTGAC
>NZ_KV809448.1:0-6710 GCF_001812555.1 Micrococcus sp. HMSC067E09 | reverse complement strand
AGCCCTGCCACTAAGTCTGACGCGCGACAAAACAGATCGTGGCCGCCCGATGGCGCCGACGCCTGGGGCCGGCACAGATCGCTGGAGAACTCGGGATGCCGGCCTCCACCGTCCATGCCGTGCTCGTGCGCTGCCGGATCAACCGCCTCGCCCGTCTGGACCGGGTCACCGGCGAGCCGATCCGCCGCTACGAGCACCCCCACCCCGGGTCGCTGATCCACGTCGACGTCACCAAGTTCGGGCGCATCCCCGACGGGGGCGGACACCGATTCGTCGGGCGTCAGCAGGGCATGAAGCACCGCGCGGCGACCTCGGACCGCGAAGGAACCCGTGATGCCCGATATCAGCCCCGGCTCGGGGTGGGCTTTCTGCACACCGTGATCGATGATCACTCCCGCTTCGCCTATGTCGAGATGCACTCCGATGAACGCAGCCAGACGGCCATCGCGGTGTTGCGCCGCGCGGTCGCCCACTTCGCGCGCCTGGGCGTGGAGGTGGAGCGGGTGCTCTCGGACAACGGCTCGGCCTACCGCTCGCATGCCTGGCGTGATGCCTGCACCGAGCTCGGGATCAAGCCCAAGCGGACTCGGCCCTACCGGCCGCAGACGAACGGGAAGATTGAGCGGTTCCATCGCACGCTCGCTGACGGGTGGGCCTACGCCCGGTTCTATAGCTCAGAGACGGAGCGCAGGGCCGCGTTGCCTGGATGGCTGCACTTCTACAATCATCATCGCGTCCACTCCGCGATCGGCGCCGTGCCTGCCACCAGGCTCAACAACCTCCCTGGACATCACACCTAGGCGATGCTGATGGCCGGTTGGCGTTCATCGCGGCCCTTAGGAGCTCGCACTTTGGAGTAGAGCACGTTTCCGTGTCAGAGCCTTCTGATGTCGCTGGTCCTCCGTTGAGACGCTGAGGGGCTTTCTTGCTGGTCTCAGTCGTCCTTGTGGATCGCGTAGTGCACCGTCCCGACGGTGACGCCTTCCTTGGCAGCAATGGCGCGCATGGAGAGCCCTTCCGCGCGCAGAGCACGAATGCGTTTATGGCGTGCGGCGGCGTCCGCCAAGTAGTCCGCGCGTTCCTGGGCGACGGTGCGGCGGATGGTGCGCGGCGAGACTCCGAATCGCTCGGCTAGCTCGCGGGCGGTCTGCTTGCGCTTGGCGCGCGTAGGGGTGCTGGTCATGCGTCCTCTCCCATGTGTGACGAGCCGAGCACGCCCAGCCCGGACGAGGTCGCTGCCGCGCGCACGCCGGCCGGCGGATGGACCAAGGCCCAGCTGGCCGCCTGGGGCGTGCCGTGGCTGCCACCGAAGGGCTGGCGCGCCGAGCTCGAGGAGCAGTGGAAGGCCCTGGGGCGACCCTTCGCCTGACTGCCGCACGCTCTCCCCGTGAGCCCCCGGCCTCCTTGGAGGAGCCGGGGGCTATCGCGTCCGCCCTCGCCGCTACCGTGAAGGCTCCAGTACACAGCACGGCGGGGTAGTGACCCGCCACGACAGAACAGCGAGGTCTCGTGCGACCCACGATCTTCACCCTCCGCGTCCTGAACTACGTCCACACCAACGGCCTCGTCGGCCAGCACCTGCGGGACATCCCCACTGAGGTGTGCCCACCCGACCGTGTCCAAGTCGCCGCCCGAGAGCTCATGCAGCTCGAGATGATCCCCAAGAACACCCCCTTGGCTGGCTGTATCCCGATTGCTGTCCTGCCCCGGTGTGCCTTCGACGCCGAGCGGGTTGCTCGGGCATACCCGCGCGTCGAGGCCCAGTGGCTGCTTCTAGAAGCAGCCGAGGCATGTCCCAATGATGCCGGCGTCTACGACGACCTCCAGGCCCTGGACCTCACCGATCGTCAGATTCAGAAGGCGTCTTCGGACCTCGAGGCTCATGGTTACCTCGAGCCCGGTAGTACCAGTTCGTACCGGCCCGTACTCACGTCCGCAGGCCTTGATCTCGTGGCCGCCTACCAGACTCCCTTCGTGTGGCCGCCGGCAGAAAGCGGGTTCTCAGTGACCAACCACCACGACAACTCCGTTACTCAGAACGTCCAGACCGGCAACGGGTCGAACGTGGCCCTAGCCGGCCACAGGAGCAACGTCACCCTCACCGTCCAGAGCCAGGACCGCCCGGCGCTGGCGGGACAGTTCGAGCAGCTGCGCGAGGTGCTGCACGCGGAGGAGGGCCTCAGCGATTCTGACGCCGTACGTGACCTGCTGACGCGCGTGAACATGCTTGAGGAGCAGGTGGAGGACGGCGACGGCAAGATCCCAGCCAGCCTGCTCGAGCGCTTCCTAAACAAGGCCGTCGAGACCCTCGCGGACGAGTCTGCACAGCGCATCATCCCGGTCCTCAGCACGATCTACGTCCTGTTCGGTCTACCGCCGCTCCCTGCCTGACCGCTCATCCACCGGTGCCCGCCGCATGGCGCTACGGTGCTCCTCAGCGCGTCAGGACGATTCCCCTCCTGGTCAGCGCGCTTGGCCACCGATCCTGATCTCTCATGCAGGGTGGCTCCGTTGCCCGCGCTCGTCCTATTGGCCGTCGAGCCGGGTATACCCCTTTACACGCCCTGCCCTGTGGCTTCGTTCGCTTGGTGGCGGGGTTTTTGCAGCGCTCCGTGGCGGTCTTGTTGCCGCGATCACGCAGGACTGGCCGCAGGTAGGTGTCGCGGTCTGAACCGAGAGGGGTGCGCCCGGTCGGGGCCGTTTGGATCGCTGCCGCTACGTCAGAGTCCGAAGGCTCCGCCGCTGACGAGGATCACGATGCCGAGGCCGATGAGAACGATGGGGAAGAGGATGTGCTCCCAGCGTTCGAGCACTTCGGCGATCGGGGGGCGGGTGGCGACGAACTTTGCCAGGGCCACCAGGACCGCGACGAGCGCGAGGAAGACGATGCAGTAGGCGACTACTGCGAGAGGTTTCACGCTGAGGAAGACAGGGGTGTAGACGCCGATGTTGTCGCCGCCGTTGGCAAGGGTGACGCCTGCGACTGTCCACACGCCGACCTTCTTGCCGGCAACCTTGGCCTCGTCGTCATCGTCGTCATCGTCTCCGCGCCAGGCCTGCCATGCGGCCCAGAGGCCGAGGCCCAGAGGGATGAGACCGAAGTACGGGATGGCTGCCGAGGGCAGGAATGCTCCGGCGCCGATGGTCACCAGGACCGCGGCACCGAGGATGCCGGCGAATCCGAGGTACTGGCCGGCCAGAATGCGGGCGGTAGTGCCGCGCTGGCCTGCCCCTCGCGCGAAGAAGAGGGAGAGCACGATGATGTCGTCGATGTTGGTCGCTGCGAACAGGCCCATCGCCTGCAAGACCGAGGTGAGGATCATGCGCCCTCCCCAGCTGCGTCGCATCCGGGAAGCGAGCAGGCGGGATCGATGCACGGGGCGTCTTCGTCCACTGCCAGGGTGGCATCGACCAGTGCCGTCAGCGCCTGCGCCAGGTGCGAATCGGCGATCTCATATCGTGTCCGACGACCCTCGGGCTCGGAGACGACGATCCCGCAATCGCGCAGGCATGCCAGGTGGTTGGACACGTTCGGGCGTGTCAGGTCCAGATCTCGGGCCAGTTCCGCCGGGTAAGCGGGATGGTCGAGCAGGGTCAAGATGATCCGGGATCGAGTGGGGTCGGCCAGTGCACGACCCAGGCGGTTCATCACGTCGAGACGCGAAGCAATAGTCATCATGGACTGAACTATACAGTGCGAACTGAACACTCGGTCACAGGCGTCAGCCCAGATCGCCTGCCCGTAAGGGGATCCTTCACCGTACGTCGAGCGAGCTCAGTCCTCGTGTCATTTTCAGAAGTCGACTGCGCTCTCGGGCCCGTCCTCTCGGGGGTGGTGTCGTCGACTCCCGAGCCCTGGTCGTTCAGTAGTCCTGTGCACTAGCGTCGCATCTGCTCAGTAGTCCTGTTCTCTATGAGGAGGCGGGCGTGGACGGCGACCAGGATGAGATGGCTGGACCGGGCGTGCTTGCGGTGCCCGAGCGTGAGTGGGAGCAGGCCCGGTTGCGGGCCGGGGTGATCGGTCGCCTGGCCGAGCACGATCCAGTGGGACTGGCTGCCGTCGACGAAGCCGCGATGGAGCTGGGGATCTCCCGGCGCCGGGTGTACGTGCTGCTGGAGCGGTACCGGCGGGGCTCGGGCCTGGTCACTGATCTTGTCCCCCGGCGATCGGATGGTGGCAAGGGTGGGGGCCGGCTGACGGAGCCAGTGGAGCAGATCATCCGTGAGCTGGTGCGCCAGCGGTACTTGACCCGGCAGAAGCGCAGCATTGCCTCCCTGCATCGGGAGATCACGCGGGCCTGCGCCGTGCAGGGGCTGCCGGCTCCGGCACGGAACACGGTGGCCGCGCGGATCGCTCGGATGAATCCGGTCGAGGTGGGCCGGCGGCGCGAGGGGGCCGAGAGCGTCCGGCCGTTGCAATCGGCCGGGGACGAGGTTCCGGTAGTCGAGTCGATCCTGGACCAGGTGCAGATCGATCACACGGTCATGGATCTGATCGTGGTCGATGACCGTGACCGTCAGCCGATCGGACGGCCGTATCTGACGGTGGCCATCGACGTGTGCAGTCGGTGTCTGGTTGGAATGGTGGTGACCTTGGAGCCGCCCTCGGCGGTGTCGGTGGGGTTGTGCCTGGCCCATGCGGCCGGTGACAAGCGGCCCTGGCTGGAGCGGCTCGGAATCGACGCGGCCTGGCCGATGAGTGGCAAGCCGAAGGCCCTGTATGTGGACAATGCTCGGGAGTTCAAGAGCGAAGCGCTCACCCGCGGGTGCGACCAGCACGGTATCAGCCTCGACTACCGCCCGCTGGGCCGGCCGCATTACGGCGGGATCGTCGAGCGGGTCATCGGCACGGCCATGCGACAGATCCACGAGCTGCCGGGGACCACGTTTTCGAACCCAGTCGAGCGTGGAGCGTACGACGCCGAGAAGATGGCCGCACTGACGATTGCCGAGTTGGAGCGGTGGCTGGTGTTGGCTGTGGCGACCTACCACGGCACGGTGCACTCCACGCTGGGCCAGACCCCGGCCGGACGGTGGGTCGAGTCGGTCGCAGCGACCAGTACCCCGATGACGACGGCCAACCCGACGGCGTTCTTAGTGGACTTTCTGCCCGTGTTCCGCCGCAAGCTCACGCGCACCGGGTTTGTTCTGGACCATGTCCACTATTTCGCCAATGCGCTCAAGCCGTGGATCGCACGCCGCGAGGCCCTGGAGCGGTTCCTCATCCGGCGGGATCCGCGCGATATCAGCCGCATCTGGGTGCTGGACCCCGAGGACACCGCGTACATCGAGGTCCCGTATCGGGCGTTGTCGAACCCGGCGGTCAGCGTGTGGGAGCACCGGCAGGCTCTGGCCCGGCTGCGCGAGCGTGGGGCCACCGAAGTCGACGAGTCGGGCCTGTTCCGGATGATCGAGCAGATGCGCACCATCTCCGAGACCGCCCAGAAGACCACCAAGCGCACCCGCCGCGAGAGGCAACGCCGCACCCAGACCGGGACGACCACTACGAGGCCGACGCCCCCGGTGCCGGAACCACCGGTCGTACCAACGGACTTGGATGTGGTGGCCCGGTTCGGGGAGATCGAGCAATGGTGAATGCCAACGAGTACGAGCCGCTGGAGCTGTCCCACTTGCACCCGGCCGCGCAGCCGGTGGCGCGATTGCCGGCGGCCGAGCGGGTCCAGCGGATCCGCGCGGACCGCTGGATCGGCTACCCGAAGGCGGTCGAGGCCGTCGAGCGTCTGGAGACCATGCTCGGCTGGCCGGCGAAGCAGCGCATGCCCAACCTGCTACTGGTGGGCCCGACAAACAACGGCAAGTCGATGATCATCGAGCGCTTCCGCCGGCAGCACCCGCCCAGCTCCGAACCGGACCGGGAGCAGGTCCCGGTGGTGTGCGTGCAGATGCCCTCGGAACCATCACCCTTGCGGTTCTACACCGCGATCCTGTCCGTCCTGGGCGCACCCCTGCGGCCCCGGCCTCGTCTGGTGGAGCTCGAACGCCTCGCCTTGTCCCTGCTGCGCGAGGTCGGGGCGCGGATGCTGGTCGTTGATGAGCTGCACAACGTGCTGGCCGGTCGCGGGGACACCCGTCGGGAGTTCCTGAACCTACTGCGGTTTCTGGGCAACGAACTGCGCATCCCGCTGGTCGGGGTCGGCACCCGCGAGGCCTACCTGGCGGTGCGCTCCGATGACCAGTTGGAGAACCGCTTCGAACCCTTCGTGCTCCCGCTCTGGGAGGCCGACGACCAGGCGAGATCCCTGCTGGCCAGCTTCGCCGCCTCCTTCCCCCTTCGGAAACCATCGGTGATCGACACCGAGGACATGGCCCGCTACCTGCTGGCCCGCAGCGAGGGCACCATCGGGGAGCTGGCCCACCTGCTGACCGCGGCCGCGGTGGCCGCCGTCGAGTCCGGCCTCGAGGCCATCGACCACCGGACCCTGACGATGGCTAACTACACCGGGCCGACCGAACGCCGCCGGGTCTTCGAACGCGAGCTGCTGTGAGCACTCGGTGGCCGGTGCACCCGGCCCCGGTCACCGGTGAGGCACTCACCTCCTGGCTGCGCCGGATAGCCCACCGCTACGGGGCCGAGGTCGAGGACCTCGTTCTCGATACCGGGTTCTGCATCTCCCGCCCCGGGGACCTGGACGTGGCCGCCCCGGAGGAATTCATCAACCAGCTAGCTGTAGGAGGGCATGACGTTGTTG
>NZ_KV809447.1:0-375 GCF_001812555.1 Micrococcus sp. HMSC067E09 | reverse complement strand
CAGCCCTGCCACTAAGTCTGACGCGCGACACTTCCAGACCACTGGTGCAATGATCCCGTTCGAGTCACGCCTCGAAGCCCTGTTCCTGATGGCCGCCGACCATGCACGCGATGTCGTTGGAATCTCGGCACAGCCCTTGGGTTTGCTGTGGCCGCACGGTACTCAGGGCCGCCAGAGCCACGTTCCGGACTTCTTTCTGCGGCACGCCAATGGTGATGGAACCGTCGTGGATGTGCGGGCCGCCGCATACGTGGAGAAGTCTCGGGCGCAGTTTGATGCGACTGCTGAGGTGTGTGAGGGGGTTGGGTGGAACTATGAAGTGTGGTCCGGACTCGACCGCCACCACAGGGCGTGTCAACTTGTCTGTGTAAGCGG
>NZ_KV809446.1:0-47519 GCF_001812555.1 Micrococcus sp. HMSC067E09 | reverse complement strand
GGATCCAGGAGCCACGAAGAAGGTAACGGGCGGTGAACAGCCCGGAGAGCACGGAGACCGCCGCGAGCACCCAGAGACCGTCCACGAGCGCCATGGGCAGGGTGGACACGGAGAACAGGGCCATCAGCACCAGCGGAGACACGGCCCGAGCCATCGCACCGTAGAGCAGGCCGCCCACCGCGGAGGCCCCGCACCAGAAGGCCAGCACGATGCCCACCGCCCCCTCCTGGCCGGTCTGCTCCAGCTCCGCGATGGCGGAGACCTCGGTGCCCACCAGCAGGATGCCGGCGGCCATGGCCACCGCGTAGACAGCGGCCACCCGCCCGGTCAGCCAGGAGAACTGGCCGCGCAGCAGGGCCATCCGCTGCCCGGCGGTCAGCCGGCGCCGCTGACGTGGAGCGCGGACAGCAGCCTGGTCCTGGGTGTCGGCGGAGACCACCGGGAGGGAGCCGGTGACCGCCGGCAGCGCCCCTGTGACCACGGGGAGCGCCCCGGTCATCAGCTCGGCCGCGCCGGCGCCCGGATTGACCGGGCCGCCCTGCCCGGCCTGCTCCACGGCGCGCTCCTGGTCCTCGGCGGCGGTATAGGCACCCGGCACGGAGGGTCCGGTCAGCTGGCTGGAGCGGGTGGGCGGATCCGAGACCATGAGCACGATCCCGCCGGCGGCCGCCGAGAGCCCGATGACGGTCAGCCCCAGGGCGGTGGAGCCCAGGGTGGCCACCACGGCCCCGAGGGCCGGACCCACCATGAACACCGTCTCGGTGATGATGGAGTCCAGGGCGAAGGCGGTCTGGCGGTCCCGTCCGCGGGTCATCACGCCCAGGCCCTGACGGACGATGGAGAAGATCGGCAGGGCCAGCAGCCCGGCCAGGAACACGCCCACCAGCATCAGCGCATAGGGCAGGTGCGGGACCACCGGCCAGAGCACGACCACCGCGATCACCGAGGGCAGCAGGGCCCGGCGCACGCCGCGCCGGTCCAGCACCCTTCCGCGCCAGGGCGAGCCGATGGCGATGCCCAGGGTCATCACCGCGGTGGCGATGCCCGCCATGCCGTAGCCCAGCCCCAGGGTGGTGGCCACGTGCAGGGTCAACACCACGCCGGCGGCGGTGTTCGGGAAGCGGGCCACGAATCCCACGGCCAGCAGGCTGCGGATGCGCGGGTCCAGCAGCAGACGGCGGTAGGCGGTGAAATCCACCGGACCATCCTAGGGCGTGGGGGCGCTCTCACACCTGCGCCGGACGACCGGCGGACCGCCGAGCACGACGACGCCGCCCGCCGTCCCGGGCAACGCACCCTGGGGCTCCCGCGGGGGGCCGGGGCGGCTCAGACGCGCATCTGCGCCGCGGTACGGGTGAGGTCCAGGGCCAGGATGGTGCCCAGGATGGCCAGGCGCACGATGCGCGGGGCGACCGGGTCGATCGCGACGACCACCTGGGTGACCTCCTCGGTCCACTCAGGGTGGCTCGGAGCCGTGGTGCGCACGGCGGCGGCCACGCCGGGGCCCGCAGCGAGGTGGTAGGAGCCCTCCAGGGCGTCGCCGTGCAGCACCAGGCGAGTGCCGTCGCGGACCTCGGTGACGACCTCCACCCCGGCCAGGGTACGGGAGCGCCGGACCACGGCCAGCGGGCGGCCCCCGGCGTCCATGAGCTCCACCACGCAGCGGTCCAGGCCCAGCACGTCCCGGGCAGTGAAGGCGAAGGTGCCGTCGGCCTCCCACATGGTGAGGTCGCGAGCGCAGGACAGCCTCTCGGTGCCGGGGGTGTCCTGGATGCGGACCCGGCCCATCACGCGCCCCTCGACGTCCTGCACAGGGACCTCGCCCGAGACGTCCAGGGCCAGACGGGGCAGCACCAGGGTCCGCTGGGTCTGCCCCTCGGCGGTGCCCTCCATCACCCAGGCATCCGAGGCCCGCGGCCGGGGGCGTCCGCCTGCGGGGTCGAAGACACGGGAGGCCATGCCCATCATTATGCCCTTCCCCGCCCGATACCAGGGAATACCCCGCCCCTCCGCCTCGTTGGACCGCATAGTTCAGTTTTGGACAAGTTCCGCCCGGCCCCAAGGAGAGCGTGAGCACCATGCAGTTCGGCGTCTTCACCATCGGCGACATCACCACCGACCCCACCACCGGCACCACTCCCACCGAGCATCAGCGCATCAAGGACACCGTCAGGATCGCCCGTCACGCTGAACAGGCCGGCTTCGACGTCTTCGCCACGGGCCAGCACCACAATCCACCGTTCGTGGCGCCCGGCAACCCGCCGACCCTGCTGTCCTACCTGGCCGCGGCCACGCAGCGGATCATCCTGTCTACCGCCACGACCCTGATCACCACCATGGACCCGGTGCGCCTGGCAGAGGACTACTCCTACCTGCAGCACCTTGCGGACGGCCGGGTGGACCTCACGCTGGGCCGGGGCAACACCGGCCCCGTGTACCCGTGGTTCGGCAAGGACATCCGGCAGGGCATCGAGCTGGCCGTGGAGAACTACCACCTGCTGCACCGGCTCTGGCATGAGGAGTCCGTCACCTGGTCCGGCCGCCACCGCACGCCGCTGCAGGACGTCACCCTCACCCCGCAGCCCCTGGACGGCGTGGCCCCGTTCGTCTGGCACGGCTCCATCCGCTCCCCCGAGATCGCCGAGCAGGCCGCCTACTACGGCGACGGCTTCTTCCACAACAACATCTTCTGGAACAAGGAGCACGTGATCCGCATGGTCCGCCTGTACCGCCAGCGGTACGAGCACTACGGCCACGGCGCCGCCCACCAGGCCTTCGTGGCCCTGGGCGGGCAGGCCTTCATGCACCGGGACTCCCAGGAGGCCGTGCGTCGCTTCCGCCCCTACTTCGACAACGCCCCGGTCTACGGCCACGGGCCGTCCCTGGAGGAGTTCAGCCGCCTGACCCCGCTCACCGTGGGTTCCCCGCAGCAGGTGATCGAGCGGACCCTCGAGTTCCGCGAATGGGTGGGCGACTACCAGCGCCAGATGTTCCTGATCGACCACGCCGGCCTGCCCACGGACGTGGTGCTGGAGCAGATCGACCTGTTCGGCGAACACGTGCTGCCGACACTGCGCCGGGAGTTCGCCGCCCGGAAGCCGACGGATGTCCCCGAGGCACCCACCCATGCCTTCCTCGTGGAGCGGGCCCGCCGCGGGCAGGCTCCGGTGCCCGGCGGGGCAGCGGACTCCCCCGCCGGTCGCGAGCGCGCCGCGGCGGCGGAGGCATGAGCATGCACACCCCTTCCTTCCCGACGGCGTCCCACGCCTCCGACGCGCCCGTCCGGCTGACCGCCGTGTCCGGCGGCATGGGCGAGCCGTCCCTCACCACCCGCCTGTCCACGCGCCTTCACGACGCCGCCCGGCGGGAGCTGGAGGCCCACGGCCTCGATGTGGAGACGGCCCAGGTGCCCCTGCGCCCGCTCGCCACGGCGGTGGCACAGGCCCATCTGGGCACGGTCCGCGAACCCCACCTGGACAGGGCGCTGGACACGGTGCTCGCCTCCGACGCCCTCGTGGTGGTCGCCCCCACCTACAAGGCCTCCATGGCCGGGATGGCCCGGGCGTTCTGGGAGCTCGTGGAGGACGGGGCGCTCCGGGGCGTGCCCGTCCTGCTGGCCGCGACCGGCGGCACGGCCCGCCACAGCCTCGTGCTGGACACCTCCCTGCGGCCGCTGTTCGCCCAGCTGGGGGCAACGGCCCTGCCGCGCGGAGTCTTTGCCGCGACGGACGACTGGGGCGGTGGACCGGCCGCGGCGGACGGCGCCGGGGCCCTCGACGTGCGCATCGCAGGCGCCGGAGCAGACCTGGCCCATGCGGTGCTGCGGGAGCGGGCCGCACCCCGACCGCCCGAGGCCTCCGTGAGGCTGCCGACTGCGGACATGCCCACGGCACAGGCACCCTCCCCCACCGAGACACCGTTCGCGGCCATACTGGGAAGGCCCTGACACCGGCAGGGCACGGAACCGTCAGAGCCGGGAGGAGGACCATGGATTCCGTCGATGCCCCGTGGCCGTCGGGCCGCCGCGACGTGTGGCGCTCCTACTTCGAGTCCAGTGCCATGCTGACACAGCGCCTCGAGCAGTCGCTGCGTGCCGAGACGGGCCTGTCCCTGGCGGACTACAACGTCCTGCTCCTGCTCACCGAGGCCCCGGAGCGCCGGCTCCGGATGGGCGAACTCGCCCGGAAGCTCGTGTTCTCACCGTCCCGGCTGACCTATCTGATCGGGTCACTGGCCCGGCGCGGGCTGGTCGTCCGGCAGGACGCCGTGGACGACGGCCGCGGCAAGGAGGCGTCCCTCACCGATGCCGGCGCCCAGGCCTTCCGGCGCGCGGCCGTCCTGCACGCCTGCGACGTGGACGAGCTCTTCCTCGACGCTCTGTCCGAGCAGGACCTGGCCGTCCTGGCACGGGTGTTCGCCCGCCTCGGCCGGCACCTGTCCTGACCGTACGAGGTCCCGGCGCGCGGGCAGCCTTCGCGACGGCCATGCCCTGGCGGTGGACAGACACCCGTTCCGGCCCCGCGCCCGGTGTAGCTCAGCGGCGCACGGTGATCTGCACGGAGTCCGCCCGCTCGGCCAGCAGCGGCAGGTCGGCCAGCAGCATCCGCAGGGTGGTGGTCATCAGGCGCACGGCGGTCTCGTCCGCCCCCTTCTCCGGCATCGCGACGACCTGCAGCTCCGGGCCGGAGCCGCCGCCGTTCATGACCGTGCCGGAGGCGGACTCGGTGGCCACTCCGGTGCCCGGTGCCAGGCCCAGGTTCAGCAGACCGGGAACAAGGTCCGCGACGGAACCGATCTCCTGGGCGATCTGTTGGTCCCAGTAGGACGGGGTCCAGTCCTTCTGCTGGGCCAGCGCCCACACGGCGGGGCGGCGCACCACATAGGTGTGCTCGGCACCGGCGTCCACCACCACGAGCTCACAGCCTTCGTCCACGGCGGACAGGCAGGCGCGCGGCATCCACACCGCCACCGGGCGGGCCTGCGGATTCCAGGCCGTCAGCGCCGGGACGGAGGTGAAGACGGGCAGCGCCTGCCGGCCGTCGGCGGCGCGCATGGTCACCAGGGCGACGTCGGCGGCCTTGTCCCCCTCGGACAGGTCGTGCTCGTGGCCGGAGTGGTCCGCATGGTCGTGCACGTCGGACTCGTCCACGGCCAGGGTCGGCACCACGGCGGCGAAGACGCGGATCCCGGAGAGGACCTTCGTCACGTGCGTCTCGTCCGCCTCGCTGGTCTCCAGCCGAGCCATGACCTCGGTCCACTCGGCCGGGCTGGTGCCGTCGTCCTCGTCGAAGACGTGCAACGGGTTCTTCGACCCCTCGAGGCCGGGCCCGGAGAGGTCCCGCCCCTGCCAGGGGACGCCGGCGGTGTCCGCGGTGTTCTCCCCCGCGGTCTTCTCCCGCATCCGGTCCAGAGCGGCGCGGATGTGTCCCGGCAGCTCGCGGCTGCCCGGCTGCGGGACGTCGACGGTGTGCTCGGTGTCCCCGCCGGTCACTCGGCAGCCTCGAACGGGTGCGCGGCACGGGCCTCGTCCACGGTGGCCCCGGCGGCCACGGCCAGCGCCTGCTCCAGGGAGAAGCGGCCGGCGTAGAGGGCCTTGCCCATGATGGCCCCCTCCACGCCCTGGTCCACCATGGCGGCCAGGGCGGCGACGTCCTCCAGCGAGGAGATCCCGCCGGAGGCCACCACCGGTTTGGTGGTCGCGGCACACATCTGGGCGAGCAGCTCCGTGTTCGGGCCCTTGAGGGTGCCGTCCTTGGTCACGTCGGTGACCACGTAGCGGGAGCACCCGGCCTGCTCGAGGCGCTCGAGGACCTCCCAGAGGTCCCCGCCCTCCTTGGTCCAGCCGCGGGCGGCCAGCACCGTGCCGCGCACGTCCAGGCCGACGGCGATCTGCTCGCCGTACTGCTCGATGACGCGGGCGGTCCACTCCGGGTCCTCCAGCGCCGCGGTGCCGAGGTTCACGCGGGTGGCGCCCATGGCCAGGGCGTTCTCCAGGGAGGCGTCGTCCCGGATGCCGCCGGAGAGCTCGATCTTCACGCCCAGCTCCTCGACGACGCGCTTCATCACGTCCCGGTTGTCGCCGCGGCCGAAGGCGGCGTCCAGGTCCACCAGGTGGATCCACTCGGCGCCGGCGTTCTGCCAGTCCAGGGCGGCGGCCAGCGGGTCGCCGTAGCCGGTGGCGGAGCCGGCCTCGCCCTGGACGAGGCGGACCGCCTGGCCGTCCTGGACGTCCACGGCCGGGAGCAGCTCGAGGGCCTTGCAGGAGGAGGTCATGGGGGTGATCCCTTCTTCGGGGGTTCAGGGGGTGGGACGGACACCACAGGTGGGCGGCCGTCGTCGTGGTTCATGAGGCGGGCCCACAGCCCGCAGACCCGTCAGGGGACGGTGAGGAACGCCGCGGCGATCGCCATCACGGCGAGCACCAGCGCGATCGCGACGGCCCACCATGGGGCGCGCTGGGAACGCAGCGACCAGGCGGCGCCGAGCAGGATGCCGCCGAGGCCGAGGTAGAGGATGGACCAGTACGGCATCAGAGGGACCCCAGCCAGTTGGCCAGCAGCTGCAGGCCGGCGTCCCCGGACTTCTCCGGGTGGAACTGCGTGGCCGAGAGCGGCCCGTTCTCCACGGCCGCCACGAAGTCCGTGCCGTGGTGGGCCCATGTGACCTGCGGCGGCTTCATGGCGGAGATGGACTGGTCGAACTGCCACCTCAGCACGCCGTAGGAGTGGACGAAGTAGAACCGCTCGTCCTCGACGCCGCGGAAGAGCACGGTGTCCTCGGGCGGGCGGACGGTGTTCCAGCCCATGTGCGGCAGCACGTCCGCCTGCAGCTCCTCGACGAGACCGGGCCACTCCCCCATGCCCTCGGTGCGCACGCCGTGCTCCACGCCCTCGTCGAAGAGGACCTGGTGGCCCACGCAGATGCCGAGCACGGGGCGGCCTCCGGCCACGCGGCGGCCGATCCAGCGGGTGCCTCCGGAGGCCGCGAGCGCCTCCATCACGGCGGAGAAGGCGCCGACGCCGGGGACGAGCAGGCCGTCCGCGTTGAGCACGGTGTCCGCGTCGTCGGTCAGCTCCACGGTCGCGCCGGCGCGTTCGACCGCACGGACGGCGGAGTGGACGTTGCCGGAGCCGTAGTCCAGGACGGCGACGGTCGGCCTCACGCCGGGGACGGAGGTCGGGCTCGCCATCAGAGGGCGCCCTTCGTGGACGGGATGTCGTTCACGCGCGGGTCGTCCTCCACGGCGGCGCGCAGGGCGCGGGCGAAGGCCTTGAACTGGGCCTCCACGATGTGGTGCGGGTCCCGGCCGCGCACCACGTCCATGTGCAGACAGATGGAGGCGTGGTAGGTGATCGACTCGAACACGTGACGGGTCATGGAGCCGGTGAAGTGGCCGCCGATCAGGTGGTACTGCTGCCCCTCCGGCTCGCCCTCGTGCACCAGGTACGGCCTGCCGGAGACGTCGACGACGGCGCGCGCCAGCGCCTCGTCCAGCGGCACCGACGCCTCGCCGAACCGACGGATGCCGCGCTTGTCCCCGAGGGCGGCCTTGAGGACCTCTCCGAGGGTGATGGCGACGTCCTCGACCGTGTGGTGCACGTCGATGTGAGTGTCGCCCGTGGCCCGGACGGTCAGGTCCATCTGCGAGTGCTTGCACAGCGCCGTGAGCATGTGGTCGTAGAACGGCACGGTGGTGGAGATCTCGGCGGTGCCGGTGCCGTCGAGGTCCATCTCGACGTACACGTCCGACTCGCTGGTGGTGCGCTGCATGCGGGCGCGGCGTCCGGAGACGAGCTCTGCTGCCACGGCGGTCCTCTCTGGGTGCGGTCGCCGGCGACGGGCCGGGCGATCGGGCGGTTCGGGGAATCGCCTCCCATCGTACGGAGGCGGGCGGTGCGGTGCCGCCTCGGTCTCAGCGGCCGAGCACCTCGGCCAGTGCAGTGAGGAACGCGGTGGTCTCCTCCTCGGTGCCGGCGGTGACGCGCAGATGGTGCGGGATGCCCACGTCCCGGACGAGCACGCCGCGCTCCAGCAGGCCCTGCCAGACGGCGTGCGCGTCCTCGAGGCCGCCGAAGAACACGAAGTTCGAGTCCGAGACGGCCGGGGTGAGGCCGTAGTCGCGGAGGGTGTCCACGATCCGGTCGCGCTGCACCTTGATCTCCTCCACGGTCTCCAGGAGTGCGTCCACGTGCTGCAGGGCCGCGTTGGCGGTCGCCTGGTTCACGGCGGAGAGGTGGTAGGGCAGGCGCACAAGGCGAAGCGCGTCGCAGACCGCCGGGTCCGCGGCCATGTAGCCGAGGCGGACGCCGGCGAGGGCGAAGGCCTTGGACATGGTGCGGGTGACGACCAGGCGCGGGCGGCCCTCGAGCAGGGTGAGGGCCGGCTCGGTGCCGGCGAGGGCGAACTCGGCGTAGGCCTCGTCCACCACGACCATGGCGGCCGGGCCGCCCGCGGCCGCGACCTCCTCCGTGGCGTCGTAGACGGCGCGGATGGTGTCCAGGGACAGCGCGGTGCCGGTCGGGTTGTTCGGGGACGCCAGGAACACGAGGTTCGGGCGGTGGCCGCGGATGCAGGCCGCGGCGTGCTCGGCGGAGAGCGCGTAGTCCGCGGCGCGGCCGCCGTCGATGAACTCGGTGTCCGTGCCGGAGGCCAGCAGCGGATACATGGAGTAGGAGGGCAGGAAGCTCAGCACGGAGCGGCCCGGGCCGCCGAAGGCCTGCAGGATCTGCTGGAGGACCTCATTGGAGCCGTTGGCCGCCCAGAGGTGCTCCGGGGTGAGGCCGTGGCCGAGGTAGTCCGCCAGACGCTCGCGCAGCTCCACGAACTCACGGTCCGGGTAGCGGTTGAGACCGCCGGCGACCCGGGCGACCGACTGCACGATGGCGTCGGCCACGATCGGAGGCACCGGATGCGTGTTCTCGTTGGTGTTCAGCGCGACGGTGACGTCCAGCTGGGGCGCACCGTAGGGACTCTGCCCCTTCAGGGACTCGCGGAGCGGGAGGGCGTCCAGATCGGTCATGGCGATCAGTCTAGGAACCGCCGCCGCCGGCGGCCGCCGCGTGACGCCCGAGGGCGCGGGCAGCGACAGAGGGGGAAGCACGCCGGGCGGCGGCGGGGTCTGGAGCAGGCCTGTGATCAGCCGGGAGCCGCGGGATCGTTCCTGCGCAAGAGGAGGACATGAAGGGATCGGGGGGCACGACGTGCAGGGATCCAGCCGGTGCAGTCGGCCATGGCCGGCACGGGCGGGTCAGTCGGCCATGGCCGGCACGAACGGGTCAGTCGGCCATGGCCGGCACGAAGAGGTCGTCGCCGGTCTCGAGGGTGCGGCCCTCGAGGCCGTTGAGCTCGGTGATGCGTTCCATGGTGGCGAAGCGGTCGGCCGCCGGATCCACACGGCCGGCGATGTCCCACAGGTTGTCACCGGGCATCACGGTGACCTTCTCCAGCTCCGCGCCGGCCTGATTGGAGGACACGGCCGCCGGGGACAGGGTGATGGACAGGGCCGTGGCCGCCAGAGCGGTGAGCACGGCCGCGAGCACCATCACGGGCAGGCCGCGCAGGACGAAGCGGCCGCGGCGGTTCAGCCGCCAGTCGGCAGCCTGGACGGTGCCGGTGCGGGTGACGGAGCGGGTGCGAGCGTTCATGGTGCTGCCTTGCCTTTCCACCTGCCGGAGCAGGCTGTTCGAACATCCGTTCGATCTGTTCGAACACTTTTCTAGCACACGTCTTCGAGACGCGCCATGCCGAGTTCGAACATATCTTTGAACCGGTCGGTCTCCTGGGCTACGGTCGAGCCACGGGTTCCGCCCGTGGACGACCCTCTCCAGGTGACGCCGGACAGCAGACCACGAGGGGCGGACACGATAGGGAACACCGCCGACGCCGCCGAGCAGGAACGGACCGCCATGGCCACTCCTCAGCCCCCTGAGCACCCCACCGGGACGCCGCAGACCCTCACGCCGCGCCAGCGCGCGATCGTGGAGACGATCCGCGCGTCCATCGCCGAGCACGGCTACCCGCCGTCCATGCGCGAGATCGGCGACGCCGCCGGCCTGGGCTCACTCTCCTCCGTGAAGCACCAGCTCACCCGCCTCGAACAGTTCGGCTACCTGCGCCGCCACCCGGGCCGCCCCCGTGCCCTCGAGGTGCTGCGGGACGAGGACGGGACACTCCTGGCCGCCTCCGGCGAGGCCGCCGGTGAGGCCGCAGCCGGCGCGACGTCCGCCGACGGCGACGCCGTGGTCTCGGCGCTGCCCACGTGGCACACCGGCACGGAGGAGGGAGACTCCGTCCCCGTGCCGTGGGTCGGCCGCATCGCCGCCGGTGGGCCGATCCTCGCCGACCAGCAGGTCGAGGACGTCATGGCACTGCCCCGCCGCCTCACCGGCGAGGGCGAGCTGTTCATGCTCAAGGTCTCCGGCGACTCGATGGTGGACGCCGCCATCTGCGACGGCGACTGGGTGGTGGTCCGCCGCCAGAACACCGCCGTGAACGGGGACATCGTCGCCGCCCTGCTGGACGACGAGGCCACCGTGAAGACCTTCCGCCAGCGCGACGGCCACACCTGGCTGCTGCCGCAGAACACCGCCTACGAGCCGATCCTGGGAGACCACGCCACGATCATGGGCCGCGTCGTCACCGTGCTCCGCGCCCTCTGAGCCGCACCGCCCGGCGCCACGAAGCCTCTCACCCGGAATCCGGGTGAGGGGCTTCGTGCAGGTGAGGAGCCGTCGTCGGGAAGGCGGCGTCAGCCGTCCTGATCCACGGACGCGGCGAGGCGGCCGAGGACGCCTTCCACCACCGTCGGGTCCGTGGTGCGCCAGAAGTCCGGCAGGGCCGAGGCGAGGAAGCCGCCGTAGCGGGCGGTGGCCAGACGGGAGTCGAGCACGGCCACCACGCCCCTGTCTTGCACGGAGCGGATGAGACGGCCGGCGCCCTGGGCCAGGCGGATGGCGGCGTGGGTGGCGGAGACCGCCATGAACCCGTTGCCGCCGTGGCTGCTGATCGCACGGGTGCGGGCCAGGGAGAGCGGGTCGTCCGGACGTGGGAACGGGATGCGGTCGATCACCACCAGGCGCAGCGAGGGGCCCGGGACGTCCACGCCCTGCCAGAGGCTCATGGTGCCGAACAGGCAGGTATCCGGCTCCTCGGCGAACTGCTTGACCAGCGCGGAGAGGGTGGCGTCGCCCTGGCAGAGGATCTCGATGTCCTTCCCGCACCGGCGGCGCATGGCCTCGGCGGCGTCCTCGGCGGCCCGGCGGGAGGAGAACAGGCCCAGCGCCCCGCCGCGGGAGGCGGTGATGAGCCGCTCGAGCTCGTCCAGGGACTCCTCGGAGGCGAAGCGGCCCGGCTTAGGAAGGTGGCGAGCCACGTAGAGCACCCCCTGCCGCGGATAGTCGAAGGGACTGCCGACGTCCGCGACCGTGAACCTCGGCGCGTCTGGTCCGGCCAGGCCCACGTCCCCGGCCACGGAGTCGAAGCGGCGCTCGCCCGTGCCCACGGTCAGGGTGGCGGAGGTGAGCACAGTGGTGGCGGCGCCGAACAGCCCCTCGCGCAGCTTGCCGGCCACCGAGAGCGGGGCCACGTAGAGCTGGGGCGGGTCCTCCTCGTTGCCGGGCTGCCAGCCGACTCCGGGCTCGAAGTGGCCGGGACGGGTGGCCCAGACGACCTCCGGGAAGTCGGCCTCGGGCCGTGCGGCGAGCATCCGCTCGGTCACCTCGAGCACGTCCAGAGCGCGGGCCCGGGCCATCTGACGGCCGCCGTCGGTCTCGGTCTCCTTGCCGGTGCCGAGGTCGGACAGGCACTGCCGGACGGCGGCGAGCACGGCGTTGAGCGCGGTCTCCTGCGCGTCGTCCAGGCCGGTGGCCAGCAGCCCGGAGGGGCAGGGGGTGAAGGCGGCGTCCAGGCTCGCTGCGGCGGAGACGAGGTCCTCCACGGCCACGGTGCCGTGGCGGCGCAACGACGTGGCCGCTCCCAGCACGATCGAGCCGGACAGCTGCCCGGTGACCGCGCCGGTGACCCGGTCCTGCAGCTCATGGGCCTCGTCCACGATCACCGCCGAGTACTCCGGCAGCACGGCCAGGCCCTCGAAAGCGGAGATCGCGAGCATCGCGTGGTTGGTGACCACCACGTCCGCGTCGGCGGCGTTGGCGCGGGCGCGCTCGGAGAAGCATTCTTCGGCCACGGGGCACTTGGAGGCGCCGAGGCAGTCGGTCGCGGAGACCGAGACCTGCCGCCAGGCGCGGTCCGTGACGGGGACCTCGAGGTCGTCCCGGTCACCGGTCTCCGTCTGCTCGGCCCACGTGCGCAGGTACACGACCTCGCGCCCGAGGGAGGTGGTGGGACCGGACTCGTCGTCCGCCTCGGTGGAGAGCATGCCGCCGTCGTCCGCCACGGTGAAGAGGGTCTCGGCGTCCTCGTCCCCGGGGTAGCCGCCGTCCACCTTGTGTCGGCACAGGTAGTTGGAGCGGCCCTTCACCAGGGCCACCACCGGCTCGCGCGGGAGCTCGTCCCTGAGGGCCTCGATCAGCCGGGGCGCGTCCCGGCGCATGATCTGCGCCTGGAGGGCGAGGGTCGCGGTGGCCACCACCACGGGGTCCTCCTGCTCCATGGCGTGCTGCAGCGCCGGGATGAGGTAGGCCAGGGACTTGCCGGTGCCGGTGCCGGCCTGCACCAGCAGGTGCCGCCGGGACTCCAGGGACCGGGCGACCTGCAGGACCATCTCCCGCTGGCCCTCGCGGTGCTGGCCGCCGGTGGCCTCCACGGCGGCGTCCAGCAGCGCGAGGGCCTCGCGCTCGCGGTCCGTGCGCGGGGTGCTCTGCTGCGTCCCCATCAGTCCTGCCGGTCCACGCGGTAGGCCTCGATCTCCCCGGCCACATCCGGCCGGACGAGCACGTGCATGCGGGTGCCGCCCTCCTCATAGGTCTCGGAGAGGATCTCCGCGTCCGGGGAGTGCAGGCGGGAGACGAGCTCGCCGTGGGTGAAGGGGATGAGCACCTCCATGGGCACGTTCGGCCGCGGGATGGTGTCCGCGATCAGCTGCTCCAGCGCCTCGATGCCCTCGCCGGTGCGTGCGGAGACCACCGCGGTGTGCGGCTCCTTGGCGCGGATGCGGGCGATCACGGCCGGATCTGCCGCGTCCGCCTTGTTCAGGACGATGATCTCCGGGATCTTCTGCGCGTCCACCTCGGCGAGCACCCCGCGCACGGCGGCGATCTGCCCTTCCGGGTCCGGGTGGGCGGCGTCCACCACATGGAGGATCACGTCCGAGTCCGTGACCTCCTCCAGGGTGGAGCGGAAGGCCTCCACCAGCTGGGTGGGCAGGTTGCGCACGAAGCCCACGGTGTCCGAGAGGGTGTAGCCGATCCCGTCCGGGGTGACCGCCTTGCGGACGGTCGGGTCCAGGGTGGCGAACAAGGCGTTCTCCACGAGCACGCCCGCCTTGGTGAGGCGGTTGAGCAGGGAGGACTTGCCGGCGTTGGTGTAGCCGGCGATCGCCACGGAGGGCACCCTGTTGCGGCGGCGGTTGGCGCGCTTGGCCTCGCGGGCCGGCTTCATGCCCGCGATGTCCTTCTTCAGCTTGGCCATCCGGGTGCGGATGCGGCGGCGGTCCAGCTCGATCTTGGTCTCTCCGGGGCCGCGGGAGCCGATGCCCTCGCCGCCGGCGGCGCGGCCGCCGGCCTGGCGGGACATGGACTCTCCCCAGCCGCGCAGGCGCGGCAGCAGGTACTCGAGCTGGGCCAGCTCCACCTGGGCGCGGCCCTCGCGCGACTTCGCGTGCTGGGCGAAGATGTCCAGGATCAGGGCGGTGCGGTCGATGACCTTCACGCGCACCAGGTCCTCGAGGGCACGGCGCTGGGACGGGGCGATCTCGGAGTCCACCACCACGGTGTCCGCGCCGGTCATGGCGACGATCTCCCGCAGCTCCTGGGCCTTGCCCTTGCCGAGGTAGGTGGCCGGGTCCGGGGTGTGGCGGCGCTGGATGACGCCGTCCAGGACCTCGGAGCCGGCGGTCTCGGCGAGCGCGGCGAGCTCGCGCAGCGAGTTCTCGGCGTCCTCGGCGGTGCCCTCGCTCCAGACGCCGGCGAGCACCACCCGTTCCAGGCGGAGCTGGCGGTACTCGACCTCGGACATGTCCTCGAGCTCGGTGGACAGCCCGGCGACGCGGCGCAGGGCGTTGCGCTCGGCGAGCTCGTCCTGGTCGCCGTCGTAGCCGGTGTGCCCATGGCCGCCGTCGTCGAGCGCGAGCGCCCGGCCGGACAGGGCGGAGCCACGCTCTGCCGGGCCGTCCTCGGCGGCGAGGTCGGCGGCCGCCGGCGAGCGGCCGTCGTCGTGGGTCTGGTCCTGAGCGCCGCCGTGGGTGGCGAGGATGCGGTCGATGACGGCCTGGATGTCGTCATCCCCCGGCTGCTGGGGGTCGACGTCCGGGGTGTGGCTGTTCTTTTGGGTCATGGTCTCCTCTGGGCCGGCCGGGGCGGCGGCATCGGTGCCGCGCGGGCGCCGGCGGGCCCGGGTCTCAAGCGTAGTGGGTGGTCTCTGCGGTGGACCGCGTGGGCGACATGCTGGGGACGGGCGCACCCTGTGCAGGAGGGGATCCACGACGACGGACTGTCGGGTGGGTCTGCCACGGCAGGGCGGGTTCCTGGTCGCCTCCGGATTCGGGCGCGCGGGGCGCGCCACAGGGGCACTCACGGTGCGGGCGGAGGCGGAGCTGTCGGCGAGCGGTGCTCGAGCCGGTGGGCTCAGATGTACATCAGGAACATGCGGGACAGCCTACAGAACCGAGCGGCGGATGTGCACGGGGCGTCCGCCGCGGGCGGAACCGGGGTGGGAAGGAGGCGGCGGGACGGGCGCCGGTACGATCGTGGCCGTGACCGACAGCGCCCACTACTTCTCCTCCGAGCCGGACACCCCGGAACGCCGCCGCACGATCAGCGTCGAGCTGGCCGGACGCGAGGTGTGCGTACAGACCGCCAACGGGATCTTCTCCCCCGAGGGGATCGACAAGGGCACCCGCGCGCTGCTCGCCGTGGTGCCGGAGCCGCCGGCCGAGGGCGCGTTCCTGGACGTGGGTGCCGGCTGGGGCCCGATCGCGCTGACCATGGCGATGCAGTCCCCGGGCGCGCAGGTGACCGCGGTGGAGGTCAACGAGCGCTCGATCGCCCTGTGCCGGGACAACGCCGAGGCCGTGGGCGCGGCGAACGTGACCGCGGTGCGCCCGGAGGAGGTGCCCGAGGACGCCGGGTTCGACCTGATCTGGTCCAACCCGCCGATCCGCATCGGCAAGCCGGCCCTGCACGCGCTGCTGCAGCGGTGGCTGCCGGCGCTGAACCCGAGCGGCGAGGCGTGGCTGGTGGTGCAGAAGAACCTCGGGGCGGACTCGCTGCTGCCGTGGATTCGCACGATGCTCCAGCAGCGGGCGCCCAGCGAGTTCACCGCCGAGCGCGCGGACACCGTGAAGGGCTTCCGGATCCTGAAGGTCGCCCGGCAGAGCTGATCCCCGCCCGGACCGTTTTCGTTCGGGAAACGGTCGAGTTCCAGAGCGCTTTCGTTCGGGAGAGCGTCGAGTCTCGGAACACCTGCACTCGACGAAGAGACCGAGCACCGACGGGGCGGGAGGCGCCGAGGGTTCAAGCGACCTGCAGGGGCTGGATCTCCTCGAGCTTCCCCTCGAGCACCCGGTGCTGCATGCGCAGCTCGTAATTGGCCTGAAGGTTCATCCAGAACTCCTCCGACGTACCGAAGTAGCGCGCCAGTCGAATGGCGGTGTCGGCGGTGATGCCGCGCTTGCCGAGGACGATCTCGTTGATGCGGCGCGGCGGGACGCCCAGGGCGACTGCCACACGGTTCTGCGACAGGTCGAAGCCCTGGATGAAGTCCACCAGGAGGATCTCGCCCGGATGGACGGGCTCGAGCAGGTCCCGGTCAGTGGCAGTCGACGAGTTCGACATCCTCCGCTCCTCCTTCAGTCCAGACGAAGCAGAGCCGCCACTGCGCATTGACACGGACGCTGTACTGACCACGTCGGTCGCCGACGAGCTGTTCCAGGCGATTCCCCGGTGGAATTCGAAGGTCGTCCACCACATGAGCGGCGTTGATCATCTCCAACTTCCTCAGGGTCGCGCGCTGCACCGTTCGATCGATGCGCTTCACGTAGGCCCCGTGCCAGATGCGCTCGGTGTCCTTGCTTCCGAACGATCTGATCATGCACTCAGAGTATAACGCTCCGCGTCATGGATGGGTCGGGTGTGGAAAACCTTCCCCGTCTGCGCGACGGCCCCGCTGCCCCACAGCCGGGCGGTCGCAGGAGCGTCGGGTTGGCTGCACGACGAACCCGACGTTCTTCCGAACGAAAGTGCCCCGGAACGCGACGGTTTCACGAACGAAAGCACCCTGGAACTCGACCGTTTCCCGAACGAAAGTGCCAGGGGTTCAGCCGAGGGTGCCGCGGAAGACCAGTTCGGCCGGGCCGGCGAGGACCACGTGCTCGGTGCCGTCGGCGTGGGCGAGGAAGTCGACGGCCAGCAGGCCGCCGGGGACCTCCACGAGCCAGGAGTCGCAGCCTTCGGTGCCGGCCCAGGCGCGCATCGCGGTGGCGGCGGCGCAGGCGCCCGTGCCGCAGGACCGGGTCTCCCCCACTCCGCGCTCGTGCACACGCATCTTCACCCGGCCGACGCCGTCGCGGATCATCGGCTCGAAGGCGGCCACGAACTCCACGTTGGTGCCGTTCTCCGGGGCCGGCTCCACGTGCGGGGCACGGGTCAGGTCCAGCTCGGCCAGGTCCTCGAAGGACTGCACGGGCACCACGGTGTGCGGATTGCCCATGGAGATGCTCAGCGCCGGACGGGGATCCTGCAGGCCCGCGGCCTCCACCACGGAGTCCGACGCCGCTTCCTGCGCCAGCTCCGGGTCGATGTAGCTCCACGGACCCATGTCGATGGCGTAGCCGTGGTCCAGGCGGGTCACGTGCTTGACGCCGGCGCGGGTGCCGATCGCCAGGGTCTGCCCCGGCTCGAGGGGCACGAGCTGCTCGGACACCAGGAAGTGCACGAACACGCGCACCCCGTTGCCGCACATCTCGGACACGGAGCCGTCCGCGTTGCGGTAGTCCATGAACCACTCGGCGTCCGGATGCTCGGCCAGCAGAGCCTGCCCCTCGGCGAGGTGCTTCGAGGGCACCGCACGGATGACGCCGTCGCCGCCGATGCCGTGGTGGCGGTCGGCCAGCGCGGCCACCTTCTCGGCCTCAAGGGCCACGGTGCCGTCCGGGTCGGCGATCAGGACGAAGTCGTTCCCGGTGCCGTGCCCCTTGGCGAAGGTCAGTCCGGACAGGGCGTCGAGGGCGGCACGGTGCTTGCTCATGCCGCCCAGTCTAGGGGCCGCAGCCGGCCCGGGACGGCCGCCGGCTCGGGATGTCCCCGTCGGCCGTCGGCTCGGGATGTCCCCGCCCGCCGCCGGCCCTGGTCCCGGCCCTCACTCCTGAAGCAGCGAGACCGTCCCGGCGGAGCCGTCCACGCGCACCTTCTGCCCGTTCTCCAGCCGCTGCATCACGCCGCGGATCGCCATGACGGCCGGCAGCCCGAGCTCGCGCGCGGTCACCGCGCCGTGGGAGAGGGCGCCGCCGGACTCCGTGATCACCCCGGAGGCCTGGTAGAACAGCGCGGTCCAGGCCGGGTTGGTCGTGCGGGCCACGAGGATCGCCCCGGACAGGAAGGACGCGAAGTCCTCCGGCCCGTGCACCAGGAACACCTCCCCCTCCACCGAGCCCGGGCTGCCCGCGGCGCCCACCAGCGCGTCGCCGTCGACCTGCTCGGCCTCCGACTCGCCCCACACCCAGTCCGGGGTGCCCGCGCACGCGGCCTCGTAGGCCGCCTTGTGTTCGGCGGCCACCGCCGTCAGCGGCGCCAGATCCTGCTTCCCGACGGCGGCGCCCTCGCCGTCCGAGGGCGTGTGGCCGTCGTCGTGCCCCTCGCCGGTGACGCCGAAGGCGGCGTCCAGGTCCGCGACCGGCAGGAAGAACGCGTCCATGGGGTCGCTGAGCACGCCCTCGTCCACCAGGCCGGCGCCGAGGGAGCGGACGGCGCGGCGCAGGATCGGACTCATGCGGGTGGTCTGGTAGTGCTCGAGGTCGTCCAGGGCGGTGTACTCACGGGCCAGGCGGATGACCTCCTGCACCAGGTAGCGCAGCGGGTCCGGGACCTCGGCCAGCACGGCCAGCTCGGTCTCCATGGCGGTGACCTTCGCCCGCCGGTCCGCGGCGGCGTGGTCCTCGTCCTCGCGGTCGGCCATGAGGCGGATCTGGTCCAGGACGATGTGCGGGGCCTCCACCCAGGTGGGGTGGTAGGCGTCGAAGTCGAGCTCACGGTGGCCGTGCCGCTGCAGGAACCGCGTGAAGGCAGCGGCGAACTCCGGCCACGTCTCGAGGCGGTCCACCACGGCGGCCGCACCGTCAACGGCGAGCGCGTCCAGCAGCTCCGGGGTGGCGCGCAGGGTGCGGGAGAGCTCCCACAGCTCGGCGTTGACCTGACCGGTCTTGGTGTCCGTGGCGGAGAGGAGCTGCTCGAACACCTGCTGCGCCTGCTCCGTGCTCAGCGCCATGGACAGCATGCGCTGCAGGGCGCCGTAGAGGGTGCGCTGGGTCAGGGAGATGGCGATGTTCGGCAGGAAGTAGGCGTTGCCGGCGGCGGCGATGGCCTTGACGTGCTCCCAGCGGGCCGGCAGGTCCAGTGCGTCCGGGTCCACGGCGTCGAGCCGGCCGAGGGCGAGCAGGTAGGTGTCCAGGTCCCGGGCCCACTGCAGGGGCAGCTGCTGCACCCAGGAGTAGTCGCGGATGATCTCCGGGATGGCGGCCTCGAGGGACTCGGCGTCCGTGAGCATGCGCAGCGGCAGCCGGTCCGCGTAGAGCTCCACGGCGGTCTGGTTGCCGTAGATCCAGGAGTCCTTCATCACGAACCACTTGTCGTCGAACGGCGGCAGGCCCATGAGGTCGAAGGAGTGGTTCAGGGAGCGGTGGAAGCCGTCCTCCACCAGGTCCCAGGTCAGCGGGGCGATCGGCGTGGGGAACCGCTCCGCGGACTCGTCCCGGGTGAGCCGGGCGGCCACGCGGGTGACGGGGCGGGACTGCAGCAGGAACAGCCGCCCCTGCGAGTACGCCCATTCGATGTCCTGCGGGAACCCGGCGTGCACCTCGGCGGCCACGGCCAGGTCCGCGACCTCGGCACGCTGGTCCTCGGTGAGGGCCGGGCGGGCCCCGTGTTCGGCGAAGAGGTCCACCTCCTTCGTGCCGCCGCCGGGCAGGGAGACGAGGGCGTGGGGCTTCTCCGCGATCGTCTCGGCCACCTGCTCGTGCCCGTGGCGGGCGACGATGTACTCGTCCACCGGCTCTTCTCCCCCGACGACCGTCTCGCCCAGGCCGAAGGCCGCGTTGATCAGCACGTGTCCCATCTGCCCGCGCACCGGATCCACGGAGAAGGCGACGCCGGCCGCCTCCTCGGCGCCCACCTCCACCATCTGCTGCACGACGACGGCCATGGCCGCCTCGAGATGGTCCACCCCGAGCCGCTGCCGGTACCGCATGGCATGGGCGTTCCAGAGCGAGGCGTGGCAGGCCAGCACCTTCGCCAGCACGTCCTCCACGCCGCGCACGCCCAGGTGGGTGTCGTGCTGGCCGGCGAAGGCGGCGCCGGGCAGGTCCTCCATGGTGCCGGAGGACCGCACCGCCACCGCGTGGTCCGCCAGCCCCGACTGCTCCATCAGCGCGGCGAGCCGGCTGCGCCAGGCCTCCGGGACCTCGGCGGCCAGGATCAGCTCCTGGGCTTCGGCGGCGGCGGTGTCCACGTCGGTCTCGCCGGCGTCCAGGCGGGCCAGGACCGCCCGCAGGTCCGGTGCGATGTCCTTCACCAGGTCCCGGTAGGCCTCGGCGGTGACAATCAGCCCCGGCGGCACCGGCAGCGCACGGGCCGTCCGGGCCAGGGACGCGCCCTTGCCTCCGGACACGGCCAGCTCGGCGGCGTCCTCGTGGTGGAAGTCGATGATCAGGGCCATGGCGTCTCTCCTGGTGGCGGGTCGGGCGTCTGGTTGAGGAACGGTCGGGACGAGGTGGCGGGCAGACCCGGGGCTACAGCCGCCAGCGGTTCACACCGAGCAGTGCCCACCCGGCGGCGCTCGAGGCCAGCGCCGCGGCACCTGCGGCGGGCTTGGCCACGGTGAGCCCGGCGAGCACGGGGGCCCACAGCAGGGCGGCGGCCGTGCCGCCGAGCACACGGAAGAAGCTGACGGTGTTCACGGCGTCCGCCTTCTTCCCCACCGCCCAGGCGGTGAGCAGGACCGGGGCGATCGGAGCCTGCAGGGTCAGGCCGAGCAGCCGCGGCCAGCGCGGCGCCGGGGCTCCGGGCAGCGGCGGGCGGCCGGCGCGAGCCTGACGCTGATGGTGCAGGAAGGACTCGGTGAAGCCCTCTGCGGCGCGGGCGTCGGCGCCGGCGGCCGTGAGGACGGCGTGGAAGGACTGATCGTCCGGGCAGTCCACGGACACCGCGTCCAAGGCTGTGGACAGCACCTGGTGGATGCGGTCGACCTCGGCGGGGTCAGGCGCTCCGCCGGCGCCGGGCACCGGGGCGCGCGACGGCCCAGGTGAGGCGGCATCGGACGCCGAGGTGCCGTCGTCGGGAAGCGGGACAGGGTCCCCGAGGAGGACCTCCACGCGGGAGCGGTAGCGGTCCGGGGCGGAGTAGAACAGGCCCACCGGGACGACCTCCACGTCCACGCCCTGGGCGCGGCAGGCGGCGAGGATCCGGGCGGCGCCCTTCCGGTACGGCTGCGGGGCGTGCGACCACTCGGAGGTGCCCTCGGGCAGGACCACGAGGTCTCCCCCGGCGGCCAGGTGGCGCACCCCGGCGGTCACCGGGTCCGCGACCTCGGCCGGGTCCATGCCGTAGCGCTCCACGTCCTTCGGTCGCACCACGGGGATGCCGGTGAACAGCAGGCGCAGCAGCGGATGGCGCAGCAGCTGGGCCGAGACGAGGAACTGCGCGCCGGGGGCGGCGGAGGCCAGGGCGCAGCCGTCGATGGCGCCATTGCGGTGGCTGGCGAGGTAGAGGCGGGGACGGTGGCCGTCGTCGGTGGGCCGGGTGCTGCGCGAGCGGCGCGAGCCGCGCGGGCCGCGGCGCAGGGCACGGGCAGGGCGGACCTCTCCCAGGATCCGGGGCCGGCCGAAGGCGACCGTGCCGAGCGTCGTCACCAGGCCGCGGTGCCATGCGCTGGGGGCGCTGCCGGGCTTCGGTGTGCTGAAGGCCATGACGCTTCCGCTCCTTCCCTCTGCTTTCCAGCACCGTAGCGGCGCCTGTGTGAGCGGCGCCACCGCAGGGAGCGCTCCGGGGATGCGCTCAGAGCGAAGGGCGGCTGTGCAGGAGAGGACGCCCGGGGCACGAGCTCAGTCCCGCGACGAGTCAGAGCACCGCCAGCGCCTGCTCCACCACGTCCTCGGCCAGCGCCTCCACCCAGTGCACGCGCGGGTCGGCGCGGAACCAGGTCTCCTGGCGGCGGGCGAAGCGGCGGGTGGCCACGATGGTCTGCTCGATCGCCTCGGCCTCGGTGAACTCCCCGTCCTGGACGGCCAGGAACGGGGCGTAGCCGATGGCCCGCGACGCCGTCTTGCCCTCCCGCAGCCCGGCGGCCTCCAGGCGGCGGACCTCCTCGGCGAGCCCGGCGTCCACCATGGCGTGGACGCGGGCGGCGATGCGCTCGTGCAGCACGGCCCGGTCGATCCGCAGGCCGATCTGCACCGCCGGCGCGACGTCCGGGCGGGTCTGCCGCTGTGGCATGAACGCACTGAAGGGGCGGCCGGTGATGCGGTGGACCTCCAGGGCGCGCACCAGGCGCCGCTCGTCCCTCACGTTCTGCGCGGAGGCCGCATCCACCGCGGCGAGCTCGGCCCGCAGGGCGGCGGCGCCGCGCTCGGCCAGCTCGGCCTCCACCTCGGCACGCACCGCGGGATCGGTGGGCGGGAACTCCAGCACGTCCAGGGCGGCGCGGACGTAGAGGCCCGAACCGCCCACGAGGATCGGGGTCCTGTCCCGCCGGCGGATCTGCGCGAACAGCTCCCGTGCCTGCCTCTGGAACGCGGCCACGGAGGCCTCCTCGGTGACGTCCAGGACGTCCAGCAGGTGGTGCGGCACCCCCTGCTGCTCGGCCGGCATGGTCTTGGCGGTGCCGATGTCCATGCCCCGGTAGAACTGCAGGGCGTCCGCGTTGACGACCTCCCCGTCCAGGCGCTGTGCCAGCGTCACGGCCAGTGCCGACTTGCCGGTGGCCGTGGCCCCGACGACGGCGATCACCGGGCGCTGCCGGCTCGCCTGGGTGCCGGAGGACATCAGGAGCGCGGACGCAGCGACGGCATGCCGAGGCTGGTGGCGCCGCCGGCGCCCGGGGTGGGCACGCCGCAGGACTCGGCCTGCGCGCGGTCCCAGGCATCGCCGGCCCGGCTGCGGCGGACCTGGTAGTCCTCGGCGGTCGGGTCCGCGATGGCGAAGAACGCGGCGGCGTCCGTGACGGTGACGGTCACGAAGTCGCCCGGGCGCGGGGTCTCACAGCCGGCGGGCACCGAGAAGTGCACCAGCCGGTGGTCCGGGGCACGGCCGGCCAGGCGGCCGGTCTCCCCGGCCTTGGAGCCGGACTGCTCGGTGACCATCAGCTCCTGGCGGGTGCCCACGAGGGTCTTCATCTCCTCGGCGGAGATGCGGTCCTGCAGCTTCACGAGGCGCTCGAAGCGCTCCTGCACCTTCTGCTTGGGCACCTGGTCCTCCATCTCGCCGGCGGGGGTGCCGGGGCGGATGGAGTACTGGAAGGTGAACGCCGAGGAGAAGCGGGAGGCCTCCACCACGCGCAGGGTGTCCTCGAAGTCCTCGTCGGTCTCGCCGGGGAAGCCCACGATGATGTCCGTGGTGATGGCCGCGTGCGGCATGCGCTCACGGACCTTCTCCAAGATCCCCAGGAACTTCTTCGACCGGTAGGACCGGCGCATGTCCTTGAGGACCTTGTCCGAGCCGGACTGCAGCGGCATGTGCAGCTGCGGCATCACGTTGGGGGTCTCGGCCATGGCGTCGATGACGTCGTCCGTGAAGGACGCCGGATGCGGGGAGGTGAAGCGCACCCGCTCCAGCCCCTCGATCTCGCCGCAGGCGCGCAGCAGCTTGGCGAAGGCTCCGCGGTCTCCGAACTCCACGCCGTAGGTGTTCACGTTCTGCCCGAGCAGGGTCACCTCCACGATGCCCTCGGCCACCAGCGCCTTGATCTCCTGCAGGATCTCGCCCGGACGGCGGTCCTTCTCCTTGCCGCGCAGGGACGGGACGATGCAGAAGGTGCACGTGTTGTTGCAGCCCACGGAGATGGACACCCACGCCGAATGGGTGGACTCGCGCTTGGTCGGTAGCGTGGAGGGGAAGACCTCGAGGGCCTCGAGCAGCTCGACCTCGGCACGGTGGTTGTGGCGGGCGCGCTCGAGCAGGGTCGGCAGCGAGCCGATGTTGTGGGTGCCGAACACCACGTCCACCCACGGCGCCTTCTGAACGATCACGTCCTGGTCCTTCTGGGCCAGGCAGCCGCCGACGGCGATCTGCATGCCCTCGTGGGCCTGCTTCACGTTCCGCAGGTTGCCGAGGTTGCCGTAGAGACGGTTGTCCGCGTTCTCACGCACGGCGCAGGTGTTGAAGACGACCAGGTCGGCCTGGTCACCCTCGGCGACGGGCCTGTAGCCGGTGGACTCGAGCAGGCCGGAGATGCGCTCGGAGTCGTGGACGTTCATCTGGCAGCCGAAGGTGCGCACCTCGTAGGTGCGGCCGGTGTTGTCCGGCACGATGGGTGCGGTCGCGGCGGGGGTCTGCGGGGCGTCAGCGGTGGTGGTCATCGCAGGTCATTCTAGTGGCGCGTGGCTTCCCGACGGCGGCCCGGCACCGTGGGTGCGCGGCCGGCGGTCCTCAGAGGGCCGGCCTCAGCCGTCCTGGGCGTCGATGGCGTCGCGGACGACCGAGAATGCCAGGCCGGGCGCGTAGCCCTTGCGGCCGAGCATGGCGACGAGCCGCCGCACATGCCTGTCCCGCTCGGCCCGGGACTCCGGGTCCGGGCCGGTGGGCACGGGACGGGTGCGGATCTTCTTGGCGACGAGCTCCGCGGCAGCGGCGCGCTCGTCCTCCCCGGTGACGGCCTCCAGGGCCTCCTCGGCGGTCTCGCCGTCCACGCCCTTCTCCTTGAGCTCGCGGCGCAGGGCGCTGCGGGCCAGGCCGCGGCCGCGGTGGCGGGAGCGCACCAGGGTCTCGGCGAAGGCGGCGTCGTCCACCAGACGGACGGCCTCCATGCGGTCCAGGACCTCGGCGCCGACCTCCTCCGGGATGCCGCGGTCCGCCAGGCGCTCCTCGAGCTGGTGGCGGGAACGGGGCGCACCCGTGAGGTGGCGCAGCGCGATGTTCCGGGCCAGCTCGCGCAGCTCGTCCGGGTCGGACGGCAGCGGCGCCGGCTCCCGGCGTCTGCCGCTGCCGCGACCGCGGGGGCCACCGCCGGCCTCGGCGCTCGTCCTGCGGCGGCTGCGGCGCGGCTCGGGCAACCCAGAGCCCACCACGTGCTCGCGT
Source organism: Micrococcus sp. HMSC067E09 (assembly GCF_001812555.1). NCBI lineage: Bacteria > Bacillati > Actinomycetota > Actinomycetes > Micrococcales > Micrococcaceae > Micrococcus > Micrococcus sp. HMSC067E09. The sequence goes on along the minus strand of NZ_KV809446.1, from coordinate 22,902 downwards.
TCGGCCTGCGCACGGGCGCGCCGGGCAGCGCTGCGGGCGCGGGCCGCGGCGAGGCGATCGGGGTCGACGCCGTCCGGCAGATCCTCCCCGAGGCACTCGGTGTCCGCGGCCGTCGTCTCGTCACCGGTTTCCCCGCGGCGGGCGTCCCGTTCTCGGGCGGCCTTCACGGAAGGGGCCTCGATCCAGATGGCGTCACCCCACGAAGGATCTCCCTGGGGCTTGCCGCGGCCTCGCCGCTCACTCATGCGCTGATCCGTGCGGTGCGGCGGATCAGCCGGCGTCCGGGACGGCCGTCAGCGCGGGCTCCTCGCCCTCCGCCTCGGCGTCCTCGTCCGGCACAATGCCGAGCTTCTGGAGGATCCGGGTCTCGATCTCGAGGGCCAGGTCCGGGTTGTCCTTGAGGAAGCGGCGCGCATTCTCCTTGCCCTGGCCGAGCTGGTCCCCGTCATAGGTGAACCAGGCACCAGACTTGCGCACGATGCCCTCCTCGACGCCCATGTCGATCAGGCCGCCCTCCTTGGAGATGCCCTCGCCGTAGAGGATGTCGAACTCGGCCTGCTTGAAAGGCGGGGCCATCTTGTTCTTCACGATCTTGGCGCGGGTGCGGTTGCCGACCGGGTTGCCGGCCTCCTTGAGGGTCTCGATGCGGCGCACGTCGATGCGGACCGAGGCGTAGAACTTCAGGGCCTTGCCGCCGGTGGTGGTCTCCGGCGAGCCGAAGAACACGCCGATCTTCTCGCGCAGCTGGTTGATGAAGATCGCGGTGGTCTTGGATTGGGCCAGGCGGCCGGTGATCTTGCGCAGCGCCTGGGACATGAGGCGGGCCTGCAGGCCGACGTGGGAGTCGCCCATCTCTCCCTCGATCTCGGCGCGCGGCACGAGCGCGGCCACGGAGTCGACGACGATGATGTCCAGGGAGCCCGAGGAGACGAGCATGTCCATGATCTCGAGGGCCTGCTCGCCGGTGTCCGGCTGGGAGACCAGCAGGGCGTCCGTGTCCACGCCGAGCTTGCGGGCGTAGACCGGGTCGAGCGCATGCTCGGCGTCGATGAACGCGGCGATGCCGCCGTTGCGCTGGGCGTTGGCCACCGCATGCAGGGCGACCGTGGTCTTGCCCGAGGACTCCGGGCCGTAGATCTCCACGACGCGGCCGCGGGGCAGGCCGCCGGTGCCGAGGGCCACGTCCAGGGCGACGGAGCCGGTGGAGATGGTCTCGACCGGGGTCTGGGACTGCTCGCCCAGACGCATCACGGAGCCCTTGCCGAACTGCTTGTCGATCTGGGCCAGGGCGGCGTCGAGGGCCTTCTGACGGTCGTTGCCGGTGTCGGTGCTCATCTTTCACCTCTGGATGTGTGGTCTTCGGTCCGGGCCGCGGGGCCCGGCGCGGGTCCGTCCGATCCGCTCGTGGACGACACTACGGACGGGCGCCGACACGATAGGGCGCGCCGGCGGATCTGTGGACGGCAGCCCGCGTTCGGTCTGCTGTGGAGGACACTACCGCACATCTTCGAACATGTGTTCGATACGGTGCGGCGTGTCCGGCGCTCACCCCTTCGGCGGGATGTCCCGGCCGAGCCGGCGCTCCTCCGGCACGTCCTGCAGGTCGCAGATCGCCCGCCAGACGTCCCGCGGGTCCACCCCCTTCGCCAACGCCTCGGCGCCCGTGCAGTCGAGCCCGGGCAGGTTCAAGGTGTCCACGATCACCGGCCCCCGGGCGGGGCCGAACTCCTCGACCACGAGGCGGGTGAACTCGCTGCGGCGCATGCAGGTCCTCTCGGATCGTCTCTCGGTCCGCGGCGCGGAGCCACGGGAGCGCGCCCTGCCCGGGCGTGCGGTGTCGATGATGTCACGGCGGCGTGCCGCCGTGACGCGACGACGGGCGGTCGCCTTCGTGTGAAGGCGACCGCCCGTCGTCGTGGAGCAGCGGATCCGACGATCAGTGGGCGAGGGTGCCCACACGGCCGGAGCCGCCGAGGTCTGCGGTCAGCTCGTCCGGCACGGTGTCCGGGACGATGACGCCCTCCTGCTCGGCGATGCGGTCCGAGACCTCGCGGAGCATGGCGGACAGCGGCACGTCGAGTGCGTCGCAGATCGAGGCCAGCAGCTCGGAGGAGGCCTCCTTCTGGCCGCGCTCCACCTCGGACAGGTAGCCGAGGGAGACGCGCGCGTCGTGCGACACCTCGCGGAGCGTGCGGCCCTGGCGCTGGCGGACGTCGCGGAGGACGTCGCCGATCTCGTGACGGAGGGTGGGCATGGAGCGCTCCTTGATCTCGGGGGCGGCGGGGGTCTGGTGGGCCTCAGCCTGCGGTCCGTCCTGGACCCAGCGGGTGATGCCGTTGGCGTGGATGGGGTGCCTCATCATGTCTATCGGTACCTCCTGGACGTTCCCTGGACCACAGCGCTGAGGTCGCCCGGTCCGATCGCGCCCTCTGTTCTTGACTCGTTCAGGACAACCGCACCGGTTCGGTGTTCATTCCCGCCGGGGCGAACTTTTCCGTTCCGTGACCTTCAGTCCGCTCGAGCGCGTTCCTCGGCCGCCTCCCGGCGGCGCCGCTCACGGCGGGAGTAGGTGGCCGTGCGGATCGCCTCGGAATCGTCGAAGCTGGAGCCCACGGCGCCGGCGATCATGCCCATCGACGTGGCCAGCCACGCCAGGGCCACGTAGTCCCCCACCCCGGCGGAGCCGTCGAGCTCGGCCGCCAGGTAGCCCTGCGGGATGATCAGCCCTGCCACGAGTGCCAGGCCGAGGAACAGCCCCGCGTAGAGCACACAAACGGCGGCCCCCACGGTAACCAGCGTGGCCGCATTGTCCAGGCCCGCCCGCCCCCTGTTGCCCGCCGAGGGCGCCCACATCCCGTTCGCGGTGATCAGCCAGACCACCAGCAGCGCGAGGGAGACCAGCATGACGGCGGTCAGCCGGGCAATGGACATCTCGTTGGACAGCACCCAGATCGAGCCGAAGAAGATGCCGTAGGCGCCGACCGCCCCGGCCGAGGCCAGTGTCCAGCTCATCGACCGCGGCATCTGCAGCGGTCGGTTGGCGGCGACCATGCCCGACAGCAGCCGCAGTCGACCGCGCAGCCCGCGGGCGAACACCGTCCCTGACCGTGTGCCGTCCGGCAGCAGGCCCTCCGTCTCGGCACGCGTCTCGGTGTGCGGCAGCGGGGTCAGCCCCGCGCTGAGGTCCGTGCGGGCGCGGCCGGAGTCCGCGTCGAACTCGAGGTCCTCGGCCGCGCCGACGTGCTCCTCGCCCAGGACGTGGCCCACCACTCGCGCGAGGGTCTCGCGCAGACGATGGCGGGTGCGAAGCACACCCAGCGCCGGCACGCAGACCACGGCCCAGCGCTCGGCCGGCACCACGTCCGCGACCACGCCACGGCCATCCTCGAAGCGGGGCAGGTCCACGACGGCCACCACGGTGTCCCACCCCTGCTGATCGGCCAGCTCGTGGATGGCCTCCGGCAGGATCATGCCGCCGTCGGCCGAGACCGGCAGCGCCCGTTCCACAACGCGCACCTCCCAGTCGGTCGTGTCCCCGAGCCGGGCGGAGAGCACCTCCGGCAGGGTCTGCGCCATGTCCTCGGCCAGCCGCAACGGCAGACCTGGGTCGGCGACGAGCCCGACCACGTGGCGGCCGCCGCCGTCGGGAGCGGACTCAGACGGGCAGTGCAAGGGGATCTCGGTGTCGCGTGGGGTCACTGGAGCACCGTACGGCCGGTGGGGGCGGGCCCGTCGAGGGACCGGGGCCTGTCGGTCCGCTGTGAGTGTCCGGCCGCCCGCGGCGAACCGGCGGCGCGGCAGGCGTGGGTCCGCGCACGTCAGCGGCCGAGCAGCTCGGCCACCATGGCCAGGGCGGCCTGCGTGGACTGGGCCCGGATCGCCTCGCGGTCCCCGTCCAGCTGGAGGAGCCGGGCCGCCGTGACCGTCCCGTCCGCCTGCGGCTCACCGCCCTCGCCCACGACGACGGCCGCCTGATCCGCCAGCTCCTCACCGACGGCCAGGCCCACCCAGACCGTCCCCACGGCCTTGCCCTGGTGCGGTTCCGGACCGGCGACGCCGGTGGTGGAGACCCCGATGTCCGCGCCGACGAGGCGGCGCGCGCCGGCGGCCATCTGGCGGGCGGTCTCCGGGTCCACGGCGCCGCGGGTGTCCAGCACCTGCGCGTCCACGCCGAGCACCTCGTGCTTCACGCGGTTCTGGTAGGCGACCACCCCGCCCTGCAGCACGGTCGAGGCCCCGGGAATGTCGGCCACGGCGGCCGCCACGCGGCCGGCGGTGAGGGACTCGGCGCAGGCCAGGGTCAGGCCCCGCTCCCTCAGCCCCCGGACCAGGGCGAGGAGAAAGGCGGAGGGCTGTGCCGTCGTCGTCATGTGGATCTCCTCAGGGCACCGGCACCGGACTCAGCCGTTCACGCGCCCGGAGGCGAGGGCCTCGCGGCGCAGCAGCACCGCCTGGCGGACGTAGTCGACGCCGGTCACCACGGTCACCACGAGCGCGGCGCCGAGGAAGAACCAGCCGACATAGGCCCACCAGAAACCGAGGACCTCGAACAGGGGCATGGACAGGAAGCCGATGCCCGCGGTCTGCAGCACCGTCTTGAGCTTTCCGCCCCTGGAGGCCGGCATGACGCCGTACCTGATCACCACCAGGCGCAGCAGGGTGATCCCCCATTCGCGCACGAGGAACAGGACGGTGACCCACCACCACAGCTCGCCGAGCAGGGAGAAGACCACCAGGGCGGCGCCGGTGAGCAGCTTGTCCGCGATGGGGTCGGCGATCTTGCCGAAGTCCGTCACGATCCCGCGGGCCCGGGCGATGTCCCCGTCCAGCTTGTCCGTGTACATCGCCGCGGCGAAGAGCACGAACGCGATCCAGCGGGCGGCGGTGGAGTTCTCGCCCCACGGGCCGCCGGCCCAGAGCGCCCACACGAAGAACGGGACCATGACGATGCGCACCGCGGTGAGCACGTTCGGCAGGTTCCAGTTGGAGTGCTGAGGCGGGGTCTGCGAGGCCGCCGCCTGCTCGGAGGCGTCCGACGGGGTCGGCGCATCGGCACCGTTCACAGAGCCGCTCATCGGCCGGTCAGCTGCCATGCGTCCTCAGACCCCTCCGCGTCGTCCTCATCGTGCCACTGCTGGGCTTGAGGACGATTGTCCAGGTCCTCGGCCACCAGGTCACGGGCGCCGTCGCCCCCGGCGGCTCCGGCACCCGCGCCGGCACCGCCGGACGAGGCCTCGCCGGCCGGCGCGGGGGCAGGCTCCGGCGGGGCGTCGCCGCTGATGGTGGCGAGCACACCGGCCAACTCGTCCGGCTTGACCAGCACGTCGCGGGCCTTGGAGCCCTCGGACGGGCCCACCACGCCGCGGGACTCCATGAGGTCCATGAGGCGGCCTGCCTTGGCGAAGCCCACGCGGAGCTTGCGCTGCAGCATGGAGGTGGAGCCGAACTGGGTGGTGACCACCAGCTCCACCGCCTGCAGCAGCAGGTCCAGGTCGTCTCCGATGTCCTCGTCGATGACCTTCTCGGCCTTCTCCGGCACCACGTCGTCGCGGTACTGGACCTGCATCTGGGACTTCACGTGCTCCACCACGGCGTGGATCTCGGACTCGTTGACCCAGGCGCCCTGCACACGCATCGGCTTGGACTTGCCCATGGGCAGGAACAGGGCGTCGCCCTGGCCGAGGAGCTTCTCGGCACCGGGCTGGTCCAGGACCACGCGGGAGTCGGTCACCGAGGAGGTGGCGAACGCCATGCGGGAGGGCACGTTGGCCTTGATCAGGCCGGTGACCACGTCCACGGACGGCCGCTGGGTGGCCAGCACCAGATGGATGCCGGCGGCACGGGCCAACTGGGTGATGCGCACGATCGCGTCCTCCACGTCACGCGGGGCGACCATCATCAGGTCCGCGAGCTCGTCCACGATCACCAGCAGATACGGGTACGGGCGCAGCTGACGCTTGGAGTCCGGCGGCAACTGGACCTTCCCGGCGCGGACGGCCTTGTTGAAGTCGTCGATGTGCTTGAAACCGAACGCGGCGAGGTCGTCGTAGCGGGTGTCCATCTCCTTCACCACCCACTGCAGGGCCTCGGCGGCCTTCTTCGGGTTGGTGATGATCGGGGTCACCAGGTGCGGGACGCCCTCGTAGGCGGTGAGCTCCACGCGCTTCGGGTCCACCATGACCATGCGGACGTCGTCCGGGGTGGCACGCATGAGGATCGAGGTGATCATCGAGTTCACGAAGGAGGACTTGCCTGCACCGGTGGCGCCGGCGACGAGCATGTGCGGCATCTTCGCCAGGTTGGCCACCACGTAGCCGCCCTCCACGTCCTTGCCGACGCCCATGATCATCGGGTGCTCGTTGCGCTGGGCGGCCTGCGAGCGCAGGACGTCGCCGAGGACGACGACCTCCTTGTCCGTGTTCGGGATCTCGATGCCGATCGCCGACTTGCCCGGGATGGGGCTGAGGATGCGCACATCAGAGGACGCCACCGCGTAGGCGATGTTCTTCTCCAGGGCGGTGACCTTCTCCACCTTGGTGCCCGGGGCGACGTGCACCTCGTAGCGGGTCACGGTGGGGCCGCGGGAGAACCCGGTGACCTTCGCGTCCACCTTGAACTCCTGGAAGCAGGTGGTCAGCGCCTCCACGATCCGGTCGTTGGACTCCGAGCGCTCCTTCGGCGCCGGTCCGGCCGGCAGCAGGGAGGACTCGGGCAGTGTGTAGGACACGTCCCCGCCGAGCTCGAGCTGCTCGGTCTTGGCCGGGACGGACGGCACGGCCGGCACCGGCTCCGGGGTGGAGACGGACTGCACGGCCGGGGCGCCGGCGGCATCCGCGGACGACGACGGCCCCCTGCCGTCCGCGTCCGCCTCGCCGGGCGCGTCGGTCCAGTCCTCGCCGGCATGCTTCGCCACCGGGCGGGCGGAGGCGTCCGCCTCCGCGGGGCGGGAAGCCTGCTGGGCACGGGCGTGCTCGCGGACCTGCTCGAGGGCGCGGTCCGCGGCGGTCGGGCGCTTCACGCCCGCCGGGACGGCCGGCAGCTCCTCGGTGTCCGGGCCGGCGGTCTCGTCCTCGGCCTCAGGGAAGTCCGCGGCGGCGTCGAAGACGTGGGAGCCGGAGCGGCGGCCGGTGTCGTCGAGCGGACGGGACAGCGCCTGGGTGGGCTGCTCGTCCGCGGGCACGGCGGCGGTCTCCTCCTCGTCCACGAGGGCCGAGTCGTAGGCGCGGGTCTGCGTGTACTCCGGCTCCACGGGCTCCTCGGCCCGGCGGCCGCGGCCGAACAGGCGGGCGAACAGACCGGGGCGCCGGGCCGGGGCCGGCGCGTCGGCGGCGCGGGAGGTGGAGTCCAGGTAGGACTGGTCGTGGTCCGGGTGCGTGCGACCCTCAGAGCCCTCGGTGCCGTCCTCGTCCGCGTGGCCCTCGCGGCGGGCCCGACGGGCGGCCTTGCGCTCGCGGGCGGCCTCGGCGGCGGCCTGCGGGTCCTGCCCGGTGAGCCAGGCGTAGCCGGCGCGGAGACGCTCGCCGATGGCCCCGAGCGGGGTGGCCGTGATGATGAGGATGGAGAAGAACGCGAGAGCGATCATGACCGCCCACACGGGGACGGCCGTCAGCAGGGAGGCCAGGGGGCTGGTGGCGAGGTAGCCGACCATGCCGCCGGCGCGCAGCATGTCCTCGAAGGACTCGGCCGCCGAGGGCAGTCCCCCGGCGAGATGGGCGATGCCGGAGCCTGCGACCGTGGCGACCAGCAGTCCGATGATGATGCGTCCGTTGGTCCGGTGCTCGGTGGGCGTGCGGAAGCAGCGTACGGCGACGATCACCAGGACGAAGGGGACGAGGAAGGCGAACCAGCCGACGGTGCCGGCCACCACCGCGTTGACGATGCGGCCGAACTCGGTGACGTCCCGCAGGCCCCACCACTCGACGGCGGCGACGAGCGCCGCCAGGAGCACGAGCAGGAAGCCGGTGCCGTCCCGGCGGTCCTCGCGCGGGATGCGCACGTCCGGGCCGAGCTTGCGCACGACGGCGCCGACCGGGGTGGCCAGGGCCATCCAGATCGCGTGGAGGACCCGGACCGGCAGCGGCGGCCGGTCCAGGTCGACGGTGGTCTTGGTGGTCGCGCCCTTGCCTCGCGTGGAGCCCCCGGACCGGCCGGAGCCGGAGCGGGAACGGGTGGAGGAGGACGACGAGCGCGCGGGGGAAGTACGAGTCGCCATATCACTCCTACGGTACCGCGAAGCCCCGCGGCGTCCCAGGAGGACACCGCGGGGCTTCGGGCGGCCGGCCTGCAGGCGACGAGCGGCCGGCGGGCCCGGGCGGCGCTGCCGACGCGCGGCCCGTGTGGCGGGCGACGCGCGGCCGGCGCTGCCCGCACGCGACAGGCGTGCGGGCGACGCGCGGCCGGCTGCGCCCCGGTCAGGCCTCGATGACCACCGGGACGATCATCGGGCGGCGGCGCAGCTTGCGGTTGATCCAGGTGCCGATGGTGCGGCGGACGACCTGCTGCAGCTGGTGGGTGGTGTGCGTCTTCTCGGACTGCACGGCCTCCTCGAGCGCGCGGGCGATCTTGGGCTTGATGCCTTCGAACACCTTGGCGTCCTCGGCCACGCCGCGGACGTGGATGTCCGGGCCGGAGATGATCTTGCCGGACTGGCGGTTCACCACGGTGATGACGGAGACGAAGCCCTCCTCGCCGAGCACCATGCGGTCCTTCAGGTCCGCGTCCGAGATCTCGCCGATCGAGGAGCCGTCCACGTAGACGTAGCCGCAGTCGATCTCGCCGACGGCGCGGACGCGGCCGTCCGCCATGTCCACCACGGTGCCGTTGGCGGCCAGGACGATGTTCTCCTCCGGCACGCCGGTCTTCTGCGCGATGCGGCCGTTGGCGATCAGGTGGCGGGTCTCGCCGTGCACCGGCATGACGTGGCGCGGCTTGACGATGTTGTAGCTGTAGAGCAGCTCGCCCTCGGAGGCGTGGCCGGAGACGTGCACCTTGGCCATGCCCTTGTGCACCACCTGCACGCCCAGCTTCATGAGGGCGTTGATGATGCGGAAGACGGAGTTCTCGTTGCCCGGGATCAGCGAGGAGGCGAGGACCACGAGGTCGCCCTCCTCCAGCTGGACCTGGTGGTCGCCGTTGGCCATGCGGGACAGGGCGGCCATCGGCTCGCCCTGGGAGCCGGTGCACATCAGCACGACCTCGTCGTCCCGGTACTTGTCCACCTTGCGGGCGTCGATGAGCAGGCCCTCGGGCACGTCCAGGTAGCCGAGCTTCGAGGCGATGCCCATGTTGCGGATCATCGAGCGGCCGACGAAGGCGACCTTGCGGCCGTGCTTCGCGGCCGCGTCCAGGACCTGCTGCACACGGTGCACGTGCGAGGAGAAGGAGGCCACCACGATCCGCTGCCGCGCGTCCGCGAAGTAGCGCTCGATGGTCGGGCCGATCTCCTTCTCGGTCATGGTGAAGCCCGGGACCTCCGCGTTGGTGGAGTCCGTCATGAACAGGTCCACGCCCTCCTCGCCCAGCCGGGCGAAGGCGCGCAGGTCCGTGATGCGGCCGTCGAGCGGCAGCTGGTCCATCTTGAAGTCGCCGGTGTGCAGGATGGTGCCCGCGGCGGTGCGGACGAACACGGCGAGCGCGTCCGGGATGGAGTGGTTGACGGCCACGAACTCGCACTCGAAGGGGCCGAACCGCTCGGTGTCCCCCTCCTTCACGGCGAGGGTGAGCGGCTTAATGCGGTGCTCCTCGAGCTTGGCCTCGATCAGGGCGAGGGTGAGCTGGGAGCCGATCAGCGGGATGTCGGACTTGAGCCGCAGCAGGTACGGCACGGCACCGATGTGGTCCTCGTGGCCGTGGGTGAGCACGATGCCCACGATGTCCTCCAGCCGGTCCTTCAGGTAGGAGAAGTCCGGGAGGATCAGGTCGACGCCGGGCTGGGTGTCCTCGGGGAAGAGGACGCCGCAGTCGACGACGAGGATCTTGCCGTCGATCTCGAAGGTGACCATGTTGCGGCCGACCTCTTCGAGACCTCCGAGCTGCACGATCCTAAGTGCGCCCTTCTTGAGCTTGGGCGGGGTCTGCAGGCGTGCGCCTGAGGGCATGGTGTGGGTTTCCCTTCTAGAAGGTGATGCCGGCCTCCGCGAGGTCGGCGCGGATGATCGAGAGCTCGTCCGAGGTGGCCTCGACGAGCGGCAGCCGCACGGTGGCGGCCGGGATGACGCCCTGGGCGGCGAGGACGGCCTTGGCGGCGACCGCGCCCTGGACGTGGGTCATGATTGCGCGCTGGACCGGGTCCAGCTCGAAGTGGGCCTTCCGGGCGGCGGCGATATCGCCGGCGTTGGCGGCGTCCACGAGCTCGCGGTACTTCGCGGGGGCCACGTGGGCGGACACGGAGACGACGCCCACGGCGCCCAGGGACATCAGCGGCAGGGTGGCGCCGTCGTCGCCGGAGTAGACCACCAGGTCGGTCTCGGCCAGGACGGTGGTCGTGGACTGCAGGTCGCCCTTGGCGTCCTTGAGAGCCACGATGTTCGGGTGCTCGGCCAGGGACAGGAGCGTCTCGGCCTGGATCGGCATCACGGAGCGGCCCGGGATGTCGTAGAGCATGATGGGCAGGTCGACCTTGTCCGCGACCGCACGGAAGTGCGCCGCGATGCCGGCCTGCGGGGGCTTGTTGTAGTACGGGGTCACCAGGAGCAGGCCGTCCACGCCGGTCTCGGCGGCCGCCTGGCTCAGGTGCAGCGAGTGGTTCGTGTCATTCGTGCCGGTGCCGGCGACGACCTTCGCGCGCCCGCCGACCGCCTCCACGACGGCGCGGAACATGGCGACGTTCTCTTCGTCCGTGAGGGTCGAGGTCTCGCCGGTGGTGCCGGTGACCACGAGACCGTCGGCGCCGTTGTCCACCAGGTGCTCTGCGAGCGCCTGGGCGGCGTCCAGGTCCACGGAGCCGTCTGGCCGCATGGGCGTGACCATGGCGGGCACGACGGTGCCGAACACGGGGTCGACGGGTGCGAGGCTGGCGCGGATCTCACTCATGGGCCCAGCCTACCGCCCGCCACCTGGGAGAATGAGGCTGTTCCGCCATGCGGAGACGCACCGCCCGCCGTCCGCCGCCGTCTCGGGAGCCTGCCGTGACCTCTGCCTCCTCCCCCGCCTCCCGGCGCGGCCCCGCGTCGGATCGACCGGCCCGTCGTGTGCGGGGCGTGGACGCCGTCCGCGGGCTGGCGGTGCTGGGCATGGTGGCCGTGCATGTGGGGAACCCGACCGCAGCGGACGGCTCGTCCTCCTGGGAGCACCTGGCGTTCGCCGGGCTCGCCTCGGCGGTGTTCGTGGTGGTTGCCGGCGTCTCCCTCGCACTCAGCTGGCCCTCTCCCGGCTCCGCCGGCCTGCCGACGACGGACCCTCACCCCCGGCGGACCACCCGCCTCCTGGTCCGCGCGGGGCTGCTGTTCCTGCTCGGGCTGCTGCTGGGCCTGCTCGAGTCCCCCGTGGCGGTCATCCTGTGCCACTACGGCGTGCTGTTCGCGCTGGCTCCTGCCCTGCTGCGGCTGCGGGTCCGGACTGCGCTGGCCGCCGGCGTGGCCTGGACCCTGCTCGGACCCGTGGCCGTGTTCGCCCTGACCACACTGGGCTGGTCCTTCCTCGGCCGGACCGCCGTGTCCGTGGACGGCCGGCTCTGGACCTCGCCGGCTCCCGCCGACCTGCTCCGGCCCGGCGTGCTGCTCTCGGACCTGCTGCTCACCGGCTACTACCCGGTGCTGGCCTGGGGCGGCTTCCTGATGCTGGGCATCGGCCTTGGCCGCGCCGTCGAGGCCGCCCGGGACCGGGGAGAGCTGCCGCGTGCCGCGGGACGGATGCTGGCGGCCGGCGCGGCGGCCTGGGGAGCCGGTGCCGCCGTGTGGCTGGCCCTCCCCCGCGACGAGTCCCTGCGGGCGCGGATCTCCACGGCCACGGGCGTGGACCTTCAGACGCTGCGGGCCACCCTGCTGACCGGAGAGCACTCCCTGGTCTGGCTCATCCCGGACCCGCTGTGGCTGGCGCTGGCCGTGCCCCACGGCGGCGGCATGGGCGAGGCGGTGCGCGTCGCCGGGGCGGCCACGGCCCTGCTCGGTCTGGCCGTGCTGCTCGCCGACCGGACCGCGGCCGTCGTCCCCTCAGCCGTGGCCTCCGGGCCGCTGCGGGAGCGGGCATCGGGGCGGGTGCCGCTGCGGGAACGGGCGTCGGGGCGGGTGCCGCTGCGGGTCCTGACCGCGCCGCTCGAGGCGGTGGGACGGATCCCGCTCACCCTCTACGTCGGACACCTGATGGTGCTCGCGCCCCTGGCCGACGCGGGGCTGCGGGGCCCGTCCACCGTCTGCGCAGACCCCGGCTGGTGCTGGAACACGGACGTGGCCGTGCTCGTGGCGTGGGCCGGCTGCCTCGCCGTGGCGCTGGCCTTCCGCCTGTGCCGGAGCAGGGGACCGCTCGAGGCGGGCCTGCAGGCGGCGGCGAGTGCCGTCGTCGGGAAGCGGGGCCCCGGACCACGCTGAGGCTGGCCGGCAGCGCCCGCCCCACAGGCGGACGCCCCGGACGGACCCGAACGGGGCGCGGAGGCTGAGCGGTCAGCGGCGGGCGGTGCGGGCATCCTCGGTGAAGAGGCGGCCGGCGGTCTGGATCGCGCCGCGAGCGCGGCGACGGTCCCCGGAGGCGTCGTAGGCCAGGCCGAGCCGGTACCAGGCACGCCAGGACTGCGGGGCGGCCTCGGCCTCGATGCGGTAGGTCTCGAACTCGGCGTCCGCCGAGGCGCGGTCGATGCGGCCGCCGGGCGAGCGCGGCAGGTCGTCCACCGGCAGGTTGCCCTCGGCGGCGAGGATCGCGGCCATGCGCTCGGAGAGCAGGCCGAAGCGGATCTCGCGCCACAGGGCCCACAGACCGACCGCCACGATGCCGAGCACGGCCACGCCGATCAGCTTCGCCACCGGCTGCGGGGCCATGACGAAGCCGATCGCCGAGTACACGGCCACGCCGGCGAAGAACAGCAGCAGCAGGGTGACCGCGGCCACCCCCACCTTGGTCAGCAGGGGACGCTGCGGCCGGGGCTCGCCGCCGGTGGCGGCGGCGTCCCGGCGGTCGGGAGCGTCGGCCGGCTCGTGCGGGGTGTGCGGGTCAGTCAAGGTCGAGGTATCCGTCCAGTCCGTACGTCAGGCCCGGGTGCGCGGCCACCCGGCGCAGGCCCAGCAGCACGCCGGGCATGTAGGCGCCGCGGTCGAAGGCGTCGTGGCGGACGGTGAGCTGCTCGCCGGGGCCGCCCATGAGCACCTCCTGGTGCGCCTCCAGCCCGCGCAGGCGCACCGCGTGCACACGCACGCCGTCCACCTCCGCGCCGCGGGCGCCGTCCGGGTCACGCTCGGTGGCGTCCGGGCTCGGGGCCACGCCCGCCTCCGCGCGGGAGGCGGCGATCATCTCCGCGGTGCGCACCGCGGTGCCCGAGGGGGCGTCCAGCTTCGCCGGGTGGTGCAGCTCGACGACCTCCACCGACTCGAAGAACCGGGACGCCTTCGCGGCGAAGGCGGAGGCCAGCACGGAGCCGACCGAGAAGTTCGGGGCGATGAGCACGCCGACCTGCGGGTGCTGAGCAAGCTGGGCCTGCAGGCGCTCACGGCGCTGCTGGACCCAGCCCGAGGTGCCCACCACGGTGTGCAGGCCGTGCTCCACCGCGAACGCCACGTTGTCCGGGGAGGCGTCCGGGACCGTGAGGTCCACCACGTGCGTGGCGCCGGCCTCGAGGACGCGCTCGAGGGGGTCCGTGGAGGTCAGCTCGGCGACCAGCTCCATGTCCTCGGCGGCGGTGACCGCCTCCACGGCACGGCGGCCCATCTTCCCGGAGGCACCCAGCAGGGCGACGCGGATCCGGGCGTTCTCGGCTGCGGGGGTGTACTCGGCACTCATGCGTACCAGCCTACGCGCCGGATCAGGCCTCCGGGCCGACGACGACGGACGCCCGCTCCCCCTCCACCAGGCGGGCGGCGACGGCTCGGACGTCCTCGGCGCCGACGGCACGGACACGGTCCAGGGAGCCGGTGAGGTCCACGAACTCGCCGAGCACCAGCTCGGACCGGCCGAGGCGGGACATGCGGGCACCGGTGGACTCCATGCCGAGCACGGTGCCGCCGCAGATCTGGCCGTGGGCGCGGTCCAGCTCCTCCGCGGTGACGTGCTCGGCGGCCATCCTCTCCAGCTCGGCCACCATGAGGTCTGCGACCTCGCTGACGCGGGAGGGCTGGCAGCCCGCATAGAGGCCGTAGTAGCCCAGGTCCGAGTAGCCCGCGGAGAACGAGTAGGTGGAGTACGCCAGCCCGCGACGCTCACGGATCTGCTGGAACAGTCGGGAGGACATGCCGCCGCCGAGGATCGCGTTCATCACGCCCAGGGCGAAGCGGTCCTCGTCCGTGGTGGACAGCGAGCGGCCGCCCACCAGCACGTTGGCCTGCTCCACCTGCTTGGCGAAGCGGTGCATGCCGGGGACGATCGACGCGGCCGCGGCAGCGGTGGTGTCCACGGCGCGGCGCGGGGCCGGGGAGGCTGCCTCGGGCAGGTCCCAGCCGGACCGGGACAGGGCCTCGAGGACCAGGCGGCAGACCTCGTCGTGGTCCAGGCCGCCGGCGGCGGTCACCACGATCTCGTCCGGGCGGTACCAGTGCGCGTAGTGGTCCCACACGTGATCGCGGGTGACGCCGCGGATGGTGTCCGGGGTGCCGCCGATCGGGCGGGCCAGCGGGTGCGCCCCGAGCAGGACCTCCGCGAGGCGCTCGTGGGCGTAGTCCACGGGGTCGTCCGCGTCCATGGCGAGCTCTTCGAGGATCACGCCGCGCTCGGTCTCCATCTCGGCCGGGTCGATCACCGAGGAGGCCAGCATGTCCGTGAGGACCTCAATCGCCATCGGCAGGTCCTCGTCCAGCACGCGGGCGTGGTAGACCGTGGACTCCTTCGCCGTGCCGGCGTTGGACTCCCCGCCGACGCGGTCGAAGGCCGCCGCGATGTCCATCGCGCTGCGGGTGGGGGTGCCCTTGAACAGCAGGTGTTCAAGGAAGTGGGTGGAGCCGAACCCCTGCGGGGACTCGTCGCGGGAGCCGACCGCCACCCAGTAGCCGATCGTCACCGAGCGCTGGTTCGGCATCGCCTCGGTCAGCACGCGCACGCCGCCGGGCAGCACGGAGCGGCGGATCTCACCGGCGCCGTCGTCCGCGAGCGTGCCGGTGTAGTCGAGGGGGATCTGCTGGATGGACGTCACCGGCCCCATTGTTCCGGACCCGGCGCGAGGGTGCGAACCGGGTGACCCGGTGCCGAACCCTCTGGCTCGCCGAACCAGAGGAAGTGGGCACTTCCCGAATGCACGAAGGGGCCGAACCTTCTGGCTCGGCGATCACCCCGGCCCCACCCCGCGCCGAACCAGAAGAAGTGGGCACTTCCCGGATGCGCGAAGGGGCCAAACCCTCTGGCTCGCCGAACCAGAGGAAGTGGGCACTTCCCGGATGCGCGAAGGGGCCAAACCTTCTGGCTCGGCGATCACCCCTGCGCCACCCCGCGGCGAACCAGAACAAACGGCTACTTCAGCGGGCCGTCAACCGGCCAAACCTTCTGGCTCGCCGAGCCAGAGGAAGTGGGCACTTCCCGAGCGCGCGAAGGGGCCAAACCTTCTGGCTCGGCGTGGCGCGCGGGGTGGCCAGCGGACGCGCTGCCCGAAGCGCACCCTCCTCCGAGCACGACGTCGGCCCCGCACCGACGAGCTGTCCGCTCGCCGGCACGGGGCCGTGCGTCAGGGCCGATCAGGCCGAGGGACCGTGCGGCCCGTCCCCTCACCGGGGCGGGCCGATCAGGCCGAGGGGCCGTGCAACCCCGCCCTCACCGGGGCGGGCCGATCAGGCCTCGGTCGACTCCGAGGACTCGACGGCGTCGGCGGTCTCCGCCTCGGCGCCGTCCTCGACGACCACCGGGGCGAGCGAGAGCTTGCCGCGGTCGTCGATCTTGGTGATCTCGACCTGGACCTTCTGGCCCACGCCCACGACGTCCTCGACGTCATCCACGCGCTTGCCGTCGTTGAGCTTGCGCAGCTCGGAGATGTGCAGCAGGCCGTCCTTGCCCGGGGTCAGGGACACGAAGGCGCCGAAGGTGGTCAGCTTCACCACGGTGCCGAGGTAGCGCTCGCCGACCTCGGGGACCTGCGGGTTGGCGATCGCGTTCACGGCGGAGCGGGCGGCCTCGGCGGAGGCGCCGTCGGTCGCGCCGATCAGCACAGTGCCGTCGTCCTCGATGGTGATCTCCGCGCCGGTGTCGTCCTGGATCTGGTTGATCATGGCGCCCTTGGGGCCGATGACCGCACCGATCTTGTCCTCCGGGATGCGCACCGCGATGATGCGCGGCGCGGTCGGGGCCATCTCGTCCGGGCCGTCGATCGCGGCGTTCAGCACGGACAGGATGTGCAGGCGGGCCTCCCGGGCCTGGGTCAGCGCGGCGGCGAGCACGGAGGCCGGGATGCCGTCGAGCTTGGTGTCCAGCTGGATCGCGGTGACGAACTCAGAGGTTCCGGCCACCTTGAAGTCCATGTCCCCGAACGCGTCCTCGGCGCCGAGGATGTCGGTGAGGGCGGCGTACTGGGTCTGGCCGTCCACCTCGGCGGAGACCAGGCCCATGGCGATGCCGGCGACCGGGGCGCGCAGCGGCACACCGGCGTTCAGCAGGGACAGGGTGGAGGCGCAGACCGAACCCATGGAGGTGGAGCCGTTGGAGCCGAGGGCCTCGGAGACCTGACGGATCGCGTACGGGAACTCCTCACGGGAGGGCAGCACCGGCACCACGGCGCGCTCGGCGAGGGCGCCGTGGCCGATCTCGCGGCGCTTGGGAGAGCCCACGCGGCCGGTCTCGCCGGTGGAGTACGGCGGGAAGTTGTAGTGGTGGATGTAGCGCTTGGAGGTCTCCGGCGCCAGGGAGTCGATCTGCTGCTCCATCTTGAGCATGTTCAGCGTGGTGACGCCCATGATCTGCGTCTCGCCGCGCTCGAAGATCGCGGAGCCGTGCACGCGCGGCAGGACCTCGACCTCGGCGGTGAGCTTGCGGATGTCGGTGAGGCCGCGGCCGTCGATGCGGACCTGCTCGCGCAGGATGCGCTGGCGCACGATCTCCTTGGTGACCGAGCCGAACGCCTTGGCGATCTCGCTGCGGCGCTCCTCGAACTCCTTCCCCTCTCCGGCGAGCTCCTCGATGACCTCGGCGTGGTAGGCGTCGGAGGCGGCCTCGCGCTCCTGCTTGTCGCCGATCGAGAAGATCTCGGTCAGGCGCTCGGAGGCGAGCTTCTCCACGGCGGCGTAGGCGTCGTCCTCGTAGTCCTTGAAGACCGGCACGTCCACCGGCTCCTTGCCGGCGCGGGCGGCCAGGTCGGCCTGGGCCTCGCACAGGGTGCGGATGAACGGCTTGGCGGCCTCGAGGCCCTCGGCCACGACCTCCTCGGTCGGGGCACCGGCGCCCTGATCCTTGATGAGGGTCCAGGCGTCCGGGGTGGCCTCGGCCTCGACCATCATCACGGCGATGTCGTCACCGGCGATGCGGCCGGCCACGGCCATGTTGAAGACGGCGTCCTTCAGCTGGGAGTGCTTCGGGAACGCCACCCACTGACGCTCGCCCATGCCGTTGTCCAGCAGGGCCATGCGCACGCCGCCGATCGGGCCGGAGAACGGCAGGCCGGAGAGCTGGGTGGACATGGACGCGGCGTTGATGGCCACGGTGTCGTAGATCTCGTCCGGGGCGATGGAGGTGACGGTCACCACGACCTGGACCTCGTTGCGGATGCCCTTGACGAAGGCGGGGCGCAGCGGACGGTCGATCAGGCGGCAGGTGAGGATCGCGTCGGTGGTCGGGCGGCCCTCGCGGCGGAAGAACGAGCCGGGGATGCGGCCCGCGGCGTACATGCGCTCCTCGACGTCTACGGTGAGCGGGAAGAAGTCGAAGCCCTCGCGCGGGGACTTGCCGACGGTGGTGGCGGACAGCATCGACGTCTCCTCGTCGATGTACACCATCGCGGCGCCGGCGGCCTGCTGGGCGAGGCGGCCGGTCTCGAAGCGGACGGTGCGCTTTCCGTAGGAGCCGTTGTCGATGACGGCTTCGGCGAACGTGATCTCAGGACCTTCCATGGTCCCTCCTTTCAGAGACGACGTCCCTGCACATCCGGAGGCACCGTCCTGGTCTTCGATCGAGGCCCTCGGCGTCCGCCTGCCCCGTGAAGGGGGCGGGTCCGGGAGCCACTGTCGAGGACCGCGAAGGGTGCCGGCAGGGGCGTCGGGTACTTCGGTCGTGGTGACGCGACCGCGTCAGGTGTGCGGCCGTCGTCGAAGAACAGACTAGAGGCGGCACCGCACCGGGCGGGAGTCCCACGCCGGTCCGGTGCCGCCTCGTCATCGCCTGTTCAGCCCTGCGTCACTTGCGCAGGCCGAGGCGCTCGATCAGCGAGCGGTAGCGCTCGATGTCGGTGTCCTTGAGGTAGCCGAGCATGCGACGACGGCGACCGACCATGGCCATCAGGCCGCGGCGGGTGTGGTGGTCGTGCTTGTGCTCCTTGAGGTGCTCGGTCAGGTCCTTGATGCGACGCGACAGGACCGCGATCTGCACCTCCGGCGAACCGGTGTCGCCCTCGTGGGTGGCGTACTCCTTGATGATCTGCTGCTTGACAGCCGGATCCAGGGCCATGGTGAACTCCTTGAGAGTTGTGCCGCGAACAGTGAGCCGGACGCCGGGCGTCCGGGATGCCCGCCACCGCGGACTGCAGCGGGCACCGACCCTCCAGCCTACACGACGACGGCGCCTCGCCCTTTCGTCGCGGGTGCGCCTCCGCCTCAGGGCGGCTCCGCAGCGTCCGGGTCCGTTGCTAGCGTCGTCCGCATGAGTCAGCCGCCGTACAACCCCGCCCTCTTCCCGGACGAGCCGCCGCGCCGGCCGGCCTCCCCCGAGCAGGCGCCCTCCGGGGTGCCGCCGCAGGGCATGCCTCCGCAGCAGGCGCCGTACGGCGTCGCCCCGCAGGGCGGGTCCGGGCCGGGCGGGGCTCCTCCGGCCGCTCCTCCGTTCCCGCCGATGCCGGTGCCGGCGAAGCCCCTGGACCTGCCGCTGATCGGCGCCGACTACTCCCAGGTGCTGCGCACGCCACGGCACCGCTGGTGGCATCCGCTGGGCTCGTCCGGCATCGCCCTGGGCCTGACGATCGTGGTGATGGTGGTGGGCACCCTCGCCATGCTCCCCGCGCTGTTCGCCTCGGCCGGCCCGGACGTGCTCGACGCCCCGGATGCGGTCTACGACGCCGCCTTCGAGTCCGCGCCGATCATGGCGATCAACAACCTGATGCTCGCCGCGCTGATCCCGGTGGCCCTGCTCGCAGTGCGCTGGGGCCATCCGGTGGCGGCCCGGTTCCTGCACTCGGTGACCGGACGGGTGCGCTGGGCCTGGATGCTGCGCTGCACGCTGGTGCTGCTGCCGATCTACCTCGTCTACGTGGTGGGTGCCTGGGCGCTGACCGGGGCGGTGGCCCTGCCGCGCTCCGAGGACTGGGGGTGGATGCTCGTGATGGCGTTCGTGCTCACCCCGTTCCAGGCCGCCGGCGAGGAGTACCTGTTCCGCGGCTGGGTGCTGGCCTCCGTGGGCTCCTGGTTCCGCCACCCGATCGTCGGCTGGATCGTCGGCGGTCTCGTCTCCACGGCGATCTTCGCCCTCGCGCACGGGTCCCTCGACGTCTGGATCCTGCTGGACCTGGGCGCGTTCGCCGCGGCCGCCGTCTGGCTGACGTGGCGCACCGGCGGGCTCGAGGCGGCGATCGCCCTGCACGTGGTGAACAACGTGGTGGTGATCGCCGTCGGCACGCTGATCGGCACCGTGACCGACTCCTACGTGGACCCGTCCACCGCCGGCGACCCGGTGACCGCGCTGGTCTCCGCGGTGTTCTCGCTCGGCTGCGCGGCGCTGCTGGGCTGGCAGGCCTCGCGCGCCGGCATCCAGCGGACCGTCCCGGCGGAGGTCGGCGCCCGCCCCTGAGGCACTTTCGCTCGTGGAACGGGAGGCGGGTCAGGGCCTCAGAGGGACGCTTCGAGCAGGGCCGCCGCCTCGTCCGCGCAACCCCAGGACAGGGTGACGCCGGCGCCACCGTGGCCGTAGCAGTGCACCACCGGCGTGGCCCCCAGCGTCTCGGCCGCCAGCCGCACCGCCGGGCGCACCGGCCGCAGTCCCACCCGGTGCTCTCGGACCTGCGCCCCGGCCAGCTCCGGCACCAGCTTCACGGCGCGGTCCAGGACGGCCGCCCCGATCGACGGGTCCGGGTCGATCCGGGTGTCCGCCGGATCCGAGGTGCCGCCCACCACGATGTCCCTCTCCCGCGGAAACACGTAGACCGGCTGCTCGCCGGTCTGGTCCAGCGCCCAGCGGGTCAGCCCGAACTGCCGCAGCAGCAGGATCTGCCCACGGGCGGTGGACATGCTCGGATCCGGCAGCAGCTCGCGCGCGCCCAGCCCGGCGGCCACCAGGGTGGGCACGCCGTCGTCCGGGACGGCTTCCAGCCGCCGCCGTTCGATCCGCCCGCCGAGTGCCTCGACCCTCCGCACCAGCCAGCCCAGGTAGACGCTCATGTCCGCCAGGGGCGCGGCGAAGGCCCAGCCTCCCCCGGGCTCGCCGTCCCGCCCGGCCACGCGACGGAAGTCCAGCACGTCCGCCGCCCACGCAGGGTCCGGCAGCTCCCCCACGCCGACCTCCGTGCCGTCCACGAGGTGCACGCCGGACTCGGGCTCGGCCTCGGACAGCCGGACCAGCTCGCGCAGCGTCTGCACGCCCCAGGCGGTCACCCGGTCCACGGGCGCGGCCAGGTACGGGTACCAGAGGGCGCCGGCCACCCGGGAGGTCGTCTGCTGCGGGTCCTGCTCCGTCAGCACGGTCACCTCGTGCCCGGCCTCGAACAGGCGCACCGCGCAGCTCAGTCCGATCACGCCCGCACCGATCACCCGCACCCGTGCCATGTCCGTCCTCCTCGTCTCACGGTCTCCGCCTCAGCGGCTCCGGCCGTCGCAGCGGCCCTGCGCCCAGCCTGCCTCAGCGGCGCCGCGGTCGCCGGGCCCGCCACGCCACGGTCAGGTACGGCACCGTCAGCACCGCGTCCTCAGCATGGCCGAGGTGCTCGTGCAGGTACCAGTCCAGGTTCGCGGTCATCCTCTCCCGCGTCCTCTCCCCCGCCCGCAGCCAGTAGGACCGCGACGCCATCAGCCCGTGCAGCTGCGCCGGCGTCAGCTCCATGGACCAGCTCCAGCGCGCGTGCTCCTCGACGCCGAACGGGGCGGCGAACCGGCGCTGCTCCGGGGCGGCGGCGTGCACGTCCCCGGCGTGCATGATGCGCGTGAGCCGGTGGACCCACGGCACGGTGGTGTCCAGCTGGTTCCACACGGCCGCCAGCCTTCCGCCCGGCCGCAGCACACGCGCCGCCTCGGCGCTCGCCGCCGGCACGTCCAGCCAGTGCCAGGCATGGGCCTTCACCACGACGCCGGCACTCGCCTCCGCCAGGCCCGTCGCCTCCCCGGTGCCCGGCAGGGCGCGGATGCGCCGGGCGCGGTCCGCCACGTCCCGGGCGAGCACGACGCGCATGGACGCCGGCCGACGCTCGGCCAGCTGCGCGGTGAACAGGCCCGTGCCGACCCCGATCTCCACCACGTCCGGGCGGGCAGGCAGGGCCTCCAGCACCCAGTCCACCCACGCCTCCGGGTAGGACGGGCGCACCGCGTGGTACTCGCTCCCGGCGGCCTCGAACGCGTTGGGCCGCCCCGTGCGCACGCGGGCCGGGCGCGCGGGCAGAGACGGTGCTGCGGGCGAGGACGGAGACTCGGACGAGGTCGGCCGCTCCGTCGGGGAGGGCCTCTGCAGGGCCACGCTCCTCATCGAGGAACTCGAGCGAATCCACGCGGAGAACTACTCCGCCTACAGGGTCAGGAAGATGCACCAGGCGATGGCCCGGGTCGAGTGGGAGATCGGCCGTGGCCAGACCGCGCGGCTCATATTTGCCGTCGGTCTGTATAAAATTCGTCGTGGCCGCAAGCCCGCCGCCACGCGTCCTGCCGAGGCGCCCGAAACCCAGCCGGATCTTATCGAACGCCGCTTCACTGCGGAACACCCAAACGGGCTGTGGGCCGCTAACATCACCTACGTGCGCACGATCGCCGGGGTCTGCTACGTCGCGTTCATCACCGATGTCTACTCCCAGCGCATCGTGGGATGGGCGGTCTCGGCCAGCCTGCACACCGCGGGCCTGCCACTCCACGCCCTTGAGCACGCGCTGTTGAGCAAGAGGGGCCAGCCATGGCCGGCCGGCCCTTGCCCACCACAGTAGCAGGGCCGCCCAGTACGTCAGCTTGGCGCACTTGGACGAGCTGATCACCGCCGGGGTGAACGCTTCGGTGGGCCCCGTGGGCGACTCCTACGACAATGCCCTGGCCGAGACCGTGAACGGCCTCTAGAAGGCCGAGCTCGTCCATGCCAAGTGGATCGGGGAATCCGTTGAGGCGGTCGAACTGGCCACGGTGGGCTGGGGCCAGTGGTAGAACCCGGCCCGCCTCCACTAGGGACTCGGCTACCGCACTCCTGCGGAGGTCGAGGCGGCCTACACTCACGACCAAGACGTAGCGCCCGTTGCATCCGGACTACGGAACAAAACCCAGGGCGCTTCACCAGAAGAACAAGGCTACCGAGCGCAATCAGCCCAGGCGATCCGAGCGAGCCCCTTATCCTTAACTGGATCGCATTCATTCACTTCTGACTCGAATTTGCGCTCCAGCACCACAGCCGTGACGTGTTCGAGGGACAGCCCAACACTGATAGTCATCCGATAAGCGGCTCTTCACAATCGAGGGTGTAGACGGG
>NZ_KV809445.1:0-2602 GCF_001812555.1 Micrococcus sp. HMSC067E09 | reverse complement strand
CCCCGCTTACACAGACAAGTTGACACGCCCAAGGGGGCCGCCGTTCTTGCGCACGTCGCCGGGGCTGGTGCCGTGGACCGCCTGAAAGGCCCGTCCGAACGCCTCGGTCGAGCCGTAGCCGAACCGGACCGCGACATCCAGCAGCGGAGCACCGTCCACGACCTCGGCCGCGGCCACAGTCATCCGCCGCCGCCGCACATACTCGGACAACGGCATGCCCGTCAGTGACGAGAACATTCGCCGCAGGTGGTACTCGGTCGTACCGAACGTGCGCGCCAGTGCAGCGATGTCGAGGTCGTCGGACAGGTGTGCCTCGACGGCCTCGATCAGCCGATTGAGTTCAACGATCACAGTGACCCCCTTCGCAATCAAGCATGCGGATCGATCCCGACTCATGTCCGACAGTTCCGGTCCGGGTCGATCGGGACGCCTTGCATCCAGCGACAACCTCATCCATAGTCGAAAAAGCACATCTCGACCTGCGACCCCGCGCGTTCGTCACGGTCTCTGCAGCGAAGCAGATCGAGCCTTGGCGGCTGGCAGGCATCGGAAACGAACGGGGTGCGATACCGCAGCCGATTACCAGCGTCAGAGATTCCATGTGGTATTGCCGACATTCCTGTGGGAACTCGGCGCGGGGGTGCCGAATCGGCACCGCCATAGCGCACCGCCTACGACTCGCCGGGGGTGGCGTCGGCGAAGAGGGCGAGGAACTTCTCGCGCGGGATCACGATGCGCCGCCCGAGCTTCACATGCGGGATGGTGCCCTCGTTGATGCTCGTGGTGATCGTGCGGGGATCGACCCCGAGTGCTTCGGCGGCTTCTTTGCGGGTGATGACCAGGCTGCGCCGCTTGCGGAGGTCGTCCATGTCCAGGGTGCTCTGCCGCATGAGGTCACCGTCCGATCCGATACAGGGAGATTGAGGGGTGCCTACCACGGTAGAAGCCAAACCTTGCTGTGTCAAGTACAACCATGTATGTTCTTAGTATGGAAACAG
This sequence comes from Micrococcus sp. HMSC067E09, assembly GCF_001812555.1. Classification (NCBI taxonomy): domain Bacteria; kingdom Bacillati; phylum Actinomycetota; class Actinomycetes; order Micrococcales; family Micrococcaceae; genus Micrococcus; species Micrococcus sp. HMSC067E09. Next base: position 1,604 of record NZ_KV809445.1, on the reverse strand, counting down.
AGAGGGTGCGGGGCAACCCGCCGGGACACACCAATCAGTACGTCGCCGGGAACATCCGTGCGGCCCGTCAAGCGATCGGTATGGACTTGCGCACCATGTCGAAGCTGCTGACCGACGCGGGGCGAAAACTCTCCCCGTCGGGGATCAGCAAGCTCGAAGCTGGGGATCGCCGCGTGGACGTGGACGACCTCACGGTGATCGCCTACCTGTTGCGCACCACCCCGGCAGCGCTCCTCACCCCGCCCGACGCCGCGAGTGGCGTGACGGGGGTGCCTGGCGAGTATCTGCCGGAAGAGATTGAGAAATGGATGCAGGGCTGGCTCACTCTCACCCCGGAGGGGCTGCTGACCTACTGGCAGCAGGAATGGTTCGCCTGCCAGAACCGCATCCAGTATTACGAATCCTCCCTCAGCATCCCCGGCAGCGACCAGCTCCCGAGCACCGAGACCTATATGCAGCGTCTCGCGGAGCAGCGGGAGCGCGCACGGTTCATCCGGGTGCGCGGCGAGCAGATCGACCCGAGCGGGCGCGTATTCAGCGGCCCCGACTTCCTCGACCGCCTCGCACCAGGCAGCACCGAGTAGTCCTCGCGCACCCCAGCGATATCGACCTATCCAGCAGAAAGGATGAGGCAATGGCACGAAAGGCCACAGCCGCCGGGCGCGACTCCGGCGCGGATACCGCAGGCGAGGAGGTGAAACCCGCACGTCGCTCCCGCTCTCGGCAGCCCGGCTCGATCCAGGGTTACGACACCGACAAGGGGAAGCGGTGGCGGTTCCAGATCTACGTCCTGAAAGACCCCGAGTACCCCGAGATGGGAATGCGGCGTCTCACCCGCTCCGGATTTACCAGCACCGATGAAGCCAACGACGCCTTGCAGGAGGCGTTGAAACAGCGGAAACAGAACGAGAAGTTCGGAAACAAGGTGCCCACCATTGGCGCGTACGCGGATGAGTGGGCGGCGGGCTTGAAGCTCGCGGCATCCACGATCAAGGGATACAAGAAGATCATCCGCAACCACATCAAGCCCCAGCTCGGCACGATCCGGCTCGACAAGCTCACCGCCACCAGGATCGCCCGCCACTACCGAGACCTCGAAACCCACGGCCGCAAAGACGAATACGGCAAGGGCAAACCGCTGTCGGCCAACTCGGTTCACAAGGTGCATGTCGTACTGGGCGCGATCCTCGATGCCGCGATAGACGACGGGCACCTGACCGTGAACCCTGCGAAGAAGAAGCGCACCGTGAAAGCCCCGACCACGAGCGAAGTGCGGGCGCAAAAGCCCGAGATTGCGACCTGGACAGCCGATCAGCTCGCCCTGTTCCTCACCTGGAACCGTGACGAGCTGGAAGACGAGCTGTTCCCGCTATGGCGTCTCATCGCTTACACCGGCATGAGACGCAGTGAAGCTGTGGCGCTCAAGTGGAGCGATATCAATGGCAAGGCAATGCAGGTCAGCATCCGCCGCGCGGTCGATACCGACGACTGGACGAAGACCAAGCCACCCAAGACCGGGCAGGCCCGCGTGATCGATGTAGACGCCGAAACTCTAAAGGTGCTCGCCTCGTACAAGGTGTTGTGGGTCATGAGGTTCTTGACAT
>NZ_KV809444.1:91417-136557 GCF_001812555.1 Micrococcus sp. HMSC067E09 | reverse complement strand
GCCCTCTGTGCGGAGGGCGGCGGGCCGCCGTCGTGGTGCCCGCGCGCGGGCGGTGTCCTGTGGATCAGGCCTTCGCGGCGATCTGGCGCAGCACGTACTGCAGGATGCCGCCGTTGCGGTAGTAGTCGGCCTCACCGGGGGTGTCGATGCGGACGACCGCGTCGAACTCGGTGACCTTGCCGTCCTCGCCCTCGGCGGTGACCTTCACGGTCTTCGGGGTCGTGCCCTCGTTCAGCTCGGTGACGCCGGTTATCGAGAAGACCTCGGTGCCCGTCAGGCCCAGCGAGTCGGCGTTCTCGCCCTCCGGGAACTGCAGCGGCAGCACACCCATGCCGATGAGGTTCGAGCGGTGGATGCGCTCGAAGGACTCGGTGATCACGGCCTTGACGCCCAGGAGCGCGGTGCCCTTGGCCGCCCAGTCACGGGACGAGCCCGAGCCGTACTCCTTGCCGCCCAGCACCACCAGAGGGGTGCCCTGCTCGGCGTAGTTCTGCGCGGCGTCGTACACGTAGGCCTGCGGGGCGCCGTCCTGGGTGAAGTCGCGGGTGAAGCCGCCCTCCACGCCGTCCAGCAGCTGGTTCTTGATGCGGATGTTCGCGAAGGTGCCGCGGATCATCACCTCGTGGTTGCCACGACGCGAACCGTAGGAGTTGAAGTCCTTGCGCTCCACACCGTTCTCCAGCAGGTACTTGCCGGCCGGGGTGTCGGACTTGAAGGAGCCCGCCGGGGAGATGTGGTCCGTGGTCACGGAGTCGCCGAGCTTGAGCAGGACGCGGGCGCCCTCGATGTCCGTGACCGGATCCGGCTCCATGCCCATTCCCTCGAAGTACGGGGGCTTGCGCACATAGGTGGAGTCGGCGTCCCACTCGAAGGTGTTGCCGGACGGGGTCTCCAGGGCCTGCCAGCGCTCGTCGCCGTCGAAGATCGTGGAGTACTTGTCCACGAACATCTGGGTGTCGATGGACTCGTCGATGATCTTCTCGACCTCGGCCGGGTCCGGCCAGATGTCCTTCAGGTAGACGTCGTTGCCCTCCGAGTCCTGGCCCAGCGCCTCGTTCTCGAAGTCGAAGTCCATGGAGCCCGCCAGGGCGTAGGCGACCACCAGCGGCGGGGAGGCCAGGTAGTTCATCTTCACGTCCGGGTTGATGCGGCCCTCGAAGTTGCGGTTGCCAGAGAGCACCGCGGTCACGGAGAGGTCGTTGTCCTGGATCGCCTGGGAGATCTCGGACTCCAGCGGACCGGAGTTGCCGATGCAGGTGGTGCAGCCGTAGCCGACGATGTTGAAGCCCAGCTGGTCCAGGGACTCGTTGAGGCCGGACTTCTCGTAGTAGTCGGTGACGACCTTGGAGCCCGGGGCCACGGAGGTCTTCACCCACGGCTTGGAGGTCAGGCCCTTGGCGACCGCGTTGCGCGCCAGCACGCCCGCGGCCATCATGACCGACGGGTTGGAGGTGTTGGTGCAGGAGGTGATCGAGGCGATGGTCACGGCGCCGTGGTCCAGCCCGAACTCGCGGCCGTCCTCCATCGTCACGTTCACGGCCTTGGAGGGACGGCCGAGGCCCTCCTCGTCGCCCGAGGCGTAGTTCGCCAGGTCCTTGCGGAACTGGTCCTTGGAGGAGGTCAGCTCGATGCGGTCCTGCGGACGCTTCGGGCCGGAGATGGACGGGACCACGGTCGACAGGTCCAGCTCCAGGTACTCGGAGTACTCGACCTCCTTCGACGGGTCGTGCCACATGCCCTGCTCCTTGGCATACGCCTCCACGAGGGCAATGGAGTCCTCGGAGCGGCCGGTGAGGCGCAGGTAGTCCAGGGTGACGTCGTCGATCGGGAAGATCGCGGCGGTGGAGCCGAACTCCGGGGACATGTTGCCGATGGTGGCGCGGTTGGCCAGCGGCACGGAGCCGACGCCCTCGCCGTAGAACTCGACGAACTTGCCCACCGCACCGTGCTCGCGGAGCATCTCGGTGATGGTCAGGACCACGTCGGTCGCCGTGGCGCCGGCCGGGATCTCACCGGTCAGCTTGAAGCCGACGACGCGCGGGATCAGCATGGAGACCGGCTGGCCGAGCATGGCGGCCTCGGCCTCGATGCCGCCGACGCCCCAGCCCAGCACGCCCAGGCCGTTGACCATGGTGGTGTGGGAGTCGGTGCCGACGCAGGTGTCCGGGTAGGCGCGCAGGACGCCGTCGACCTCACGGGTCATGACGGTGCGGGCCAGGTTCTCGATGTTGACCTGGTGGACGATGCCCATGCCCGGGGGGACGACCTTGAAGTCGTCGAAGGCGGTCTGGCCCCAGCGGAGGAACTTGTAGCGCTCCCCGTTGCGCTGGTACTCGACCTCCATGTTGCGCTCGATCGCCTGGTCGTTGCCGAAGAAGTCGATCTGCACGGAGTGGTCGATGACCAGCTCGGCCGGGGACAGCGGGTTCACGCGGGTCGGGTCACCGCCGAGGTCCTTGATGGCCTCGCGCATGGTGGCCAGGTCCACGACGCAGGGCACGCCGGTGAAGTCCTGCATGATCACACGGGCCGGGGTGAACTGGATCTCGGTGTCCGGCTGGGCCGAGGCGTCCCAGTTCGCCAGGGCCTGGATCTGCTCCTTGGTCACGTTCGCACCGTCCTCGGTGCGCAGCAGGTTCTCGAGGAGGACCTTGAGGGAGTAGGGCAGCTTGTCCGCGCCCTCGACCTTGTTGAGGCGGAAGATCTCGTACTCGGCGCCGTTGACGTCGAGGACGCCCTTCGAGCCGAAGCTGTCGACAGTCGTCACGGGAGGACTCCTTTTCCTGCCCGGCCTCTGCACCGGGCGCTCGTCCAGTTGTGGGTCTCACATGAGCGGTGCGTCGCGACGGCGATCCGTGAGCCGATCGGCGCCGAGATGTGGTGCACCGCACTCGCCTCCACCCTACCCTGAAGGCAGAGCGGAGAGAGGCTGTGTTGCCTGATCTCTCGCAGATCAGACGGCCGGCGCGGTCCGCGTCAGGACCGTCACCGACTCCAGGTGGTGGGTGTCCGGGTAGAGGTCGATCACGCGGGCCCGGGTGACCTCGTAGCCGCCGCGGGCCAGCCAGGCCAGGTCCCGGGCCAGTGAGGCCGGATCGCAGGACACGTAGACGACCGTCTCCGGGGCGAGCGCGATGATGCGCTCGACCGCGCGTCGGCCGGCCCCGGCACGCGGCGGGTCCAGCACGACGGTGTCCAGGGTGCGGCCGGCGAGGCCACCGTCCTGCTCCTCGGCGTCCGGGTCGGCGAGCAGGTTGCCGAGCACACGGTCGGTGGGACCGTTGAGCACGGTGGCCTGCGGGAGGTCGTGAAGGTTGCGCAGGGCGTCCCGGGAGGCATGGGGGGCGACCTCGACGGACAGGATGTGGCCGCCCGGCCCCACGGCCTCGGCGAGGAAGGCGGTGAACAGGCCCACGCCGGCGTAGAGGTCCGCGACGACCTGCCCCGGCTGCGGGGCGGCATCCTCCATGACGGCGTCCACCAGCGTGGTGGCCGCGTCCTTGTGGACCTGCCAGAACCCGTCACCGGAGACGCGGAAGGTGCGGGTCACGCCGTGGGCGGCGGCGACGGTCTCCTCGACCCAGGTGCGCCCGGTGATGCGCTCGACCTTCGCCGGAGCATTGCGGCGCTTGGCCGGCAGCAGGAAGCCGGTGGACAGCTCGCCGTGGGCGTTGGCGGCCTGGCGGATCCGGGTGCGCAGCCGTCCGAGGCGGACCTCGTCGGAGCGGGTCTGGGCGGTGGGGGTGACGAGCACGAGCGGACGGCCGCCGTCGGCCGGGGTCGTCACGTCCACGCGCTCGGCGCCGGAGAAGTCCCAGTCCCAGAGGGCGAGGGCGTCCAGCGCCGGCACGCCGAGGGGCATATTGCGGACCGCCACGAGGGTGCCGGAGCGGTGCGCGTGCATGGCGATGCGGCCGTTGGGCGTCACAGCGAAGGCGTTGCGCGTGCGCCAGCGCTGGCCGGTGGGCTCGTCCTCGCCGGCGAACATGACCTCCGGCTCGACCGTGATGCCGGCGATGCGGGCCAGGGTGTCCCGGTAGACCTGGGCCTTGAGCCGGCGCTGGTGCGGAACCACGATGTGGCCGAACTCTGCGCCGCCGACCGGAAGGCGTCCGGAGGCATGGGCGCGCAGCATGTCCGCCAGCTTCCACTGGTGGATGCGACGGAACTCCGAGGGACGGATGATCTCCACGGCGTCCCCGCGCCAGAAGCGGGCGCCCTCCTCACTCTCCGTGAGGGCCACGCGGACGCGTTCGCCCGGGATCGCATGGCGCACGAAGACGACGCGCCCCTCGTGACGGGCCACGCAGTGGCCTCCGTGGGCGACAGCGCCGACCTCGAGCTCGATGAGCCGGTCCACGTCGACGCAGTCGTGTGAGGTGTCGGTGACCGCCATGGATTCTCCTTCCGGAGCCGCACGCCGGACCTTGCGCCGACGCTGTTGTGGTCCTATCTTTGCACGCTCGGAAGGGGCCGGTGGACCCGGGGACGCGCGGCGGCGCGCGCGCCCGCCCCACGTGTCACCGAACCGTCAACGGCTGTTCGCCCCCAGGTCACCGGCCCGCAGGCCGTCCTGCACCTGCCAGGGCACCAAGGCGATCATGACACCCGGCTCGCGCTGCAGGCGGCTCCGCAGCCGGGAGGCGGCCCTGTTGTGCAGGAGGGTGCGCCAGCCCGGCCGCACCACGTACTCGGGCAGGTAGACCATCGTGAGCCCGTGGCCGCGTCGGCCGGAGAGCCTGCGCAGGTGGCGCACGAGCGGGGTCACCGCGTCGCGATAGGGGGACCCGACCACGGTCAGCGGCACCGGCACGGCGGCCCTCTCCCACTCCGCCAGCAGAGCGGCGGTCTGTTCCCTCTCGATGTCCACGACGACGGCCTCCAGGCTCCCGGGGCGGCTCGCCCGGGCGTAGGCCAGGGCCCGCAGGGTCGGCCGGTTCAGCGACGTCACCACCACGGTGGCGTGGACCCGCGACGGCAGCGCCCGTGCGTCGTCGTCCTCGGCGGGGGCCAGCTCTGCGGCGACGGCCCCGTAATGGGCGTGGATCCGCCCCATGAGCAGCGCGCCCAGGAGGATCGCCGGCAGCGCGACCCAGGCGCCGCTGGCGAAGCGGGTCACGAAGACGACCACGCCGGCCAGGACGGTGACGCCGAGCGCGGCCGCCGTCAGCACCAGGCGCAGCCGGACGAGGGCGCGCCCGCGGGTGCCCGGGGTGTGCGCCAGGCGGCGACGCCAGAGCCGCAGCATGCCGGCGAGCGCGAGGCTGAACGCCAGGAAGACTCCGATGACGTAGACCTGCACCAGGTAGGCCGTGTTGGCCTCGAAGACCAGCAGGAGGACCGCCGCGCCGATGCCCAGGCAGATCACCGACCAGCTCTGGACGAGACGGTCGCCGCGGGACTTGAAGTGGCGCGGCAGGTAGCCGCCCTCGGCCAGGCGCGCGGTGAGCGCGGGGAACGAGGCGAAGGCGGCGCGGGCGGCGATCAGCAGCAGCACGGCCGCGGAGGCGACCACGAGCGTCGTCCACGGGGCCTGCCCGCCGAAGACCGCCGCGGCGATCTGCGCCACCACGGGAGGCGGAGTCAGCTCGTCGGGCACCGGGTTGCCGCCCGGGGTGCGGAGCAGGTCGTGGTCGAGGGCGACGACGACCCCCGTGCGCTGCGCCAGGTGCATGACGCCCAGGGTGAGGGCGGCCATCGTCCCGGCCATGCAGAGCAGGATCCAGCGCACCCCGGGCACCGACGGCCGGCGGACCTGCTCGACGGCGCCGACCGGGGCCTCCACGCCCGTCAGCAGGGCGGACCCCGCGGCGAAGGCGCGCAGGGCGAGCAGCCCGACGCCCAGGGCCGTGGCCGGTGCTGCGACCGCGTCCACCACGGTGTAGCCGGCGGACTGGGCCCGGGCGAGGCCGCCGGTCAGGTCCTGGACCACACCGACGGCGATCGTCGCGGTCAGCAGCACCACGAAGACGCTCACCAGCACGGCCGTCATCCTGCGGCCGCGTCCCGCTCCACGCAGGCACACGAGGACCAGCAGGAGCAGGGCCGCCAGCGCCACGGGGAGGCGGTGCCCGCGGAACACGGGGAACAGGGCGACCGCGTACTGCGCGAACGCGGCGAGGGACACGGCCACCGTGAACACGAGGTCCACCAGCAGCGCCGAGCTCGCCACGACGCCCGAGCGCGGGCCGAGGTTGGTCCGGGCCATCTCGTAGATGCCGCCGCGCGGCACGGCGACGACCGCGGCGCGGAAGGCGAGGACGATCAGCAGCATGATCGCGACCACCGCGATGCCCACGACCGGCCCCAGCGCCAGCCCCGCCGCGCCGGCGGTCACGAGCGTGAGGATCACCTCGTCCGGCGCGTAGGCCAGTGAGGAGAACGCGTTCGAGGAGTGCACGGGCAATGCCGTGGTGCGCGGCAGAGCAGTGCGCTGCCCCGGCCCGGAGGCCACGGGGCGGCCGACCAGCAGTCGGCGCAGAGAGGACAGGACCGTCGTCACGTCGGACACAGTACCCGCGTCGCGGGCGTCGGTCCTCTCCGGGTGGGATGATGGCGATCGGCGGCCAGCGTGGCCGCAGGAGGAGGCACTCACCGTGGCGCATTTCGTCATCCTGGGCTGCGGGCGCGTCGGCGTCGCCCTGGCCCGCACGCTCGAGGACGCCGGCCACTCGGTGGCCGTGGTGGACCGCGACCGGCACCGCTTCGAGGCGCTCGGCGAGGACTTCTCCGGCACCACCGTCGCCGGCGTCGGCTTCGACCAGGACATCCTCTGCCGGGCCGGGATCGAGCAGGCCGTCGGCATGGCCGCGGTCTCCGCGGACGACAGCACCAACGTCATCGCCGCCCGGGTGGCCCGCGAGCACTACGGCGTGCGCCATGCCGTGGCCCGGATCTACGACCCGGAGCGGGCGACCGTGTACCAGCGCCTCGGCGTCTCCACCGTGGCCGCCGTGCAGTGGACCACCGACCGCATCCTCTCCCGCCTGCTGCCGGCCGGCACCGGGCGCTCCGAGCACCGCGACGCCTCCGGCGAGCTGCTGATCGGCGAGCTCACCTGCGCCGCGTCCTGGTACGGCCGATCCGTGGGCGAGCTCGAGGAGGTCACCGAGGCCCGGGTGGCGTACCTGACCCGCTTCGGCGAGGGCGTCGTCCCCTCCGCGGAGACGCTGCTGCAGGAGGGCGACGTCGTGCACCTGGTGCACCCGGTGGACCGCCGTGACGAGGTCGAGGCCCTCGTGGCCGGTGCACCGGAGAAGGAGGAGTCATGAGGGTGGTCATCGTCGGGGCCGGCGCGGTCGGCACGTCCATCGCACGGGAGCTGTGCGCCCGCCGGCACGAGGTGTGCGTGATCGAGCACCGTCACGAGATCGCCGAGCGCGCCGACCTGGGCTCCGCCGCCGTCCTGGTCGGCGACGCCGCGGACCTGTCCGTGCTGCGCCGCGCCGAGCTGGACCGGGCGGACGTGCTCGTGTGCGCCACGGGCGACGACCGGGCGAACCTCGTGGTGTCCCTGCTCGGCCGCAGCGAGTTCGGCGTCGGCCGGACCGTGGCCCGTGTCAACAACCCGCGCAACCACTGGCTGTTCGGCGAGGCATGGGGCGTGGACGTGGCGGTCTCCACCCCGTCGATCATGACGGCGCTCGTGGAGGAGGCGGTGGAGACCGGCGACCTCGTCCGGCTGCTGGACATCGGCTCCGGCGCGGCGGCGCTGTCCGAGTACACCGTGCCCCGGGACCACTGGACCGTCGGACGGCGCATCGGCTCCATCAGCTGGCCGGACGAGGCCCCGCTCGTGGCGGTCGTGCGCGACGGCCGCCCGCGGACGCCGCAGGCTGACGAGGTGCTGCAGGCCGGGGACGAGGTGTTCTTCCTGAGCTCGACGGACTCGGAGGCGACGCTGCGTGACCTGCTCGTGGACCCGGTGGACGGTCGGTCCTGACCGACTCCGTCGCGCACCGGCCCGGGGGACGGCGCCCCGCCTCAGCCCGCCGCCGTCCTCCGCGGCGCGGACACGGACCAGGCCAGCCAGAGCCCGAGGGCGTAGAACGGCAGGCCCATCACCAGACGCGCCACACCGAGCGCCGTCGTGGCCTCGGCGAGATACAGCGGCAGCTGCACCGCCAGACGGGTGAGCATGACGGCCACCATGATCCACGTGGCCACCGCGTAGGCGCGGCGGCGGGCACGGTCGTGGCGCCAGTCCACCCCCTCCCCGCGCACCATGCCGAAGATCAGGCCCACCACGGGCCAGCCGACGAGGATCGAGACCACGAACCCCAGCGAGTAGAGACCGTTCGTCACGAAGCCCCAGACGTAGAAGTCGCGGGCCTGCCCGGTGGTGAGGGCCATGACCACACAGAGCACCACCACGGCGAGGCCGGCGACGGCCTGCACGGGAGACTGCCGCTGGACCAGGCGCACCGCGCCCATCACCACGGCCACGCCCACCGCGGCGACGCCGGAGGGCCACACCGCCTGGGTCACCATGAAGGCGACCATGAACACGAAGGTCGGCAGCGAGGCCTCCACGATGCCGCGCCAGCCGCCCACACTCGCCAACGGGTCCAGTCGGCCCTTCTCGTCCAGCCGTGCGGACCCGCCCCACGAGCGCATCAGCGCGGAGGGCGCGTCCGGGGACAGGGGCGCGTCCGCCTCAGCGGCGTCGCGGCCCGGCGCCGGGGCGGGCCGGTGCTGTCCGGGTGCGCCGCCGTCGTCGGGACGCCCGGAGGGACGGGGGTGCTCGTCGGGCTGGGTCACGGACGCTCCTGTCGGCGACCCGGTGCGGGAACCAGGTCGTAGGCGGGGTTGTGGACGGTGGGGACGCCGTCGGCGGTGGTCAGCGTTCCGCGCACCCGCAGCCACTGCCCGGGCAGCACCTGGGGCACTCGGCGGCGCCCATGCCAGAGCAGCACGACCGTGTCCTCGGCAGACTCCTGCCCCGGCTCGGGCAGGGCCTCCGCGAGCTCGGCGCGGAAGACGGCGTCCGCGTCGGCCGCCGGGACCGTGACGGTCGCGACCACGCCGACGCGCTCGACCGTCTCGGCCATGTCAGCGGACCTCGGTGATCTCGGGACCGCGCTCGGGCAGCTGCGGGGCCTCGGCCGGGGCACGCTCGCCGGTGACGTCGGCGGACTCGCCGCCCGGCCGACGACGACGTACCGGCCGCGCGTTGACCGGCGGGCGCAGCGGGAGCAGCTCGCGCGGCGGGACGGGCTCCTCACCGCGGACGACCACGAGGTCGGCGAAGACGCCCTCGATCTCCTCGGCGTCCTCCGGGTGCAGGGCGGCCTCACCCTGGATCACGCCGCGCACGAACCAGCGGGGCCCGTCCACGCCGATGAAGCGGGCCACGTTCCAGCCCGGCGAGCCGTCCGGCATGGAGGCGGGCACACGGCTCATGACCTCGGTGCCGAAGCGGCCCTGCCGCTCGTCCGCCACGGCACCGGGGGTGGTGCCCAGAGCGTCGAGGATCTCGGCCCGCAGGTCGTCCCACAGGCCCGACCGGCGCGGGGCGGCGAAGGCCTGTAGCTGCACGGCGGACGTGCCGGCGGTGACGGTCACGGCGATCACGCGCTGGGTCTTGTCCTCCAAGTCCAGGCGCAGCTTCATGCCCTGGCGGGCCTTGATGCGCAGGGAGCCGAGGTCGATGTAGCCCTTGGCGTCCGGACGGTCGGCCACGTCGAACGGGCCGGTCGTGTCGTCGCCGGCAGGCATCAGGCCGGCCGCGATGCGGTCCCGGTCCTCCATCAGCTCCTCGGGCAGGGTGACCTGCTCATGGCGTACGTTGCGGTTGCGTCCGAAGATCATGCGTTCCTCCTTGCGGGCGTCCGGCTCAGCGGTCGTTCTGCGGGGCTGCGGCGGCGTCCGGTCCGGCGGCCGGGGTGAAGCCTCCGGTCGATCCGAATCCGGCGGCGCCGCGGGCGGAGTCCTCGAGCCGCTCGACGCGCACGAAGTCGGCCTGCACCACCGGCTGGACCACCAGCTGGGCGATGCGGTCACCGCGCTGGAGGCGGATCGGCGAGGACGGGTCCATGTTGACCAGCGGCACCTTGATCTCGCCACGGTAGCCGGCGTCGATGGTGCCGGGGGCGTTCACGACGCTCAGGCCCTGGCGCACGGCCAGGCCCGAGCGCGGATGCACGAAGGCGGCGTAACCGGCGGGCAGGGCGATCGCCACGCCTGTCGGGACCAGCGCGCGCTCCCCGGGGGCGAGCTCCACGTCCACGGTGGTGCGCAGGTCGGCGCCGGCGTCGCCCTCGACGGCGTAGGCGGGCGGCTCGAGCCCATCGTCCAGCAGCTGCAGCGGCACAGGGATGCGGTGGATGTCACTCACAGCGGGCCACTCTACCCGAGCGACCGCGCGCCGGGCCGGGCGGAGCAGGGTGCGTGTGGGAAGCTGGAGCACATGCGTGAGAACCAGCAGACCGCCCCCGCCGCCGAGGCCGAGACCGTCCTGTTCGAGGAGCGCCTGACGCCGTCCATGGGCGTGTGGGTCGTGGCCGTCATGCTGGCCGCGCTCTCGGTGCTGGTGTTCGCGCCGATCAACCTGACCACCGGCATCGTGGCGGCAGTCCTGTTCTTCATCGTGGAGGCGATCGTCCTGGTCACGTCCACTCCGCGGATCGTGGTGACGGGCACGGACCTGCAGGTCGGCAAGGCCCGCATCGAGCGCTCCTACCTCGGCGAGGTCACCGGCTTCCTGGGCGACGACGCCCGTCAGCAGCGCGGCGCCCGTCTGCACGGCCTCGCCTACACGGTCATCCGCGGGTGGATCTCCCCCGTGGTCCGCATCCAGCTCACCGACGAACGCGACCGCACCCCGTACTGGCTGACCAGCACCCGCCGTCCGCAGGAGCTCGTCGAGGCCCTCGGCGGCACCATGCACACCGCCGAGGCGGAGGACCTGGAGCACGACGGGCACCGCTGAGTCGCAGCGCCGCGCAAGGGACCAGAGGCTGCGCACTACCCGCCCTGACACGCCAGAACGCCCCGGACATCCGATCGGATGCCCGGGGCGCTCTGCGTGGTCTGCTGCCGGCGGGTGCGCCCGGCGGATCAGCTCTCGCAGTCGGTGCAGAAGATGAGGCCGCCTTTCTCGCGCGCGGCCTGCGAGCGGTGGCGGACCAGGAAGCAGGAGGCGCAGGTGAACTCGTCGGACTGGGCGGGCAGCACCCGGACCATCAGCTCTTCGTTGGAGAGGTCGGCGCCGGGCAGCTCGAAGCCCTCCGCGGCCTCGGTCTCATCCTCGTCGACGACGGCGGACTGGGTGTCCGTGCGACGGGACTTCAGCTCCTCGATGGAGTCCTCGGTGCCGTCGTCGTCGTTCTTCCGGGGGGCGTCGTAGTCGGTGGCCATGGGGAATCTCACGCTCCGCTCAGGTCTGGACCGGCGGGACGGGCCGCACCGCCGGTGAAGAAAGGGGGACGGACCGCTGGTCACTGTGGGGCTTCGTCACCCCGACGAGGGGCTGACCACACGGCGCCGTTGCGCGTAGATTGTGCACGATCGTCGGCGCGGTGCCAAGTGAGAGCCGGCCGCATCCGTGTTCCGTTCGTCACAGCGTGGACGTGTTCTAGGATCGGACGACGGACGCGCGCAGGCGCGCCCGGTCCTGACGGCACCCGTCCGGGCCCGGGCCGACGCCGCCGCACCGGTGAGCACGGAGACGACCCGAAGGAAGGCACTGGCGCCCATGGCCGAGATGCGACCGGCTGGACTGACCGAGGACGGCACCGCCCTGCGGCTGACCGACCAGGACGGCGGCGAGCACACCCTCCCCCTGACCGACGAGGTGCGCTCTCTGGTGACCGCCGACTCCGGCGGCGGCACCGCCGACTCCCCCGCCGCCACGGCGTCCCGGGAGAAGGACGACGACCGCCCCACCTCCGCCGGGGACGTCGCCTCCGACGGCCGGCAGGACGACGCCGGCGCCGTCGGCCGGCCCCGCCCGGGCTCCTCGACCCGCCCCGGCGCCGACGCCGCAGACGAGGTCCCGGCCGCCCAGGTGTCCCCCCGCGAGATCCAGGCCCGCATCCGCGCCGGCGCCACCGCCGAGCAGGTCGCCGAGGCCACCGGCGCCTCCCTGGCCCGTGTCCGCGTCTTCGAGTACCCGGTCCTGGCCGAGCGCGCGTGGATCGCACAGCAGGTCCAGCAGCTCGAGGTGTGGGTCGGTGGCCCGGACCTCTACTCCTCCACGGTCGAGGACGGCGGCCCGAGCACCCTGGGCGAGCTCGTCTCCCATCGGCTGCAGGAGCTCGGCCTGGACGCGGACGCCGTGACCTGGGACGCCTGGCGCGAGGGCCCGGGCCCATGGACCGTGGTCGCGGACTTCAGCCTGGAAGGGCTGCGCTCCAAGCCGACGCAGGAGCAGCCGCCGGCCCGGTTCGCGTTCCGCCAGGGTGCCAAGCAGGTGGACCACGTGAACCGCTGGGCCCAGCTGCTGGCCGACGCCGAGACCTGGAACATCCCCTCCGGCCGGTCGAAGGACGACGAGACCCCGTTCGACGTCGAGGCGGGGGACGTCCCCGAGCGCCCGGCCGCCGAGCCGACCGCCCTGCACCCGGACACCGCCCCGGACCCGGACGAGGAGCTGCTCGACATCCTCCGGGCCCGCCGCGGCCAGCGCCTCGGCGCAGACGAGGAGTCCGACGACGCCCTCGCCCTGATGCTCACGCGGGAGGAGACCCCGAACCCGCAGCCGCCGGCGAAGCCGACCCTGGCGGCCGCAGACGACACCGGCGCCGGCTCCGCCGTCTCGGCCGACCGGACCGAGTACCTGTGGGACGACGAGGACGCCGGCGACGACAGCCCGCTGGCCTCCGTGCACGCCTTCCGCTCCGCGGACCCCGCACGTGACGAGGACGCGGGCGACGCCGTCGCCCGTGACGAGGATGCCGCGGCTGAGGAGACCACGAACCCGCAGGACGAGAACAAGGCCGCCGAGGACGAGGCCGCCAACGAGGACGCCGCGCAGAAGCCTCGCCCCGGCCGGTCGACCTCCGGCCGCGGGACCTCGCGCGGACGCATCGCGGACGTGCTGATCAAGGACACCTCGGAGCCGAAGCCCGGCGCGCAGAAGGAGCCGACCCGGTCGAAGTCCTCGACCCGCCGTGCCTCCGTGCCGAGCTGGGACGAGATCGTCTTCGGCCGCAAGAACGACTGACCCCCTCCCGGGCCTCCGCCCCCCCAGGAGCACGGGAGACGGCGCACGGGAGACGGCGCACGGCAGGGCACCGTCAGGACGCACGGCAGGGCACCGTCAGGAGGGGCTCTCCCCGCTCAGGTGCTGAGCAGCAGCAGGGGCACCTCACGCTCCGCGCGGGTGGGCGAGCCGTGCTGTCCGACCATCTCGAAGGCGTGGGCACCGACCCGGCGGCCGTCGTAGAGGGCCAGGTCGCCGTGGGCGGCGATGAGCAGGTCGCCGATGCGCGGGCGCACCCGGTCCGCGACCTTGGCGCCGAACCAGCCGGCGGCCACCGCCTCGTCCCGGGTCAGGACCCATGCGTGGGCGCCGTGGGCGGCACGCCAGGCCTCGGCCACGGCGGCGCGGCGCTCGGCGGAGACGTCCGCCCCGAAGTGCAGCTGCACCAGGCGCGGCTCCCCCGCCGTGTGCTCCACGCCGTCGAGCAGCTCCGGGAAGCGCAGACTCCCGTCCTCGAGCGCCTCCGCGTAGTCGAGCCGACGGGAGTCGGGCACGTCCACCATCCCGTGGTCCCCGGTGATGCCGAGGGTGGAGCCGGGCGGCATCCGCTCGTGCAGCCGCTTCAGCGTGGTGTCGACCTCCTCGAGGGCATGGAGCCAGGAGTCGGAGCCCAGGCCGTCGCGGTGGCCGGCCTTGTCCAGCTCGTTGAAGTACAGGTAGACCAGGGCAGGCTGCCGGACGCTGTCCAGCACGCCGAGGGCCAGCTGCATGCGGGCGGCCATCGTGGAGCCGGCCCGGTACTCGCCGCCGCGCAGGGCGGCGCGGGTCAGCGCGGAGCCGGCGAACAGAGGCAGGGAGACCGTGACCACCGCACAGCCGGCCGCCTCGGCCCGCTCCAGGACGGTGGGCAGCGGCTGCCACTGCTCCGGGACGGTGGCCGGGTCCCAGCCGCCGAGCATGTTCACCACCACGCCCCGCTCCGGATCGAGCACGTCATAGCCGACCACGCCGTGCACGCCCGGCTCCTCGCCGGTGCCCAGGCTGGTCAGGGAGGCCGCGGTGGTGGTCGGCACGGGCGCCTGCAGGACGCGGCCGTGGGACTCCATGGCGGACTTGAGGAACGGGGCGTGACCGCCGTAGCGGCGCAGCACGTTGCGGCCGAGCCCGTCCACCAGTGCGACCACGGCACGGCGGGTCTGCGGCCAGGCCAGCGCGTTGTCCAGCCCCTCCACCCCGAGCGCCGCGGCCGCCGAGGCCATGACGGAGCGCAGATGCCGCTCGGCCGGGACGACGCCGGCGGGGACGGGTGCGCTCATGCGACCGCCGCCAGGTGGACGCGGCGCAGGGTGCGGGCGAACGCCAGGGCGTCCTCGACCGCGGCACGCCCGTCGGCGTCCGCCGCCACGCGGATCACGAGGTCCTCGCGCGTGGAGGTGCCGGTATAGCCGTGGTCCGCCTCGCAGTTCGGGTCGGCGCAGCCGGCCGGCTGCAGGTCCAGGCGCTGGCCGCCGGCCCACTGCACGGCCAGCGTCATCTCGGCCACCGGGTCGGTGGGGCGGAACCGCTCGGGCTCGGCGTGGCCGGTGGTGATCACCACGGAGCCGATCGCGGACACCGGGACGAGCTCCGTGGAGATCTGGGCCAGCATGCGGCGCCCCTCGGTGTCCAGCGGGTGGTCGTCCAGGTGCGCGGCCACCACCACGTCCTCACACACCACCAGCACGGTGATGTGGCGGTGGATCTCGTCGTAGTCGAAGTGGGTGTCCACGTGCACCAGGTGGGCCAGTGGCTGCCGCCCCTCCAGCTCCTGGGCCAGGTGGTGCGCCACCAGGTCCGGGTAGAACCCGGCGCGGGCGAGGGACTCGGTCAGCGACGGACCCGAGCCCACCGTCCAGCGGCGGCCCTGTTCGGCCGCGCCCAGGCGGTTCAGCGGTGAGCGATGGTCGTCGTGCTCGTGGTTCCTGCGCAGCGGGGTCATGGGCTCCATGCTATCGGCGCCCGGACACCTGACCGCCGCATCCACAGGCGACGCCCTGGCGGCGCCGAGGGGCGTCGTCTCAGAGGTCAGTCCCCACGCATGGCACGGCGGGCGGAGTCGGTGCGCTGGCCGGCGTCCGCGACGTCCACCTCGGCCTGCAGCACCGTGACTCCGCCGGGGCCGGCCAGGACGGGGGCGAACCTCAGGCGGGCGACAGACGGCAGGTCGTCCTTGAGGGCGGCCACGCGGGAGACGAGGTCCTCCAGGGCCCCCATGTCCGCGGCGGGCACACCGCCGTGGGCCTGCAGCTTGGACGCGGCACGCGGGGCGCGGACCATCTGGGAGACGTCTCCGGAGGTCAGCGGCGGGACGCGGTGCACCCAGTCGTCCAGCAGGTCGGTGGCGTCGCCGGTGATGCCGAAGGACACCACGGGGCCGATCAGCGGGTCCTCCAGGGCCGTGACGGTAACGGCCTGGCCGGCCGGCGCCATGGCCTGCACCTCGAGCTCGGTGACGCCGAAGGCCTTCAGCGCCTGGCGCATCTGTTCCACGTTGCGGCGCAGCGAGTCCGCGTCCGTGATGGACAGCCGCACACCGCCCAGGTCGAGACGGTGGCGCAGGTGCGGGTCGACCGCCTTCACGGCCACCGGGAACCCGAGGCGCTCGGCCGCCTCCACGGCCTCATCCGTGGTGCTGAAGCGCTCGGACGGGAGCGTGGAGATGCCATAGCAGCCCAACAGGCGCGCCGTCTCCTCCGGGGTGAGACGGGTGAGTTCGGTGCCGTTGTTGCCGCGGGCCACGGCGGCCTCCACGATCTCCTCCGCGGTGTGGCGGTCCACGCCCTCGAGCTCGATCGGCTCGCCCATGTCCTCGTCCCGCCAGTCCACGTAGGTGGCCAGGCGGCCGAGCACGCGCAGGGCCTTCTGAGGGGACGGGTAGAACGGGACGCCCGGCTGCAGGGCACCGGGCTCGGCGTCGTCGTCCAGCGGAGCCGAGCCGGCGAGCAGCGCACCGGAGTATTCCGGGTCCACCACATCGGTGAGGCAGACCAGGACCGGCACCTCGGCGCCGCGGGCGGCGTCCGAGAGTTCGCGGGCCAGATCGGCGGGGACCTCGGCCGACTGGTGCAGGCCGGCGCGGGCGATGACCACCACGGCGTCGGCGCGGCCGTCGGCGAGCGCGGTCTCCAGATCCTTGCGGACGGCGTCTGCGTGGCGGGCGGTGCCGTCCTCGGCGGAGGCGAGGCCGACGGTGTCCACGACCTCGAGGCCCTCGGCGGAGGCGGCGTCCCGGGCGAGGCGGTCCAGGGCGAGGGAGTCGCCCACCAGCAGCACGCGGCGGCCGCGCGGCAGCGGTTGGGAGGCCAGGGCCTGCATGAGGTCCATGAGCTCCTCGTGGGTGATGACCTCGATCGCGCCGGTCTGGTCCAGCATGGAGTCCACGGTGCCCTCGGGTGCCCGGGTGGTGCGGGTCTCGTGGCCCGGGGGCAGGTTGCGTCCGGTGACGTCCGAGCGGACCACCACGACCGGCTTGGTGCGGGAGAGGCGGCGCGCGATCCGGGAGAACTTGCGCGGGTTGCCGAAGGACTCGAGGTACACGCCCACGGCGGCGGTCTGCGGGTCGTCCTCGAAGTACTGCATCGCGTCGTTGCCGGAGACGTCGGCACGGTTGCCTGCGCTGATCACGGTGGACACGCCGATGCCGCGGCGCAGGGCGGAGGAGGCGAGCATCGCGGAGATCGAGCCGGACTGGCTGAACAGGCCGATGCGGCCACGAGCCGGCATGCCGGGCGCCGGGGAGGCGTTCAGGCGGATCTTCGGGTCGGTGCAGATCACGCCGAGCGAGGCGGGGCCGATGATGCGCATGCCCTCCGACCGGGCACGGGAGACGAGCGCGCGCTGGGCGGCCACGCCCTCGGCGCCGGCGTCCGCGTAGCCGGAGGTGAGCACAAGGATCCCCTTGACGCCGTGCTCGGCGCACTGCTCGACGACGCCCGGCATCTCGTCCACGGGGACGGCCGCCACCACGAGGTCGACCGGGCCCGGGATGTCCTTCACATGGGCGTGGGCGGGCACACCGCAGACCTCGAAGGCCTCGCGGTTGACGGCATGGACGTCCCCGGTGAAGCCGCCGGCGAGGATGTGCTCGAGGACCACGTGGCCGACCGACTCGGGGTGACGCGAGGCGCCGACGACCGCCACGGAGGACGGGTTGACGATCTCGGAGACGGACCGGGCCTCGGCGCGGTGCTCGCGCGATTCCATGACGGCACGCCAGCGGGCGGTCGGGTCGATGGGGAACTCGACGGCCACGACGCCGTCCTCGAAGCGACGGGCGATCTCGAAGCCGGACTCCTGGAACACGGAGAGCATCTTGCGGTTCTCCGGGAGGACCTCGGCGGTGAAGCGGCGGATGCCGTTCTCACGGGCGGCGACGGCCAGGTGCTCCATGAAGATGGAGCCGAGGCCGCGGCCCTGCGCGTCGTCGGCGATGTTGAACGCCACCTCGGCGACGTCCTGGTTCGGGTAGCGGTCGTAGCGGCCGACGCCGAGGATGCGGCCGCGGCGCTGGACCACGAAGGCCACGCGGTCCTTGTAGTCGACGACGGTGAAGCGCTCGAGGTCCTTCTTGGACAGCTGCGACTTGTACGTGAAGTAGCGCAGGTAGATCGACGACTCCGACTGGCCGCGGTGCATGGCCTGCAGGCCGTCCGCGTCGTCCGGAGTGATCGGCCGCAGGCGGGCGGTGGTGCCGTCCCTGAGCACGACGTCCGCCTCCCAGTGGCGGGGATATACAGGCTTCTGACGCTTCTCACCCATAGGATTCAGCCTAGACAATCTCCGAACCGTTGAGGACTCCCGAAGCACCATGACAGCCCGATCGACCCGTTCCCGCTCGGCCGGTGGCGACGCCCCGCAGCCCGTTCCCGTGGAGCAGGAGAACATCGTCGACGTCGACGTCGCGCAGGAGATGGAGGGCTCGTTCCTCGAGTACGCGTACTCGGTGATCTACTCCCGCGCCCTGCCGGACGCCCGCGACGGCCTGAAGCCGGTCCAGCGGCGCATCCTGTTCATGATGTCCCAGATGGGGCTGCGCCCGGACAAGGGGCATGTGAAGTCGGCGCGCGTGGTCGGCGAGGTGATGGGCAAGCTGCACCCCCACGGCGACGGCGCGATCTACGACGCCATGGTGCGCATGGCCCAGCCGTTCTCCCTGCGCCTGCCGGTGGTGGACGGCCACGGCAACTTCGGCTCGCTCGACGACGGTCCGGCGGCCCCGCGCTACACCGAGGCCCGCATGGCTCCGGCGGCGCTGGCGATGACCGCCGACCTGGACGAGGACACGGTCGACTTCGTCCCGAACTACGACAACCAGTTCACCCAGCCCGGCGTCCTGCCGTCGGCCTACCCGAACCTGCTGGTCAACGGGGCCTCCGGCATCGCGGTGGGCATGGCCACCAACATGGCCCCGCACAACCTGCGTGAGGTCGTCGCCGCGGCCCGCCACCTGCTCTGGCACCCGGACGCGGAGCTCGCGGACCTGATGGAGCACGTCCCCGGCCCGGACCTGCCGTCGGGCGGACGGATCGTGGGCCTGGACGGGGTGAAGGACGCCTACGCCACCGGCCGCGGCTCCTTCCGCATGCGCGCCACCGTCGCCGTGGAGCAGGTCACCGCCCGCAAGACCGGACTCGTGGTCACCGAACTGCCGTACGGCGTCGGCCCGGAGAAGGTGATCGAGCGGATCAAGGACGGCGTCAACGCCAAGAAGATCACCGGCATCTCCGACGTCGTCGACCTGACGGACCGCAAGAACGGCCTCAAGCTCGTCATCGAGCTCAAGTCCGGGTTCAACCCGCAGGCGGTGCTCGCCGCGCTCTACAAGCACACGCCGCTGGAGGAGACCTTCGGCATCAACAACGTGGCCCTCGTGGACGGCCAGCCGCAGACCCTGGGGCTGAAGGAGCTGCTCCAGGTCTACGTGGACCACCGCCTGTCCGTGGTGCGTCGCCGGACCGAGTACCGCCTCGGCAAGAAGAGGGACCGGCTCCACCTGGTGGAGGGCCTGCTGCTGGCCCTGGTCGACATCGACGAGGTCATCGAGATCATCCGCACCTCGGACGACGCCGCCGCGGCCCGCACCCGCCTCATGCAGGTCTTCGACCTCACCGAGGTCCAGTCCAACCACATCCTCGAGCTGCGCCTGCGCCAGCTGACCAGGTTCTCCCGCATCGAGCTCGAAGCAGAGCGGGACGAGCTGGCCGCCGCGATCGCCGAGCTGGAGGCCATCCTCGCCTCGGACGCCCGCCTGCGCGAGGTCGTCTCCGGCGAGCTGGCGGACGTGGCGGCCGAGTACGGCGACGACCGCCGCACCCGGCTGCTCGACGCCGAGAACCTCGCCTCCCCCACCGCCTCCGCCCCGGCGGCGAAGGAGGCCGGGGCCGTCGCGTCCCCGATGATGGTCGCGGACACCCCCTGCTGGGTGCTGCTGTCCACCGCGGGCCGCCTGCTGCGCACCGCGGACCGGACCCCGATCGCCCCTGTCGGCCGCCGCCACAAGCACGACTCCTACACCTCCGTGGTCCCGACGACGGCCCGCGGCGAGATCGGTGCCCTCACCTCCGCAGGCCGCCTCCACCGCCTCCAGGTCGTGGACATCCCCGCCGCCGCGGAGGCCTCCGCCTCCCCGGCCATGGCCGAGTCCGTGCCCGCCAAGGAGTTCGTCCCGCTCGAGCGCGGCGAGTCCCTCGTCGCCCTCGTCCCCCTGGACGCCGTCCTGGCGATCGGCACCGCCCGCGGTGTGGTCAAGCGCGTCCGCCCACAGTGGCCGCTGAACCGGGACGTGTTCGAGGCCATCACCCTCAAGGACAGGGACGCCGTGGTGGGCGCCGCACCCGCAGTGCAGGACGAGGACCACCTCGTGTTCGTCACCGCCGCCGGCCAGCTGCTGCACTATGAGGCCTCGCTGGTCCGTCCGCAGGGCCCGTCCGCCGGCGGCATGGCCGGCATGCGTGTGGCGGACAAGGACACCGTCCTCGCGTTCGCCGTCGCCCCGGCCGGCACCGTGGTGCCCGAGGCCGAGCTGTCCTCCTCCGAGCGTCCGGCCGTGGTGGTCACCGTGGCCGACGGCCAGTCCGACCTGCTCGGCTCCGCGCCCGGGTCCGTGAAGGTCACCCCGCTCGGCGAGTACCCGACCAAGGGCCGCGGCACCGCCGGCGTCCGCGCCCACCGGATGCTCAAGGGCGAGAACGCCGTGGTGCTGGCCTGGGCCGGCGCCTCCCCCGCCCTCGCCGCGTCGAAGGCCGGCGTCGCCCGCGCCCTGCCCACCGAGTTCGGCCGCCGCGACGGCTCGGGCGTCCCGGTGGACCAGAGGATCGAGGCGATCGGCTCCGGCGCCTCGCCGATCCTGGTGGCCGCCGCCCCGGAGGCCGACGACGCGGTGGAGGTCTCGGCCGAGTGAGCGTCGCGGTGCAGGTCACCGCTCCGGCACCCGGGGCTGACCTGCCGAGCGCGTGGACGACGACTCACTGCGCGCCGTGACGGCCCCTGACGCGGCGTCGGGTCACCGCCGGCGGTGGCCGTGCTCGGCCCCGAGCCGCAGGACCACGTCGGCGTCCGCCACCAGCGCCTCGTCATGGGTGACCGTCACCGTGATCCTCTCCCCCAGGCCCGCCACCAGATCCTGCATGAGCGCGTGGCCCTCGTCGCGGCCGAGGTGCGCCGTCGGCTCGTCCAACAGGACCACATCCGCCCCGGCCAGCAGGGCCCGGGCCACCGCGAGACGCTGACGTTGCCCGCCGGACAGTCGCCGGCCGCCCGGTCCGACCCGGGTGTCCAGCCCGTCCGGCTGTGCCGCGAGCCAGCCGTCCAGCCCGACCCGGCGCAGGGCGTCTGTCAGCTCCTCCTCGTCCGGGGCCTGCTGCGGGTCTCGGGACAGCGCCAGGTTGCCGCGCACGGTGGAGTCGAACACGAGCGCGTCCTGCGGCGTCCACGCCACCCGGCGCAGGCGGTCCGCCGAGGGCCTGCGCCCGGCCTCGGCTCGGCGCCCCGTGCCGGCCGCGTCGGCGCCCGGCCGGCACACCGGGGCCGTCCCGGGCCCGAGCTCCGGCCCCGCCTCCTTTGACTCCACCTCTTCCGACTCCGCCGCGGTGAGCAGCGCATAGCGGCCCTGGGCAGGCGGGAGCAGGCCGAGCAGCACGGACAGCAGCGTGGACTTGCCGGAGCCGGACGGCCCCACCACCCCGATCCGCTCGCCCCGCCGAGCACGAAGGTCCAGGCCGGTCCAGACCGGCTCCTGTGCCCCCGGATGCCACGCGGCGGCGTCCTCGAGCAGCAGGGTCTCGACGACGGTGTCGGCCTCGACGACGGTGTCGGCCTCGGCGGCGGATGTCGGACGCCCCGATCCGGTCGGCTCCGGCCCGGCCAGCAGTGGCGCGACGGCGCGGCCCCGATCCCGCAGCACGGGCAGCTGCGCCGCGGCGGTCCCCAGGGCGGCCAGCGGCTCGGCCCAGCTCAGAGCGATAAGGACGGCCAACGCCGCGGCCGGAGCGGCGGTGCCGGTGTCCAGGGCGGCCTGGGCGGCGGCCAGGGCGGACGCCGAGGACGCGGCCACGGCCAGGGCCGCCCCGAGCCCGGCCGCGCGGGAGGCGCGGCGTGCCGGGGCGTCCAGCTGCTCGGCGGTCCGGTCAAGCCTCTGCAGGGCGCGCTCTGCCAGGCCGTTGGCGTGCAGGTCTGCCGCTGCCTGAAGCAGGCGGGTGACGTGTCCGAGCAGCGCCGAGCGTCGCGTGGCGGCGGCCCCGGAGGCGGCCCGGTCGACGAGCAGCACCGCCGCGGGGACCAGCACCAGCCCGGCGGCCGCGACGGGCAGGGCCGCCGCGGCCGGACCGGGGGCCAGCACGGAGACGATCGCGGCCGTGACAGCCCAGGCCAGCAGCGCCGCCGGGACCGGGACGAGGACGCGGGGCACGGCGTCGCGCAGTGCGTCGACGTCCGCGACGAGCGCGGACAGGGCCCCGTCGGCCCGGCTGAGCCGGCGGAAGGCGGCGGGATCCGCGCCGAGGCGGTCCCAGATCCGCAGACGCAGCCGGCCCGCCCACGCCAGCACCGCGTCGTGGGCGGACAGCCGCTCCAGGTAGCGGCAGACGCCGCGGGACACGCCGAACGCCCGCACCAGCACGATCACGGCCAGCAGGTACAGGATCGGCGGCTGATAGGCGGCCATGACGATCAGCCAGCCGGACAGACCGGCCAGCAGCGCGGCGGACAGGTGGGTCCCCACGGCCCAGCCGACCGACGCCCACAGCCTGCGGGCATCCCAGGGCAGCAGCCGGAGGACGTGGCGCCCGCGCGGGACACGCTGTGCGGTGGAGGCGACCGGCGGCCCGGTATCGACCGCATCGATGCCGGCATCGGCCACGGCGGCCGTC
Organism: Micrococcus sp. HMSC067E09; assembly: GCF_001812555.1. Classification (NCBI taxonomy): domain Bacteria; kingdom Bacillati; phylum Actinomycetota; class Actinomycetes; order Micrococcales; family Micrococcaceae; genus Micrococcus; species Micrococcus sp. HMSC067E09. The sequence continues at coordinate 114,009 of NZ_KV809444.1, read as the reverse complement.
GGCGGCCGCCCTGATCCGGCGAGGGCGGGGTCGTGGGATGCGATGAGCAGGGCGACCGGCGGCAGGGACAGTCCGGGCACCCGATCCGTCCTGATCGTCAGCAGCAGTCTGCGCACCCGGTCCGCCGCCGTCTCGTCCAGGTGGGCGGTGGGCTCGTCGAGCAGCACCAGCCGAGGCGCGCCGTCCGCGTCGTCGTCGCCCGTCTGCGCGAGCCGGGCGAGCAGCCGGGCCAGGGCAAGACGACGCCGCTCCCCGGGGCTGAGGTCGTCGACCGGGCGCTCCGCCAGGTCCGCGCGAAGGCCCACCGCCTCCAGAGCGGACCGGGCCTGCACCGGGTCCGCCCCCGCCAACGCCAGCTCCTCGGCGCCCGTGGGGGCGGCGAACTCCGGATGCTGCCCCAGCCACAGGACGCGTCCGGGCTCGGGCGCCCGCACCGTGCCGGCCACACGGACGTCGTCGTCGCGGAGCAGCCCGGCCAGCAGGTGCAGGACGGTGGACTTGCCGGTGCCGGACCCGGTCGAGAGCACCCGGGCCTCGCCGGCGGGCACGGACAGGTCGAGGCCGTCCACCACCCATGGCCCGGCCCCGTAGGCGATCCGCAGCCCGTCCAGGGCCAGCACCGGCTGCGCAGGGTCCTCACCTGCGTCGTCTGCGCCCCGCAGCCTGTCCAGGGCGGGGACACGCAGCGGCTCGTGCAGGCGGGCGTCGATGCGGTCCCGGGCCGCCTCGGCATCCTCGGTGGCATGGAAGGCGGCACCCAGGTCCCGCAGCGGCAGGTAGACCTCGGCGGCCATGACCAGGACCACCAGCCCCTCCGCGAGCCCCAGGCTCCCGGAGACCAGACGCACGCCGATCACCACCGCCACGACCGCGACGGACAGGGAGGCGATCAGCTCCAGAGCAAGACCGGAGACGAACGCGGTGCGCAGGGTGCCCATCGTGGCGGCCCGGTGCCGCTCGGAGACCCTTTCCAGAGAGCGCCGCTGCACCCCGGCCCGGTGCAGGCCCACGAGCACCGGCAGCCCACGGGCGAGCTCGGCCAGCTGGGAGGAGAGCCGGGCCAGTCCCGCGGCGGAGTCGGCGATGCGCTCGGCGGTGTGCCGGCCGATCAGGACCATGAACAACGGCACCAGCGGCAGGGTGAGCAGCAGCAGCAGCGCGGACAGCGGATCTCGCAGCAGCGCCCACCCGATCAGCGCGGGTGGGACCACCGCGGCCGCGGCCAGGGCGGGCAGCACCCGCGCATGGTAGTCGTCCAGTCCCTCCAGGCCGCGGGTCGCCACCACCGCGTCCGGGCCCACATCCTCGCCCAGGGCGTCGGCCTCGTCCAGGCGGCGCCGCAGCAGCGCACGGCGCAGGTCCGCCTGCACCTGCAGGGAGGTCCGGCGCCCCAGCGCCGGAGCGATCGCCTCCGCCGCCGCACGCAGCAGGGTGCCCGCCGCGCCCAGCAGCAGGGCGAGGCCGACCTGGTCCGCCTCCACCGGCCCGGCAGGGGCCGGCGGGCGCAGGAGCAGGTCGAGCAGGTCGGAGGCATCGGGGACGGGCAGGGCCGCAGCCAGCCCGGTCAGCAGCCGGGTCAGCGCCTCGGCGAGCAGGATCCATCCGCCCGCACGCAGCACGGCGCAGCCCAGCAGGGGGACCAGCAGCCGCCGGGAGGCGGAGTCTCGGGGAAGGGGGCCGGAAGACCGAGGTGCCCGGCCGTCGTCGGGACGACTCACACCGGGCGGACCGCGTGGGCCGTGGGGATGTGGGTGACGGCGATGCGGCGGCGGAAGGTCCAGTAGGACCAGGCGGTGTAGGCCAGGACGATCGGCACGAAGACGACCGTCACCCACGCCATGACAGTGAGCGTGTAGGCACCCGACGAGGCGTTCTCCACGGTGAGGCTGTACGCGGGGTCGATGGTGGAGGGCAGCACCACCGGGTAGACGGCGGTGAACAGCGCGGCCACGCCGGCGGCCAGGAAGCCCGCCATGCCGGCGAACGTCAGGCCCTCACGGCCGGCACGCGCCCACATCCAGGCCGCCGCCAGGGCCACCACGGCGAGCACCGTGAGCACCCACGGCAGGACGGCGCCGCGGCGGGCGACCACGAGCACCACCCACAGGGCCAACGGCGCCACGAGCACCGGGAGCCAGCGGCCCAGCACCCGACGGGCCGCCTCACGCGCGGCGCCGTCGGTCTTCAGGCCGAGGAATGCCCATGCCTGGGCGATCGCGTAGAGGACCACCGCCACGCCGCCGAGCAGCGCATACGGGGTGATCCAGACGAAGGGGCCGCCCACGCGGTCGCCGTTGGCATCCAGCGGCAGGCCGGTGGTGGTCAGGGCGAGCATGGCGCCCACGGTGAAGGCGGCCAGCAGCGAGCCGCCGGCCAGGCAGGCGTCCCATACGGCGCGCCCGGCGTCGGTGATCGCCTTGCCGCGGTACTCGATGGCCACGGCGCGCAGGATCAGTCCCACCAGCGTCAGCGTCAGCGGCAGGTAGAGGGCAGAGAACAGCGAGGCGTACCAGTGCGGGAACGCCGCGAAGGTCGCGCCGCCAGCGGTGAGCAGCCACACCTCGTTGCCGTCCCACACGGGACCGATGGTGTTGAGCAGCTGGCGCCGGGAGCGCTCGTCCCGCGCCCACAGGCGCATGAGCATCCCGACGCCGAGGTCGAAGCCCTCGAGCAGCAGGTAGCCGAGCCAGAGGACTCCGATGAGGGCGAACCAGATGGTGGGCAGGGTCTCTGCCATGGTGACGTTCTCCTTGGGTCCCGATCGCGGGTCAGTAGGCGAAGGCGAGGACGTCGTCCTCGTCGTGGTCGTGGTCGGCGGGGTCCGCGTGCTCGTGTGCGGTGAGCTCCGGCATGCCGGCGGGCACACCGCCGCGCACATAGCGGGCCAGCAGGACGACCTCGACCACGAGCAGCGTGCCGTAGAGCAGGGCGAAGACGATCAGGGACACGAGGATCTCGAACCCGTCGACGCCCGGGGACACCGCCGCGGCGGTGAACATGAACACCTGGTCGCCGGCGGGCAGGGCGGGGTTCGGGGCCACGACGAACGGTTGGCGGCCCATCTCGGTGAACACCCAGCCGGCCATGTTCGCTCCGAAGGAGCCTCCGATGGACAGCACGGCCACGCGCATCCAGTTCCGGCTGGCCGGCACCGTCCCCCTGCGCGTCATCCACAGGGCGCAGGCGGCCGCGAGCGCTGCGAGGCCGCCGAAGGTGATCATCAGGCGGAAGCCCCAGTAGGTGACCTCCATGAGCGGCTGGTAGTCGATCTGCATGCCGGCGCGCTCGCCGTACATGGGGTCGTCAGGCAGGTGGGTGCCGTACTTCTGCTCGTACTCGGGGATGAGGGTGGTGACGCCCTTCACCGGGGTCGTGAAGTCCTCATAGGCGAGGTAGGACAGCAGGCCCGGGATCTCGACCACTCCGACGACGTCGTCGCAGGTGGTGGCGCCCGACCGGTTGGAGAGGTCGGCGAAGGAGAAGACCGAGAACGCGGTGCCGTCGTGGCAGGCCGCCTCCGCGGAGGCCATCTTGAGCGGCTGGTTCTCGATCATCTGCTGAGCCTGCGCGTGACCGGTGAAGGCGGTGCCGACGAACCCGATGATCGCGACCACGGCGCCGATCCGCAGGGAGCGGAGCCAGACGGTGTGGTCCTGGCGGTCACGGGCGGCCGAGCCGGTCTCCCCCACCACCACACGGCCGTCCGCGTCCACGGTGTCGATGCCGTCGGCACGTCGTCGCCACAGGTGGTACCAGGAGATGCCGAGCAGAAAGCCCCCGCCGACGGCGTAGGCGCCCATGAGGGTGTGCGGGAAGTGGGTCAGCAGGATCGGGTTGGTCAGCACCGCGCCGATGTCGTCCAGCACCGGGCGTCCGTCCACGACCCGGTATCCCACCGGATGCTGCATGAAGGCGTTGGCCGCCATGATGAAGAACGCGGAGAAGTGGGCGCCGATCACGGCCAGCCAGAGTGCGGCGAGGTGGACGGCCTTCGGCAGCGTCTTCCAGCCGAAGATCCAGGCGCCCAGGAACACGGACTCCAGGAAGAACGCGATGAGCGCCTCCATGGCCAGCGGGGCGCCGAACACGTCGCCCACGAAGCGGGAGTACTCGGACCAGGCCATCCCGAACTGGAACTCCTGCACGATGCCCGTGGCCACACCCATGATGAAGTTGATGAGGAAGAGCTTTCCCCAGAACTTCGTCATGCGCAGATACGCCTCCTTTCCGGTGGCGAACCAGGCGGTCTGCAGGACCGCCACGAGCAGGCCGAGGCCGATCGTGAGCGGGACCATGAGGAAGTGGTAGACGGTCGTGATGCCGAACTGCCAGCGGGCGAGTTCCAGGGGATCCATACTGTGAGACTCCAGCGCAGAGACGTGATTCCACGGTGTGGGACGTTCTCAGGATACCCCTGGGCCATCACCGGTCAGGCATGTGTCGAGTGGCTCCGATCACCCTCCTGAGGTCCTCGGTCCCCCCGGGGGATAGACTCGTTCTCCGGCCTGCCCGCTCGGCGGGCCCGACAGACGTGCCCCGAGCAGATTGGCCCAGGTAACCGAACGTGTCCGGCAACGCCAGCTTCGAATACTCCCGCGCCGCCCTCCTGGCGGTGACCGAGGTCGAGGCCCCGAACGAGCTCACCTCCGATGAGCTGGACGTCCGTCTGGACGACGTCCTCAAGCGCCTCAAGCTGCCCAAGGGGCTGCTGCAGCGCGTGGCCGGTGTCCGCGCCCGCCGCAACTGGGACAGGCCGGGCGACTTCCAGGAGGCCGCCGCCCGCGCCGGCACCGCCGCCCTCGAGGCCGCGGGGGTGCGCCCGGACCAGGTCGGCCTGATCGTCAACACCTCGGTCACCCGCGCCACCCTCGAGCCGTCCGTGGCCGTCGGCGTCCACCACATGATGGGCCTGCCGACCTCCGCGGTGAACTTCGACATCACCAACGCCTGCCTCGGCTTCGTCAACGGCATCATGCTGGCCTCCTCCCTCGTGGACGCCGGCCAGATCGACTACGCCGTGGTCGTGGCCGGAGAGGACGCCCTCAAGGTCCAGGACGCCACCGTGGAGAACCTGCACTCCCCACAGACCAACCGCGGCAACTTCATGGAGCAGTTCGCCTCCCTCACCCTCGGTTCGGGCGCCGCCGGCGCGGTGATCGGCTCCGCCGAGGAGCACCCGGAGGGCCACCGCATCGTCCGCGGCGTCACCCGCGCCGGTTCCGAGCACCACCTGCTCTGCGTAGGCGACCACAACGGCATGTACACCGACTCCACTGGCCTGCTCGACGGCGGCCTCGAGCTCGTCATGGACGCCTGGAACGACGCGCCCGCGGACTGGGGCTGGAAGGACGCGGACCGGTTCATCACCCACCAGGTCTCCCAGCTGCACACCAACGCGATCGCGGAGGCCGCCGGCCTGGACCTCGACCGCGTCCCCACCACCTTCCCGACGCTCGGCAACATCGGCCCCGCGTCCCTGCCCATCACCCTCGTCCGCGAGCAGGACACCCTCGAGCGCGGGGACAAGGTCCTCTGCCTCGGCGTCGGCTCCGGACTGAACACCGCCATGCTCGAGATCCAGTGGTGAGAAGGAGGACCACGCCGTGAGCATCCCCGCAGCCGCAGCGACCATCCCCCCGATCGACAGGATGCCCGGGTGGGACCCGCAGTGGTCCCGCCTGCTCACGGTCCAGTCCCCCGCGGACCCGGCCGGCACCGTCCGGACCTTCCACATCGCGGACACCGGCCCGGCCCTGGCCGCGATGGGCGTGGAGGTGCACGGCACCATCCTCGCCGTCCACGGCAACCCGACCTGGTCCTACCTGTGGCGCTCGCTCATGCGCGCCACCGTGGACCAGGCCCGTGCCGGCGGCACCGCCTGGCGCGTGATCGCCCCGGACCAGCTGGACATGGGCTTCTCCGAGCGCCTTCCCCACGCGCAGATGCCCCGCCCGGAGACGATGGGCACCGCCGACTCGGACTACCGCGGCCTCGCCGCCCGCCTGGACGACCTCACCGCGATCACCGACGCCCTGGAGCTGCCCGGCCTCGTGGCCGCCGGCCACCGCCTCGTGACGATCGGCCACGACTGGGGCGGCGTCGTCTCCCTGGGCTGGGCCGGCCGCCACGCCGAGCTGCTGTCCGGTGTGATGACGCTGAACACCGCCGTCCACCAGCCGGAGGGCGCCCCCATCCCGGTGCCGCTGCAGGCCGCCCTCGCCGGCCCCCTGCTGGCCAACTCGACCGTGGCCACGGACGCGTTCGTCTCCGTCACCACGTCCCTGGCCAGCCCGCAGCTGTCCCGCGCGGTGCGCGCCGCCTATCACCTGCCGTACACCTCTGCGGACCGCCGCGGCGGTGTGGGCGGCTTCGTGGCGGACATCCCCGCCACCGCCGAGCACGGCTCCCACCCCGCGCTGCGGGAGGTCTCCGCAGGCGTGTCCGCCCTGGGCGCCGCCGACGTTCCCGCCCTGATCCTGTGGGGCGCAGACGACCCGGTCTTCCTCGACCGCTACCTCGACGACCTGCGCGACCGCCTTCCGGCCGCCCGTGTGCACCGCTACGAGGAGGCCGGCCACCTGCTCATCGAGGACCGGGACCTGACCGGACCCGTCCTCACGTGGCTGGAGCTGCTGGACACCGGCATGCTCTCCTCCCCGGGATCGGGCCTGCCCGTGTCCCTGCCGGAGCCCGAGCTGCGCTACGAGGCGCACCCGTCCACCACGTCCCTGCACCTGGAGGACCTCGAGTCCCACGTCTCAGCCGGTGAGGAGGACGACGACGGCACCGCACCCTCCGGCCAGGACGTCGCCGCCGCCCCGGTGCAGCCCACCTCCCCGTCCTCCGGACGCCGTCGCCTGTGGGACCAGCTGGAGGAATGGGGCGCCCCGGAGGCCTACAACCGCGACGCCACCGCCCTGGTGGACATGACCGGCGCCGCCAGCTCCCGAGCGATCGTGCGCCGGAAGCGCCGCCCCGTGGCCGTGAGCTGGGGCGAGCTGCAGGAGATGGTCTCGGCGATCGCCACCGGCCTGTGGGCCGCGGGGGTCCGTCCGGGGGACCGCGTCTCCATGCTCGTGCCGCCGGGCCGGGACCTCACCGCCGCCCTCTACGCCGTGCTGCGCCTGGGCGCCGTGGCCGTCGTCGCGGACCAGGGCCTGGGCATCAAGGGCATGACCCGGGCCATGAAGTCCGCCCGCCCGAAGTGGATCATCGGTCAGACCCCCGGCCTCACCCTCGCCCGGGCGCAGTCCTGGCCGGGCACCCGCTTCTCCGTGGCCACGCTGGGGGCCGCCCAGCGCTCCCTGCTGAACGTGGAGGACAGCCTCTACGCCATGGTGGAGCGCCACCGCGACCCGCACCGCGTCGGCCCGGTGGACGAGCAGGGCCAGATCCTGCCGGTCCCCGAGGAGCACCAAGAGGCCGCCGTCCTGTTCACCTCCGGCTCCACCGGTCCGGCCAAGGGCGTCGTCTACACCCACGGCCGCCTGGGCCACCTGGTGCGGCGCATCCGCCGCACGCTCGGCATCGAGCCGGGCTCGTCCCTGCTCGCCGGGTTCGCGCCGTTCGCGCTGCTGGGCCCTGCCCTGGGCGCCACCTCCGTGTCCCCGGACATGGACGTCACCAAGCCGGCCACGCTGACGGCCCGCGGCCTCGCCGAAGCCGCAGAGGCAGGCCAGTCCACCGTGCTGTTCGCCTCCCCCGCCGCACTGCGCAACGTCGTGGCCACGGCCGACGAGCTGGACGAGGCCGGGCACGCCGTCCTCGACCGGATCCGTCTGGTCCTCTCCGCCGGGGCCCCCGTCCCGCCGTCCCTGATGCGCCAGGTGACCGCGCTCGTGCCGAACGCGCGGGTCCACTCCCCCTACGGCATGACCGAGGGCCTGCTGCTCACGGACATCGACGCGGACACCGTCCAGGAGCTCGTGCACGCCAAGGACGCCGGCGTGTGCGTCGGCACCCCCATCGAGACCGTGGAGGTCGCGATCGCCCCGCTGCTGGAGGACGGCTCCGCGGAGGAGGTCATCCTGGACCGCGAGTCCGGCTGGGGCGTGCTGGGCGAGGTCGTCGTCTCGGCGCCGCATCTGAAGGAGCGCTACGACGCCCTCTGGTACACGGACCAGCAGTCCAAGCGGGACAGCCTGTTCGGCGGCGGCGGGCGCGTGTGGCACCGCACCAACGACGTCGGCCACGTCGACGCCGAGGGGCGCCTCTGGATCGAGGGCCGACTGCAGCACGTCGTGTCCACCCCTCACGGCCCGGTCGCCCCGGTGGGCCCGGAGGCCGCCATCGACGCCCTCGGCCCGGTCGACCGCTGCGCGGTCGTCGGCGTGGGCCCCGCCGGCACCCAGGCGCTGGTGGTCTGCGTGGAGGCGGCGAAGCCTGCGACCCGTCCGGAGAAGCGTGCCGGTCACCTGCGGGACGGCCGCCCGAAGCCGGGTCTGGCCCCCGCCGAGCTGGCGACCCAGGTCCGTGCGGCCGTGGCGCCGTTGGCCGTCTCCGCCGTCCTCGTCACGGAGGCCATCCCCACGGACATCCGACACAACTCCAAGATCGACCGTGCCCGCATGGCCCGGTGGGCCGAGCACGTGCTGGCCGGCGGAAAGGTGGGCCGTCCCTGATGTCACGCATGGGATTCGAGGTCGAGCTCGACGCGCTGGGCACTCCTCAGGTCTTCGAGCAGCCCGAGGCGCACCGCGTCCTCGTCACCGGCGCCTCCGGCATCCTGGGCCAGGGCGTGGCGCGGGCGCTGCTCGCCTCCGGCTCCGAGGTCGTCACCCTCCAGCGCCGCCCCTCCGGCGTCGAGGGCGCCGAGGACGTCCGCGGCTCCGTGGCGGATCCCGAGGCGGTCGCCCGCGCCATGGACGGCGTGGACACGGTCGTGCACGTGGCCGCCAAGGTCTCGGTGTCCGGCCGCGAGGAGGAGTTCGAGCTCGTCAACGTCGCCGGCACCCAGTACGTGGTGGAGGCCGCCAGGGACGCCGGCGTCAGCCGCATGGTGCACATCTCCTCCCCGTCCGTGGCGCATGCCGGCAACTCGATCGTCGGTGAGGGGGCCGGCCCGGCCGACCCGGCCGCCGCGCGGGGGCCCTATGCCCGCACCAAGGCCGCCGGCGAGCTGATCGCGCTGTCCGCCGACTCGCCGTCCTTCCACGTGCTCGCCCTGCGCCCGCACCTGATGTGGGGTCCCGGAGACATGCAGCTGACCGACCGCATCGTGCAGCGGGCCCGCGCCGGCCGCATGCCGGTGCTCGGCTCCGGCGCCGCCCTCGTCGACACCCTCTACACCTGGAACGCCGTCGAGGCCGTCCTGGCCGCCGTGACCGCCGCGGACCACACGCACGGCGAGTCCCTTGTGGTCACCAACGGCGAGCCGCGCCCGGTGGGCGAGCTCATCACCCGCATCGCCATGGCCGGCGGTGCCGCCCCGCCCCGCCTGCGCCTGCCCGCGGGCGTGGCCCGCCGCGCCGGCGCCCTCGTCGAGCGCGCGTGGGAGCGGAACCTCTTCGGCATGCGCCGTGCCACCGCCGACGGCGAACCGCCGCTCACCGAGTTCCTCGCCGAGCAGCTGTCCACCTCCCACTGGTTCGACCAGCGCCGGACCCGCGAGGTCCTGGACTGGCGTCCCCGGGTGAGCATCGACGAGGGCCTCGAACGCGTCGCCGAGCACTACGCCGAGCGCTGACCCTCCGCGCCGGGCCGTCCCGGCCGCGTCCTACCGCCGGCGCTGGGCCGCGGGTCGGTCACGCCGCCGGCGTGTGCCTGCACGATCTGCGCGGCGATCTCACGGAAGCGCTCGATCGCCCCGGGAGGACTGAGGAGGCGGATGTGGTCGCCGAACTGGAGCAGCTGACGCACCGATTCCACATCCGAATAGTGGACGGTGATCGGGGTCCAGCCTTCCTCCGGGACACCCGCGGCGACCAGCCGGGTTCCGAGGATCCGCCGCGCCAGGTCCAGACGGGTCGAGCGCAGCATCGCCTGCACCTCGACGCCGGGGGTCGGTGAGAGTCCGGTGACCAGCTCGTGCCAGACCGATCGCAGATCGCTGCCGGGGCGCAGCACCGCGTCGTCCGTGAGGGCCTCGTACCGGTCGATGCGGCCGGCATGGAACATGCGGGGCGCGCCGCCGACGTCGGCCACGAGGTACCACGCGCCAGCCTTGTTCGCGAGGCCGTACGGATCCGCGGTGAGCCAGGTCCCGTCGGCCTGACCGCTGCGGCGGTAACGCAGGCGGATGCGTCGTCGCCGGCGCGCGGCGGTGAGAAGATCGCTCAGGTCTTGCTCCTGCCCCACGGTGAACCACCCGGTGGGGTCGATGAGCAGGACCTCGGACAGCGGTGTCGTCTCGGGGGCCCGTCCCCGGAGGGCCACGGCCGTCAGTTTCTCCTGGGCACTCACCTGGTGCGCCTTGAGTCCGATCTGGTTCAGCAGCTCGGCATCCGGGCCGGCCGCGGTCAGCACCTGCAGTTCGCCCGGATCGAGGCGTGCCACGTCCAGCCGTGCCCGGCGGTCCAGCACGATCGCTCCGCCGCGGCCCTGTTCCGTGTGGATGGGCACACCCGCGGCCGACAGTGCCACAACGTCCCGGAGGATGGTGCGCGAGGACACCTCGAGGCGACGGGCCAGTTCGGCGCTCGTCATCCGCTCATGTGTCTGCAGGAGCAACAGGATCGACAGCAGCCGGGAGGACCTCATAGGCCGATCCTGCCAGAAGCATGACAGCAGATGTCATGTTTCCCTGCTCGAATGGTGGCTCCTGAACCACCGATCCGAGGAGCCACCATGACGGCACCCAACCTGTTCCTGAACTACGTGAGCGACGCCGAGCGGTCCACCGCCTTCTACAGCGACCTGTTCGAGATCGAACCGACCTTCACCAGCCCCCGCTATGTCGCCTTCGAGGTGGCCCCGGGAGTGCTGTTCGCCATCTGGACCGGCCGCAGCGAGAACGCGGTCGCCGGCACGCCTCGGACGAGCGAGGTCGGACTCATGGTCCCCGGCCCGGCGTCGGCCGTCGACGAGGTGTACCGGCGGTGGGCCGCCAAGGGCGTGCGGGTGGTCGAAGGGCCCTACGACGAGGTGTTCGGCCGCACCTTCGTGATCGCCGACCCCGACGGCAACCTCATCCGGGTCAGCCCCGTCGACTGACCGGCGGCCGGAGGCTGATGCGCCGCGTTCCCGTCACGGGGCGGCGCCCGGCCTCACCGGTCGGCGGGCGAGTCGAGCAGCACTGCACGGTAGCTCCGGTGGAAGAGGACGCCGACGACGGTGCCCAGCGCCACGGCCGCCGCGACCTGTAACGTCCCGCCCGGCAGTCCCGCGATCAGAGCCGGTCCGATGGCCGCCCCGAACGCCAGGGCGAGCGCGGCCGCGGCGGGCACCGTGTCCTGGGACGCCGAACCGCCGGCCGCCCGGAGCTCGCTGAACCGCCGCTGCACGGGGAGCAGGGCCACGACGGCGACGACCATCGCCACCACCATGCCCGCCAGGGCGGGCCAGTCCCCCACCAGCGCGCGGAGGCCGGCGCTCGTCAACGCGACGCCGACGCACACGGAGGCGACCGTCAATCGTCTGAGCACGGAAGGCTCTGTCACGGCGGCGAAGCTCATGTCCCCCACCCTAGGGGCCCCACCGGCCGCCGGGTCCACCGCACCGCGTCCTCAGGCATCGATGCGCTCGGCGTCCAGCTCGTCCGCGTTGGAGACGATGAACTCCTTGCGGGGTGCCACGGAGGAGCCCATGAGCAGGTCGAAGACCTTCTCTGCGGCCTCGAACTCGCTGATGCGCACGCGGCGCAGCATGCGGTGGCGCGGGTCCATGGTGGTCTCCGCCAGCTGGTCCGCGTCCATCTCGCCCAGGCCCTTGTAGCGCTGGATCGGCTCCTTGTAGCTGCGGCCCTCCGACTCGAGGCGGGTCAGCAGCTGCGCCAGCTCCTTCTCGGAGTACGTGTACACGACCTCGCGCTCCTTCTTGCCGCGGGCCACGACCTCCACGCGATGCAGCGGCGGGACGGCGGCGTAGACGCGGCCTGCCTCCACCAGCGGCCGCATGTAGCGGAAGAACAGGGTGAGCAGCAGGGTGCGGATGTGGGCGCCGTCCACGTCCGCATCGGTCATGAGGATGACCTTGCCGTAGCGGGCGGCGTCCAGGTCGAAGGAGCGGCCGGCACCGCCGCCGACCACCTGGATCAGCGCGGAGCATTCGGCGTTGGAGAGCATGTCCCCCACCGAGGCCTTCTGGACGTTGAGGATCTTGCCGCGGATCGGCAGCAGCGCCTGGAAGTCCGAGGAGCGGGCCAGCTTCGCGGTGCCCAGCGCCGAGTCGCCCTCCACGATGAACAGCTCGGAGGAGGTGACGTCGTTGGTGCGGCAGTCGGCCAGCTTCGACGGCATGGAGGAGGACTCGAGCGCGTTCTTGCGGCGCTGGTTCTCCTTGTGGGTGCGGGCCGCGATGCGGGACTTCATCTCCGCCACGACTTTCTCCAGCACCGCGGCGGACTGCTGCCTCTGGGTTCGGGCGCCGGACTTCAGCAGGGCTGCGAGCTCCTTGGAGACCACGTTGTTGACGATGCGGCGCACGGCCGGGGTGCCGAGCACCTCCTTCGTCTGGCCCTCGAACTGCGGCTCGGCCAGGCGCACGGTGAGCACCGCGGTGAGTCCGGCGAGGACGTCGTCCTTCTCCAGCTTGTCGGTGCCGGCCTTGAGCTTGCGGGCGTTCGCGGCGACCTGGTCGCGGAAGGTCTTCAGCAGCGCTGCCTCGAAGCCGGACTGGTGGGTGCCGCCCTTGGGGGTGGCGATGATGTTCACGAAGGAGCGGAACGTGGTCTCGTAGCCCACGTCCCAGCGCAGGGCCACGTCCACCTCGCAGGTGCGATCCACGTCCTTCATCTGGGTGCGGCCGTCCGCGCCCAGCACGGGGACGCGCTCGGAGAACGTGCCGGAGCCCTGCAGGCGCCACACATCTGTGACGGGCGAGGCCGGGGTGAGGTGCTCGGCGAACTCGGCGATGCCGCCGTCGTACTGGAAGACCTCCTCATGCGGGCCCTGTTCCCCCGGCGTGCCCTTGAGCCGGCGCAGGTCCCGCACCGTGATGCGCAGGCCCGGGATCAGGTAGGCGGTCTGGCGGGCGCGGGCCTGCAGCTCCTCCACGGAGAAGCGGGCGTCCGGAGTGAACACCTGTTCGTCCGCCCAGTAGCGGACCCGGGTGCCGGTGACACCGCGCTTGGCCCTGCCGACGACCTCGAGCGGGGTGACCTCGGTGCTCTCGGCGAACGGCGCCTCCGGGCTCGGGCGGGAGCCGTCCTGGAAGGTGCCCGGCACTCCGCGGCGAAAGGACATGCGATGCACCTTGCCGCCGCGCGAGACGTGGACGTCCAGGCGGGAGGACAGCGCGTTCACCACCGAGGCGCCCACGCCGTGCAGGCCGCCGGAGGCCGCGTAGGAGCCGCCGCCGAACTTGCCGCCGGCGTGCAGCTTGGTGAAGACGACCTCCACGCCGGACAGGCCGGTGCGGGGCTCGACGTCCACGGGGATGCCGCGGCCGGAATCCTCGACCTCCACAGAACCGTCCGGGTGCAGCGTGATCTCGATCGAGGAGCCGTAGCCGGCCAGGGCTTCGTCCACCGAGTTGTCGATGATCTCCCACAGGCAGTGCATCAGGCCGCGGGAGTCGGTGGAGCCGATGTACATGCCGGGGCGCTTGCGCACGGCCTCGAGCCCCTCCAACACGGAGAGGTGGCGGGCGTTGTACTCGGTTGAGCGGCTCACGGCGGGATCTTGCCTTTCCTGCGGATCGAGGGCGTCTTCCAGGGTACGTCGGCAGCCCGCTACGCGGGCGGCGAAACACCGCGGCCGCGACACCACGGGAGGGAACAGACCTGCCATAGTGGTGGTTCTGATGGATGGAGCGGGCACGCCCGCGGGACCGTCGAGACGGACCCGTCGCCCGCTGCCGGACACCGAAGACCGAAGGAGGACGCCATGTCCACGACCGCTGTGGCCGAACCGGCCTCGCTGAACGCCACCGACCGCTGCGACCGTTGCGGTGCGCAGGCCTACGTGCGCGCCGTCCTCACCGCCGGCGGCGAGCTGCTCTTCTGCGGCCACCACGCCCGGGCCGTCGAGGACGTCCTGCGTCCGCAGACCTCGGTGTGGCAGGACCAGACCCACGAGCTCACCGTGCGTCCCACCCCGGAGGACTGACCTGCCGGACGCAGACGAGGGCCGGGACTCCAGTGCGGGGTCCCGGCCCTCAGTTCGTTCCCGGTCGACGAGGTTCGCCCGCGTCCCCGGCCGACGAGGTTCGACCTCCTGCCCGCCGTCGCTCACGCTCTGGCGGGCCCGTTGCGCGGGCGAAGGACGAGGTTCACAGGCCCACCACCCAGCCCACGTCAGCGGGCCGGGACCAGGCGTCCGTATTCGACTTCCGCGAGCTGGGGCCGGCGGGGGTCCGCGGAGCGGTGACCGGTCTCCGTGAATCCGAGCCGCTCGTAGGCGCGACGCCCCGCGATGTTGTCCTCCGGCGTCTCGAGCAGCTGGCGGCTCCGCCCTGCCTGCCGCATCACCTCGTCCGCCCCCGCGAACAGCGCCTCGACGACGCCGCGGCCGCGGTGACCGGGGCGCACGTAGACGGACACGATGTTCACCGTGTCCTCGTCCAGGAGCATGTCCTCGGTGTAGCCGACCCAGTCGATGCTCAGCGCGCCCACCGGAACACCGTCCGCCAGTGCCTGGAGGTGGGTGTGCGGTCCGGACACCCGTTCACGCCAGGTGGCCTCCGTGTAGTCGGCGACGTCGTCCAGGGTTGCCCAGAAGTAGTCCGGGGCGTCCGCGAGCATCTCCAGGCGCAGCTCGCGGTAGGACTCCCAGTCCGCCTCGTCCAGCAGACGCAGCGAGAGCGGCGCGTCCGGATGGACGGTCTCGGGCAGGGTGACCTCCGGCCGTCGGCCGGAAACGGGGATGTCCGACATCGGGCGTCCTCTCGAAGACGGGCTCGCCGGTCGCGGCGGGCAACGGTGGGGGCCTGCGACGACGCGGCGTGGGTGCCTGCGACGACGCCCCGCTCGGCGGGGCCGGCAGGGGCGTCGTGGGGCCGCGGGGTCAGTCGAGGTAGTCGCGGAGGACCTGGGAACGCGAGGGGTGGCGCAGCTTCGACATGGTCTTCGACTCGATCTGCCGGATGCGCTCCCGCGTCACGCCGTAGACCTTTCCTATCTCGTCCAGGGTCTTCGGCTGGCCGTCGGTGAGGCCGAAGCGCATGGCGACGACGCCGGCCTCGCGCTCGGAGAGCGTGTCCAGCACGGAGTGCAGCTGCTCCTGAAGCAGGGTGAAGGACACGGCATCCGACGGGACGACCGCCTCGGAGTCCTCAATGAGGTCGCCGAACTCGGAGTCGCCGTCCTCACCGAGCGGAGTGTGCAGGGAGATCGGCTCGCGGCCGTACTTCTGGACCTCGACGACCTTCTCCGGGGTCATGTCGAGCTCCTTGGCCAGCTCCTCCGGGGTGGGCTCGCGGCCCAGGTCCTGGAGCATCTGGCGCTGCACGCGGGCGAGCTTGTTGATGACCTCCACCATGTGCACCGGGATGCGGATGGTGCGCGCCTGGTCCGCCATCGCGCGGGTGATGGCCTGACGGATCCACCAGGTCGCGTAGGTCGAGAACTTGAAGCCCTTGGTGTAGTCGAACTTCTCGACGGCACGGATCAGACCGAGGTTGCCCTCCTGGATGAGGTCCAGGAAGAGCATGCCGCGGCCGGTGTAGCGCTTGGCCAGGGAGACCACGAGACGAAGGTTCGCCTCGAGCAGGTGGTTCTTCGCCCGGCGGCCGTCCGCGATGATCAGCTGCATGTCGCGACGCTCGCGGTAGTCCTCGACCGGGTTCTCCTTCATCTTGTGCTCGGCGTAGAGGCCGGCCTCGATGCGCATCGCGAGGTCCACCTCCTGCTCCGCGTTGAGGAGGGCGACCTTGCCGATCTGCTTCAGGTAGTCCTTCACCGGGTCAGCGGTCGCACCGGCGACGACGACCTGCTGGACCGGTGCGTCGTCCTCCGAGTTGTCCACCACGAAGCCGCCGGAGGAACCGGCGTCCTCACCCTTCTTGTCGCCCTTGACGCCGGCCTGCTCCTTGGCCGCCGACTCGTCGGACTGGGGCTCTTCGACCTCGGTCTCCTCGACGGCGTCGGGCGCGGTCGGCTGGAGGTCCTCGAGCTCCGCGGCGGCCTTGGCCGAGGCCTTCTTCGTTGCAGGCCTGCGGGCTGCGGTCTTCGCGGCCGGAGCCTTCTCGGCCGCCGTGCCGGTGGTCTTCTTCGCGGCGGCGGTGGTCTTCTTCGCCGTCGAGGACTTCGCGGTCGAGGCAGAGCCGGTGCCCGTGGTCTTCTTCGCCGCGGGGGTCTTGGCGGTGGAGGCCTTCTTGGTCGCGGTCGACGTCGTCTTCTTCGCCGCGGCGGTGGTCTTCTTCGCCGTCGAGGACTTCGCGGTCGAGGCAGAGCCGGTGCCCGTGGCCTTCTTCGCCGCAGGCTTCTTCGCAGCGGTCGTCGTCGAGCCCGTCGTGCCGGACTTCTTGGCCGCGGTGGTCTTGCGAGCGGTGGTCTTCTTCGCGGCGGGGGTCGAGGTGGTCTCCGGACCGTCCTGCTTGCCGCTGGTGGTCGACGTCGGGGTCACACGTGGCCTTTCGGTTGGTCCGCGGCCGTTCCGCGGGTGTCTGCAGTGGCGCGCACCGTCGCCTCTCCGGCCCGGTGGAGGACCGCAGGGAGCCGACATGCGCGTGACCCTGTCAAGTCCAGGCCTGAAGGCCACACCGCGCCGCGGCGTGTCCGGCGACCGCATCGGACTCCAGGGTCTTCGGTGCGCACAACACGGCCTGCTGACGGTCTATTCCCGCTCGGGACGGAAATGCTCCGCGGCCTGCCGTGAGGCCCGATTATGCCACGCAGACCCGCGCTCGGCCGGGCCCTCACCCGGCGGGTCGCCAGGCGGTCCGCGGGTTCGACGCCCAACCGGCGATGCGCCCGCCCTCGACCAGACGGAGGAGCAGGGAGGTCAGGCCGTGGCCTGGCCGCAGGCGCCATGCCTCCTCGAGGTGCGCGCCGGCCCGTGACCCCTGCCCTCGGGCCCAGGCGATCCATCCGACCACGGCGAGCGCATTGGCCGCCTGCTCGACGGGCAGGTCCGGGACGGCGGCCCGCAGCTCGTCGTGGAGACGGTCGAGCAGGTCCCAGCGCGGCGCCTCGTCCGAGTCGGCGAAGAAGAGGTCGACGGGACAGGCGTCGGGCCCCGCGTCGTGGTCATGCCCGACGGCGGCCATCCCCAGCAGGCGGTCCCGCCACAGGGGCAGCGCCAGCGGGGCCGCAGCCTGCCTGCGGTTCAGCACGCCGATGCGCGACCGCCCGGCCAGGATCCGCGCCCAGAGTCCGAGCCAGGCGGTGATCGAGGCCTCGTCGTCGTCCGCCGGCAGCGGCCAGGGGGCGTGCTGTGCCGCCGGGGTGGGCACATCTGCGCGTCCGGGCCCGGAGTTCCAGATCGACCCCTCCGCCGCCATCAGGGACAGGGAGACGGCGCTCAGCTCGGGGGAACCGATCGGGCGCGGCTCGTCGTCCTGGCCGACGTCGATGTCCTCACCCTCTCCGGTCCAGGCGACGGCGGCCCCGTCCTCCACGCACCATGCGGCCACGACGGGGACTCCGGCCCGCTGGAGGACTGCTCGCAGGACCGGCGCCAGCGGCCGGTGCACGGACTCGTCCAGGCCGGGCTCATGGACGACGAGCAGGCAGCCGTCGGCGTCGCGGTCCGAGCGGACGGCGCGGGCGACGGCCTCGGCCCAGCGTCGCCGCGTCCCCTCTGCCGACGGGGCGGGGACGGGGACGTCGACCCGCGCCACGGCGCGCATGGTCTTCCCCCGGAGGGTGATGAAGCAGAGGCTGGAGCGGGGCAGTCGGCCCAGGACGTGCCCGATGTAGCCGAGCAGGTCGTCGACGTCGCGGGCCGAGGCGTGCGGGACGGTGGCGGTGTGCTGTGTGGTGTCCATGCCGTCACGCTGGACCGCCGTGCCGTTTCAGACCAGCGCGACCCCTTGCGTCACGGCGTGTCTGTGGACGGGTCCGGGCCCTCGTCGTCCTGTGCAGGAGAGGAGGGGCGTGCGGACGGGCCACCCTCCCGTCCGAGCAGGTACGCCTCCACGGCCGAGGCGAGTTCGTCGCCGTCGGGGAGTCCCTCGGAGGTCTCGAGCAGGGACCGCCCCTGCTCCGCGACGTTCTGGTCGAAGGTGCGTTCAAGACCGGACACCATGGCCTGGATCTCCTCGGAGCCTGCGGTCTGCCGTTCGAGCTCGGCCTCGACGTCCCGTGCCTTGTCCCGCAGCTCGTCGGTGGGGAGCATCAGCCCCATGGCGGCGCCGGCGTACTCGAAGGCCGCGACCGCCGCCTGGGGGAACTTCGCCTCGGCGATGTAGTGCGGCACGTGCAGCGAGTAGCCGGCCGTCGGGATGCCCTTCTCCTCGGCGGCCGTCTCCAGCAGCTGGAGCATCCCGGCCATCATCTCGGCCTCGGCGGACCAGGTGCTCAAGCCCGCCAGGACGTCGGTGCGCGTGCCATGGGCGGTCACGCCGACCCGGCGCGTGTGCGGCACGGGCATCGGCACGGAGTCGACGAGGACGAACGAGTTGACCCTCCAGCGGTCGGCCAGCTCCAGGACCTCTGCGGCGAAGCCGTGCCATCGGAAATCCGGCTCCGGCCCGGAGAGCATGAGGAACGGATGGCCCAGCAGGTCCTTCACGAGATCCACGCCGATGCGCGGCACCTGCAGGTCCAGATAGCGGTCCCGCTCGAAGCGCACGTGCGGACGGCGGGCGCGGTAGTCGTAGACGGCGTCCAGGTCGACGTCCGCCACCGGGGTGGTCTCCAGCCGGTCGCGGACGGCCTCGCGCAGCTGGCGGGCCACGCGTCCGGCGTCCATGTGCCCGGAGAGGGCGACCAGAAGGTCGAGCCCCTCGGGCACCTCCACGCCGGGGTGCAGGGTCATGAGCGTCTCGGGAGTCTGCATGGCCGCGGCCTCACCTGGTCCTTCCTGGTCCGGTTCCTCGATCTCGGCGCAGACGGCTCGCCGTCGGCCCCGCCTCGATCCACAACGATGCCGCATGCCGGTCCATTCCCCGCACGATGCGGGTCGTCCGCCGATGCCGCGCCGCTCCGATCGCCCGCCGCGAACGGCTCGCAACAGGCGACGATAGGATCGGGCGTGACGCGCATCATGCCGCGGGGCCCGCCCGTGCGCGGCACAGCGCGCTCGCGACCAGAACCATCGACATGGAAACGAGGACCGACGACGTGATCACCACCGATCGTCCGACCCTGACCACCTGCACGCTCGAGGGCACCGACGCCGCTGCCCTCGTGATCGGCGTGGGCACCGGCGCCGACGGCGCCGAGCTGCTGGCCAACCCCCTGCCGGCCGACGCGGCGGAGAGACTCCAGTCCCTGCTGGAGCCGCTGGGCGTCTCGGGCAAGGCGGACGAGGTCGTCCGCGTGCCGGGCGTGGAGGGCTGCCCCGTCGAGCTGGTCGTGCTCACCGGCGTCGGCTCGGTGGAGGACGCCGAGCCGACCGAGGAGGCCCTGCGCCGCGCCGCCGGCGCCGCGGTCCGCGCCCTCGCCGGCACCGAGAAGGTCGCCGTGGGCCTGCCGGCCGACACGGCCGAGCGTCTCGCCGCCGTCGCCGAGGGCGCCGGCATGGGCTCCTACGCCTTCACCGCCCACAAGTCCACCAAGGACACCGAGGCCGCCCGCCGCTCCGCCCCGGTCTCCGCCCTGTCCTTCGTGACCGAGGCCGCCGACGCCGAGGCCGTCCTCGAGCGCGCCGGGCACATCGCCGACGCCGTGTGCGCCACCCGCGACCTCATCAACACCCCGCCGTCGCACCTCTACCCGGAGACCTTCGCGAAGACCGTGGAGGAGGACCTCGCCGGCTCGGGCGTCTCCGTCAAGGTCTGGGACGACAAGCAGCTGCTTGCCGAGGGCTTCGGCGGCATCATGGGCGTAGGCCAGGGATCCTCGCGCCTGCCGCGCCTCGTGCGCATCGAGCACGCCCCTGCTGACGCCGCGGCCCACGTCGCCATCGTGGGCAAGGGCATCACCTTCGACACCGGGGGCATCTCCCTGAAGCCGGCGACGTCCATGACCACCATGAAGTCGGACATGGGCGGCGCGGCCTCCGTGTTCGCCGTCGTGCGCGCCGCCGCCCGCCTCGGCCTGAAGGTCAAGGTCACCGGCTGGCTCGCCCTCGCCGAGAACATGCCCTCGGACACCGCGATCCGCCCGTCCGACGTCCTGACCATGTACGGCGGCAAGACCGTCGAGGTCATGAACACCGACGCCGAGGGCCGCCTGGTCATGGCCGACGCCATCGTCGCCGCCACCGAGGAGACCCCGGATGTCGTCATGGACATCGCGACCCTCACCGGCGCCCAGATGATCGCGCTGGGCACCCGCACCACCGGCATCATGGGCGACGACGAGATCCGTGACGAGCTCGTCGCCACCGCCGACCGCGTGGGCGAGACCGCCTGGGCCATGCCGATCCCGGAGAACCTGCGCGCCTCGCTGGACTCCCGCGTGGCAGACATCTCCAACGTGGGTGACCGCTTCGGCGGCATGATGTCCGCCGCCGCGTTCCTGCGTGACTTCGTGGACGCCTCCCGCGACGAGTCCGAGCGCGCCGAGTCCCCCACCCCGTGGGCACACCTGGACATCGCCGGCCCCTCGTTCAACGAGTCTGCCCCGTACGGCTACACCCCGAAGGACGCCACCGGCACGATGGTCCGCACCCTGATTGGTTTCATCGCGGGCCGCGCCGGGTAAGGTAGACACGACCGTCCGCACCGGACCTGCGGCGGCGCCGACACCACGGGCGTCGCCGCGGCTCGGTCGGCATCCGGACAGCAATCAGCGATCGATCCAGCACCCAAGGAGCTCCATCGTGGCCGACAAGGCATCCGCTCAGGAATTCGACGTCCTCGTCCTCGGCGGTGGTTCCGCCGGCTACGCAGCCGCGCTGCGTTCCGTCCAGTACGGCAAGACCGTCGGTCTCGTCGAGAAGGCCAAGCTCGGCGGCACCTGCCTCCACACGGGCTGCATCCCCACCAAGGCGTACCTGCACGCCGCGGAGGTCGCCGATGAGACCCGCCACGCCGAGAAGTTCGGCGTCAAGGCCACCCTCGAGTCGGTCGACATGTCCGCCGTCCGCGACTACAAGGACGGCATCGTCGCCGGCAAGCACAAGGGCCTGTCTGGCCTGATGAAGATGCGCAAGATCCAGGTCATCGAGGGCGAGGGCAAGCTCGTCTCCGAGAACGAGATCGAGGTCGACGGCACCCGCTACAAGGGCGAGAACATCGTCCTGGCCTCCGGCTCCGTCTCCAAGACCATGGGCCTGCCGATCTCCAAGAAGATCATGACCTCCACCGAGGCCCTGGAGCTCGACTACACCCCGAAGTCCGCCATCGTCCTGGGCGGCGGCGTCATCGGCTCCGAGTTCGCCTCCCTGTGGAACTCCTTCGGCGTCGAGGTCACCGTCATCGAGGGCCTCGAGCACCTCGTCCCGAACGAGGACCCGGCCATCATCAAGGTCCTCGAGCGCGAGTTCAAGAAGAAGGGCATCAAGACCAACCTCGGCACCTTCTTCGACAAGGTCGAGGAGACCGAGGACGGCGTCAAGGTGACCCTCGCCGACGGCAAGGAGTTCACCGCCGAGGTCTGCCTCGTCGCCGTGGGCCGCGGTCCGAACACCGAGGGCATGGGCTACGAGGATCAGGGCATCAAGATGGACCGCGGGTTCGTCCTGACCGACGAGCGCCTCCACACCGGCGTCGGCAACATCTACGCCGTCGGCGACATCGTCCCGGGCCTGCAGCTCGCCCACCGCGGCTACCAGCAGGGCATCTTCGTCGCCGAGGAGATCGCCGGCAACAATCCCATGGTCGTCGAGGACGTCAACATCCCGAAGGTCACCTTCACCGAGCCGGAGATCATGTCCGTCGGCCTCACCCAGCCGAAGGCCGAGGAGAAGTACGGCAAGGACAACGTCGAGATCACCGAGTACAACCTGGCCGGCAACGGCAAGTCCTCCATCCTCGGCACCGGCGGCATCATCAAGATGGTTCGCCAGAAGAACGGCCCGATCGTCGGCGTGCACGGCATCGGCAAGCGCATCTCCGAGCAGATCGGCGAGGCGCAGCTCATCGTGAACTGGGAGGCCTACCCGGAGGACGTGGCGGCCTTCGTCCACGCCCACCCGACCCAGAACGAGTCGCTGGGCGAGGCCGCCATGGCCCTGTTCGGCCACCCGCTGCACGGCTGACCCCATCCACCCAGACATCCCGACCCGCGTCCCCGCGGGCCGGACAGACCACCCGACGACTGCGACGACGGTCGTCCGTCCGTGAGGAGAATCGGCCACATGTCCGAAACCGTGAACCTTCCCGCACTCGGCGAATCCGTGACCGAGGGCACCGTGTCCCGCTGGCTCAAGGAGGTCGGTGACGAGGTCGCCGTCGACGAGCCGCTCGTGGAGGTGTCCACCGACAAGGTCGACACCGAGATCCCG
>NZ_KV809444.1:90884-91317 GCF_001812555.1 Micrococcus sp. HMSC067E09 | reverse complement strand
GCTGGCTCAAGGAGGTCGGTGACGAGGTCGAGGTCGACGAGCCGCTGCTCGAGGTCTCCACCGACAAGGTCGACACCGAGATCCCGTCCCCGGTCGCCGGCGTCCTCGAGGAGATCCTCGTCGAGGAGGACGACACCGTGGAGGTCGGCGCCCCGCTCGCCACCATCGGCGACGGCGAGGGCGGCGGCTCGTCCGACGACTCCGACGACGATGCCGAGGCCGAGGAGGACGCCTCCGATGCCGAGGAGGACGCCTCCGAGGCCGCGGCCGCCGACGAGTCGGACGACTCCGACGACTCCGAGGAGAAGGAGGAGGTCAAGGCCGACAAGGGCTCCTCCTCCGGCGAGACCACCGAGGTCACTCTCCCGGCCCTGGGCGAGTCCGTCACCGAGGGCACCATCAGCCGCTGGCTCAAGGAGGTCGGTGACGAGGT
>NZ_KV809444.1:0-90784 GCF_001812555.1 Micrococcus sp. HMSC067E09 | reverse complement strand
GACACCGAGATCCCGTCCCCGGTCGCCGGCACCCTGGTCGAGATCAAGGCCGAGGAGGACGAGACCGTCGAGGTCGGCGCCGTCCTGGCCCTGGTCGGCGACGGCTCCGGCTCCTCCGACTCCGACGGCGGCTCCACCGACGACGCGGACACCGAGGACGAGTCCGACGCCTCGGCCGAACAGATCGAGGAGAAGGCCACCCAGGCCGAAGCTCCCGAGAAGACCGAGGAGGCGGTCGAGGAAGCCGCGGACGAGGACGCCGGCCAGGACAAGGGCGGCGCCAAGCCCGAGGAGACCTCGGCGTCCGAGGAGGACGCCAAGCGCGCCGACCGCGAGCGTCAGGACGCCGACACCCCGACGGCCTCCGAGCCGGGCCAGGGCTACGTCACTCCGCTGGTGCGTCGCCTGGCCAAGCAGCACAACGTGGACCTGTCCACCGTGCGCGGCACCGGTGTGGGCGGTCGCATCCGCAAGCAGGACGTGCTGGCCGCCTCCCTGGCCGCGGGCGAGGCTGCCTCCGGCACCGAGAAGACGGCCGCCGAGACCCAGGCCCCGGCCGCTGCCGCCTCCGCTCCGGCCGCCGCCGCCGAGTCCTCCGTGGACCCGTCGGTCCGCGGCAACACGGAGAAGGCCCCGCGCATCCGCCAGGTCATCGCCCAGCGCATGCGCGAGTCCCTGGACCTGTCCACGCAGCTCACCCAGGTGCACGAGGTCGACCTCACCCGCATCGTGAACCTGCGTGCCCAGGCCAAGGCCTCCTTCCAGGAGCGCAACGGCGTGAAGCTCACCTACCTGCCGTTCATCGCCCAGGCCGTGGCCGAGGCGCTGAAGCAGCACCCGAAGCTCAACGCCTCGTTCTCCGAGGACAACAAGGAGATCACCTACCACGCCTCCGAGGACCTGGCGATCGCCGTCGACACCGACAGGGGCCTGCTCGTCCCGGTGATCAAGGACGCCGGCTCGCTGAACCTCTCGGGCCTTGCGCAGAAGATCGCCGATGTGGCGGACCGTGCCCGCACCAACAAGATCGGTGCGGACGAGCTGTCCGGCGGCACCTTCTCGATCACCAACATCGGCTCGGTCGGCGCCCTGTTCGACACCCCGATCATCAACCAGCCGCAGGTGGCCATCCTCGGCACCGGTGCGATCGTGAAGCGTCCGATGGTGGTCACCGACGCCGACGGCAACGACTCGATCGGCATCCGCCACATGATGTACCTGTCCCTGACCTACGACCACCGTCTGGTGGACGGCGCGGACGCCGGCCGCTTCCTGATGACGCTGCGCCAGCGTCTCGAGGCGGGCGAGTTCGGTCACGAGCTGGGTCTCTGACGAAAGGAATCCCCCGCACACCATGGACTTCACCGACGTCCTCCGCCTGATCTTCCTCGCCCTCCACTTCATCTCGGTGGCAGCGGTGCTGGGAGGCTGGTTCGCCAACTTCAAGCGTCCGACCGTCACCACCTCGCAGTGGTGGGGTGCGATCGGCATGCTGGTCTCCGGCATCGCTCTGGCCGCGATCGTCTCGATCGTGGGAGATGCGAACCACATGAAGCTCGGCATCAAGCTGCTCGTCGGAGTGATCGTCTTCGTGGCGGCCCTGATCGGACGCCGCAAGATCAATTCCGGTGAGTCGGTCGGCACGGGCCTCGCCCACGCCGTCGGCGGCATGGCGCTGATCAACATCCTGGTGGCGGTCTTCATCTGATCGTCGGCGGCACACGCCGTCAGCAGCAGGGGTCGGCCCGGTGAGCATCGCTCGCCGGGCCGGCCCCTTCTCCGTGTCCGGGGAACCGGCGGCCCACGCCCTCCCCGGCGGTCCGCCCCCTCCGGCTGCGCCGTCGTCACGACGACGGCCGCTCACCTCGGGCGCACCTCGCTCACCTTCCAGCCGTCCTCCGTCCGCTCCATCACAAGGGTCGCGGCGTCACGTCGCGCGACCTCCGCGGTGAGCACCTCGCCGTTGCCGTCCACGAGCCGGTGAGCCGAGGTCTCCAGCACCACGGGGACGGCCGCCACGGTCGGCCGCTGCCCCGATCCAGCGTCAGCCTCACCGTCCGGTGTCACGGACAGCTCCAGGCCGTCGAACCGCGTGTCTTCTGCCCGGAGGCGTTCGATCACCGTGCGGTCCGCCATGCCCGCGTCCGAGTCGGGGACCGCGTAGGCCGCCACGGCGGCGGCGTCGGCGTGGGCGAGGGCCCTCGCACGCTCTGTGGCCACCCGTTCGAGCACGTGCGCGTCGGGAAGCGCGGGGTCCGCCTCCGGCCTGCGACCGTCGGTTCCGGCCGTCTGCGAGGCAGCAGTGTCCGGCCCCGCTCCGGACGGCGGGGCGTCGCCCTGTTCTCCGGACGGCGGGGCATCACCCTGTCCTCCGGACGGTCTTTGGCGCGGATCAGCCGTTGCTGTCGAATCCGTAGCTGCGGCGGCCTGCCTCGGCCGTGTCGGCTCTGTCCCGCCCTGCTCCCGCAAGTCGTGCGTGTCAGCCGGTGCGAAGAGCATCAGCGCTGTCGTCATGGCTGCAGCGGCCGCCGCGAGTCCTCCGGCGGCCGGCAGCATCCGGCCCCGCCTCCGGCTCGGTCGAGCGCGCCCCGAGCGTCCCGGTGCCGTGGGCGCCGGCCGCACCGTCGGCAGGACGAGCGCCACCTCCGGGGAGGCCGATGCGTGCAGGAGGACGGGCTCGCACTCCCCCGTGGCATACAGCGCATGGGCGAACTCCTCCGCGCTCGGCCTGTGTTCGGGCACGGGGTCGAGGCAGGCGTCCAGCAGGTCGGCGAGCTCTGCTCCGGCGTCCGGGACCAGCACCGGCAGCGGCGCCCGGTCGTCGAACCCGGCCGGCGCCCGCCCGGTGAGGCAGAACCAGGCGACGGCGCCGAGGGCGAACACATCCGCCGCGGCGCCTGGGGCCCCGTCCCCGTGCGCCCCATCCACTGTCTCCGGCGCGGCGAACCCGGGGGTGCCGCCTGCACGGTCCTGCCCGCCCAGCAGCCGCGAGGCACCCAGGTCGGACAGGGCAGGCCGGCCGTCGACGTCGAACAGGATGTTGGCCGGGGAGACGTCCCCGTGCACGATGCCCTCCTCATGCAGGGACTGCAGGGCTTGGGCGATCGGCACCACGGCCGTCCGCATCCGGGCCACCGGGAGCGGACCGCCGGCACGCACGAGCGCGGCCAGGCTCCCACCTGCCAGCAGCTCGGTGAGCAGACCGGTGCCGCGGTCGGTCTCGACCTCACCGAGCGGCGCCACGAGGTGGCGGTGGCGGTGGTGCCGCAGCGCGGCCGCCTCCTGGGCCAGGCCCTCCGCCCCGCCGGGCAGCGGCACCTTGAGCGCCGCCTGCTCCCCGCCCGGCCCGCGGACCTCCCAGACCTCCGCGTCGGCGCCGGCGCCCAGCCGGCGCCCCACGGTCCACCCGGGCACCCGGGGCCTGCCCGGCGGCTCCGTCTCCTGCGGCGCGTGCTCCCGCCCACGCTCGCCGCCTCCCTCTGCCCCGGGGCCTCCCCGGGGCGTGTCCCCGCTCTCCTGCGAAGCCTGCATCTTTGAGCTCCCTCGCGTCCGGCTCGGCGTGACCGGTGCGGTCCCGCCACGGCCATTCTGGACGCACCACGCCGTGCCCCTCTGAAGTTATCCACACCCTGCCTGAACCGATAGAGTGGCGGGCATGTCTGAGCTCTCTGTGCCCCCGGTGCGCGTCCTCGGCTTCGATCCCGACTTCGTCGACTACCGCGAGGCGTGGGACCTGCAGCGATCGCTGCACGCTCAGGTCGTCTCCGGCGCGTCCGAGGGACAGATCCTCCTGCTCGAGCACTCCCCCGTCTACACGGCCGGCCGCCGCACCGAGGACGCCGAGCGCCCCAGGGACGGCGCCGAAGTGATCGACGTGGACCGCGGCGGGAAGATCACCTGGCACGGACCGGGCCAGCTCGTGGGCTACCCGATCGTCCGGCTGCGGGACCGCGCCCACGTGAAGGACTTCGTCTGGTTCATCGAGGAGCTGCTCATCCGCACCGCGGCCGAGTACGGGGTCACCGCCGTCCGCGTGGACGGCCGTGCCGGCATCTGGTGCCTGGCAGACCGGGCCCCGGACGGCGCCCAGCGCCCCGACCGCAAGCTCGGCGCCATCGGCCTGTCCATCCACGAGGGCGTCTCGATGCACGGATGGGCCCTGAACTGCTCCAACTCGCTGGAGCCGTTCTCCACGATCATCGCGTGCGGCATCGCCGACGCCTCCACCACCACCCTCTCCGCGGAGATCGGACGCACGGTCACCCCGGCCGACGTCCGTCCTGTGCTCGAACGCCACCTCGCCGAGCTCGCCCCGCAGTACATCTCCACCGCCGACCCGGAAGGACACCCCGCATGAGCCCCGCACCCGAAGGCCGCCGCCTGCTCCGCGTCGAGGCGCGCAACGCCGAGGTCCCGGTCGAGCGCAAACCGGAGTGGATCAAGGCCAAAGTCCACATGGGCCCGGAGTACATCGGTCTGAAGAACAAAGTGAAGCGCTCGGGCCTGCACACCGTCTGCGAGGAGGCGGGCTGCCCCAACATCTACGAGTGCTGGGAGGACCGCGAGGCCACCTTCCTCATCGGCGGCGACATCTGCACGCGCCGCTGCGACTTCTGCGACATCGCCACCGGCAAGCCGCGTCCGCTGGACATGGAGGAGCCGCAGAAGGTCGCCGAGAACATCCGCGAGATGGGCCTGCGCTACGCCACCGTCACCGGCGTGGCCCGAGACGACCAGAAGGACGGCGCGGCCTGGCTGTACGCGGAGACCATCCGCAAGGTCCACGAGCTGAACCCGAACACCGGCCTGGAGATCCTGCCGCCGGACTTCGGGGCCGTGCCGGAACTCGTCCAGCAGGTGTTCGACGCCCGCCCGGAGGTGTTCGCCCACAACCTGGAGACCGTGCCGCGCATCTTCCGCAAGATCCGCCCGGCCTTCACCTACGAGAAGTCCCTCAAGGTCCTGTCCATGGCCAAGGAGGACGAGCTCGTCACCAAGTCGAACCTCATCCTCGGCATGGGCGAGGAGGACCACGAGATCGACCAGGCCCTCGTGGACTTGCACGAGGCCGGCTGCGACATCATCACCATCACCCAGTACGTGCGTCCGTCGAAGCTGCACCACCCGATCGACCGCTGGGTGAAGCCGCAGGAGTTCGTGGACTGGTCCAAGCGCGCCGAGGAGATCGGCTTCGCCGGCGTCATGGCCGGGCCGCTGGTGCGCTCCTCCTACCGTGCCGGCAAGCTCTACGCCTCGGCGCTGGAGAAGCTCGGCCGGACCCTCCCGGAGCACCTGTCCCAGCTGGCCGGCGAGTCCACGGCGCGCCAGGAGGCCGCCGCCGTCGTCGCCCGGATGGGCTGATCAGCGCAGGTAGACTGGAAAGGCTATGGCCAAGAACTCCGCATCCTCTCAGCCCGGCTCGCCGTCGCCCTCCCTCAAGGAGGTCAAGGCGATGCAGCGCGACCGCCGTCGCCAGATGAAGGCAGACAAGAAGTCCGACCGCGCGGCCAAGCGCGCCGAGCGCAGCCGCAAGCCCGGCATCATCACGCAGCTGAAGCAGGTCTTCAGCATGACCCGCCAGCACTACCCGAAGCTGGTGCTGTGGATGGTGCTCGCCTTCGTGGCGACCCTGCTGGTCGGACTGCTCATCGGCCTGCTGCTGCACAACTGGATCACCTGGCTGCTGATCTCCATCCCGTTCGGCGTCCTGGCGGCGATCATCGTGATGAACCGCTTCGCCGAACGCGCGATGTTCGCCCAGATCGACGGCCGCCCGGGTGCCTCCGGCGCCGCCCTGTCCACGCTGAAGCGCGGCTGGATCGTCTCCCAGGAGCCGGTCGCCGTGAACCCGCGCACCCAGGACGTCGTCTACCGTGCGATCGGCCGCCCGGGCGTCGTCCTGGTGACCGAGGGCCCGTCCAACCGCATCGCGAAGCTCGTGAACAAGGAGGAGCGCGCCATGAAGCGCTTCCTGCCGAACGTGCCGGTGCGCGTCGTGGAGACCGGTCATGGCGAGGGGCAGGTCCCGCTGCACAAGGTCGTCAAGACCCTCAAGGCCATGGAGAAGAAGCTGACCAAGCACGAGGTCAACGCGGTGGACAAGCGCCTGTCCGCCATCGGCTCCGCCAAGCTCCCGATCCCGAAGGGCGTCGACCCCATGAAGGCCCGCCCGGACCGCCGGAGCATGCGCGGACGCTGACCGGCCCGCTTCCCGCACCGCGGACCAGACGATGACGGACCGTCACCTCGCGAGGTGACGGTCCGTCGTCGTTGTCCCGCCCGCGACACCGTCCGGCGCCCGGCGCCGAAGGCCCCGCACGCAGGCGCCTCGGTCTCACATGACGAGCTCCACGGTGCCGGCGGCCTTGTCGTGGAGGCTGCGGCCGTCCGGGTCCACGATCATCAGCGGCAGCACCAGGCACAGCAGGACGGTGCGCAGCAGGATCCTGTGCACGGGCGCGGTGGAGCCGCCGCCCAGGGGCACCACCTGGATGCGGACGAGGGCCTTGCCCACCGTGGTGGCGAGCAGGGACAGGCCGAGTACGTGCATGACGGCCAGGGCGATGAGGGTGGCCAGGGCGTTGCCGCCGAAGAAGACGTTGGAGATCACCAGGGCGATGGCCCAGTCGATGCAGAGCGCGCCGATCCGGCGCAGGGGGCGAGCCAACGAGCTCGGCCCGGACTCCGGCAGGCCGAGCCGGTCGCCGGGCCACCG
Source organism: Micrococcus sp. HMSC067E09 (assembly GCF_001812555.1). Taxonomy (NCBI): domain Bacteria; kingdom Bacillati; phylum Actinomycetota; class Actinomycetes; order Micrococcales; family Micrococcaceae; genus Micrococcus; species Micrococcus sp. HMSC067E09. Next base: position 84,069 of record NZ_KV809444.1, on the reverse strand, counting down.
GCCGGCATGGATGTTGCCGCCGGGCCCGTCCACCCAGCCGGCCATCTCCCGGCGGGTGATCAGCGGCTCGCTCCGGCCGCCCTGGGGTCGCTGCTGCCGCGGGGTCTTCTCGTCTCTGGCCACCCCACCAGCGTAGTCGGGGTCCGCCGGCGGCGCGTTACACGCCGGAAACACCCACGGCATGACCGCGTCACGCCGCTCACGTAGTGTGAAGGAAGCTCCACGGCGGAAGAACTCCTGCCGCGGACGCCCCCCACTGCCACACAAGGAAGGCCAGGCGAGAACAATGTTCAGCTCTGTCGAGGAAGCCCTCACGTTCATCAAGGAGGAGGGCGTCGAGTTCGTGGACATCCGCTTCACCGACCTGCCGGGCGTCCAGCAGCACTTCAACGTGCCGGCCACGACCGTGGACGAGGACTTCTTCCGGGACGGCCAGCTCTTCGACGGCTCCTCCATCCGTGGCTTCGCCGGCATCGCCGAGTCTGACATGCAGCTGATCCCGGACATCGCCACCGCCTACGTGGACCCGTTCCGCATCCGCAAGACCCTGGCGATGAACTTCTCCATCGTGAACCCGCGCACCGGCGAGCCGTACCACCGCGATCCGCGCGGTGTCGCCCAGCGTGCCGAGGAGTACCTGACCGCCTCCGGCATCGCAGACACCGCGTTCTTCGCCCCCGAGGCCGAGTTCTTCGTCTTCGACGATGTCCGCTACGAGTCCTCTCCGCGAGGGTCCTTCTACGCGGTGGACTCCGAGGAGGCCTGGTGGAACTCGAGCCGAGAGGAGGCAGGCGGCAACCTGGGCAACAAGATCCGTCAGGGCGGCGGCTACTTCCCCGTCTCCCCCATCGACAAGCAGGCGGACCTGCGCGACGAGATGTGCGCCGTCCTCGGCGAGGTCGGCCTCGAGGTGGAGCGCTCGCACCACGAGGTGGGCGCGCCCGGCCAGGCCGAGATCAACTACCGGTTCAACACCCTCACGCACTCGGCGGACGACCTGCAGAAGTTCAAGTACGTCGTCAAGAACGTCGCCGAGCAGTTCGGCAAGACCGCCACCTTCATGCCCAAGCCGGTGTTCGACGACGGCGGCTCCGGCATGCACTGCCACCAGTCCCTGTGGACCGACGGCGAGCCGCTGTTCTACGACGAGAAGGGCTATGCCAACCTCTCGGACACGGCCCGCTGGTACATCGGCGGCCTGCTCAAGCACGCCTCCGCCGTCCTGGCGTTCACCAACCCGACCGTGAACTCCTACCGCCGCCTCATCCCGGGCTTCGAGGCGCCGGTCTCGATGGTCTACTCCCAGGGCAACCGCTCCGCCGGCATCCGCATCCCGATCACCGGTTCCAACCCGAAGGCCAAGCGCATCGAGTTCCGCGCCCCGGACGCCTCCGGCAACCCGTACCTGGCCTTCGCGGCCCAGCTGATGGCCGGTCTGGACGGCATCCGCAACCGCATCGAGCCGGCCGAGCCGATCGACAAGGACCTCTACGAGCTCCCGCCGGAGGAGGCCAAGGACATCCAGAAGGCCCCTGCCTCGCTGGAGGAGGCGCTGAGCGCCCTCGAGGAGGACCACGAGTTCCTGCTCGCCGGCGACGTCTTCACCGAGGACCTCATCCAGGCCTGGATCGACTACAAGCGCGAGACCGAGATCGCCCCGCTCGCCGCCCGCCCGAACCCCTACGAGTTCGAGCTGTACTACTCCTGCTGACGTCATAGCAGGGATTCCGCGGGCGTAGTCCGCGAGGAGTCCGCGCAGCCCCGCAGCCTCTCTCCGGAGGGTGCGGGGCCGTCGTCGTGGTGGCCGGCACGCGCCGGCGGCGCGGAATAACGACGACGGCCCGGGCGCTGGCACTGACGACCCACCGTCGTCTGCCCACCGGAGGACCACCATGACCGCGCTGCCGATCTCGATGCTCGACCTGGCCACCGTGAAGCCGGGACGGACGGTGGCCGAGGCCCTGTCCGAGTCCGTGCAGCTCACGCAGGCCGCCGAGGAGCAGGGCTTCACGCGCGTGTGGTTCGCCGAGCACCACAACATGCCGGGCATCGCCTCCTCCGCCACCGCCGTGCTCCTGGCCCACGTGGCCACGCAGACCTCCACCATCCGGCTGGGCTCCGGCGGCGTCATGCTGCCCAACCACTCCCCGCTGGTGATCGCCGAGCAGTTCGGCACGCTCGCCGAGCTCCATCCGGGACGCATCGACCTCGGACTGGGCCGTGCCCCGGGCACCGACCAGCGCACCCTGCAGGCCCTGCGCCGCTCCCCCGACGCCGCCGAGGACTTCCCCCAGGACGTCCTGGAACTTCAGGGCTACCTGCGCGGTGAGTCCCGCCTGCACGGCGTGGACGCGTACCCCGGCAAGGGGACGGACGTGCCGCTGCACATCCTCGGCTCCTCCGCCTTCGGCGCACAGCTGGCCGCCCGCCTCGGCCTGCCCTACGCCTTCGCCAGCCACTTCGCCCCGGACATGCTCGAGCACGCCGCGCGGATCTACCGCGAGACCTTCCAGCCGTCCGAGCAGCTGGCCGAGCCCCACTTCATGGCGGCGATGAACGTGGTGGCCGCGGACACCGAGGAGCAGGCCCGTGCCGAGTACGAGCACGCGCTGCGCCTGCGTGTGCAGATGCTGGTCGGCCGCGGACGGGACTACACCGACCAGGAGCTCGACCTGCTCATGGACTCGCCCGCCGCCGCGCAGGTGATCCGCATGGTGCGGCACACCGCCGTGGGCACCGGCGAGCAGGCCGCCGCCCACGTCCGCGACTTCGCGGCACAGAGCGGTGCGGACGAGGTGATGGTGACCGCCATGGCCCCGAGCCTGACGGTGCGCCGGCGCACGGTCGAGCTGCTCGGCGAGCACGTGGTGCGCGGCTGACGGACCGGTGGCACGCGGCCGTCCCTCCGAGGGAGTCTCCGGCGCAGGCCGGCCACCGGCATGGGGTCAGAGCCCGTAGAAGTGCTTCTCGAACACCTGGCGGGCATGGCGCATGGTGCGCTTGACGTGCTCCTCGACGTCGCCGGCGTGGTGCCCGGGTCCGGCGCACCAGCGGGCGAGCGCAGCCACGTCCCGGGTATGGGAGGGCAGCACGTCCGAGGCCTTGCCGGACCAGAGGTAGCCGGCTGCACGGATGCGGCTGCACAGCAGCCAGGCCTTCTCGAGGGCCTCGGCGTCCGCGGCCGGGAGCAGGTCCAGGGACACCAGCGCGCGCAGCGCCGGAAGGGTGGACGTGGTGCGCAGCGAGGAGTGTTCGCCGGCATGGCGCAGCTGCAGGGTCTGCACGAGCCACTCGACGTCCGAGAGGCCGCCGGGGCCGAGCTTCACATGGCGGGAGGGCTGCACACCGCGCGGCAGCCGCTCGGACTCCACGCGGGCCTTGATGCGGCGGATCTCCCGCAGCTCCCCGGCGGAGAGTCCGCCGCTGTAGCGGACGGAGTCCGCCCAGTCCCCGATCTCCTCGAGCAGCGAGGGCTCGCCGGCGAGCGGACGGGCACGCAGCAGCGCCTGGCGCTCCCACACCTCGGCCCAGCGCTGGTAGTACTCGCGGTATGAGTCCATCGAGCGCACGAGTGGTCCCTGACGTCCCTCCGGGCGCAGATCCGCGTCCACCACGAGGGCGGGTTCCCCCGGCAGGGCGGGCTTCGCCGGCTGCTTGAGCAGGGCGGTGAGCTGCTTGGCGATCGCCACGGCCTGGTGCTGGGCGGCCTCCGGGTCCGCGCCCTCGCGCGGGCGGTGGACGAACATGGCGTCCAGGTCCGAGCCGTAGGTGATCTCGCGGCCGCCCTGACGGCCCATCGCCACGACGGCGACGTCGGTGAGCAGCTCCTCCTCCTGCTCGACCGCGGCCAGGCACACGTGCAGGGCTCCGAGCACGGCCACGTGGTCCACGTCGGAGAGCGCCCTGACGGTCTGCTCGAGGTCGATGTGACCGGAGGCGTCGGCCAGGGCGACGCGGAGGATCTCGCGGCGGCGGGCGTGTCGCACATGGCGGACCACCTTGGCCGGCTCCTCGGACCGGTCTCGGCGGGACAGGACGGCGCGGGCCTGCTTCCACAGGGCCTCCGGCTCCATCGGCTCGAGCTGGCGGTCGTCGCCGAGCCAGGCGGTCGACTCCGGGGAGTGCTCCAGCAGGTCCCCGATGAACCGGGAGCTGGAGAGCACGCCGCACAGGCGCTGGGCGGCCGCGTTGGAATCGCGGAGCATGCGCAGGAACCAGGAGCTCGCCCCGAGGGACTCGGAGAGCCGACGGAAGGCGAGCAGACCGCCGTCCGGGTCCGGTCCGTCCGCGAACCAGCCGAGCATGACCGGCAGCAGCTGGCGCTGCATCGCGGCGCGGCGGGACACGCCCCGGGTGAGGGACTCGATGTGCCCCAGGGCTCCCTTCGGGTCGCGGTAGCCCAGGGCGGCCAGGCGCTCCTGGACCGCCTCGGCGGTGAGCTTGACCTCGTCGTCGGACAGGGCCGCCGTGGTGGACAGCAGCGGCCGGTAGAAGATCCGCTCGTGCAGCTGACGGACCTCACGGCGCACGGTGCGGAAGGCCTCGGAGAGCTCCTCGCCGCCGGCATGGCGCTGCTCGCCCTGCGCCTGCATGGAGCGGGCGACCACGCGCAGCGCCTCCTCCTTCGTGGGCATCAGATGCGTGCGCCGCAGGTGGACGAGCTGGATGCGGTGCTCGAGGGTGCGCAGCCAGCGGTAGCGGGCGGCGAACGCCTCGGCGTCACGGGTGGAGATGTAGGAGGCCTCGCACAGCCGGTCGATGGCCTCGAGGGTGGAGCGGACGCGCACGGTCTCGTCCGCACGCCCGTGGACGAGCTGCAGCAGCTGCGCCGTGAACTCCACGTCCCGCAGGCCGCCGCTGCCGAGCTTGATCTCCCGGTCCCGGTCCGCGTGGGCGATGGTGTCCATGACCCGGCCGCGCATCTTCTGCACGCTCTCCACGAAGCCCTCCTGGGCGGAGGACTTCCACACCAGCGGCCACATGCGGTCCATGTACTCCGCGCCGAGGGCGGTGGAGCCGGCGATCGGGCGGGCCTTGAGCAGCGCCTGGAACTCCCAGCCGTGGGCCCACCGCCGGTAGTACTGCGCGTGGGAGTCCACCGTGCGGGACAGCGCCCCGTCCCTGCCCTCGGGCCGCAGGTTGGCGTCCACCTCCCAGAGGTTCGGCTCGGGGGCGGCGCCGTAGACGACCTTGCCGATGCCGCCGGCCATCTCGGCAGCCACCACGGCGGCCGTCGTCTCGTCCTGGCCCTCGCCGGCGGCGTGGACGAACACCACGTCCACGTCGGAGATGTAGTTGAGCTCGCGGGCGCCGCACTTGCCCATGCCGATCACGGCGAGGTCGAGGGTCTCGGCGGCCTCGCCGTGACGTTCGACGGCGGCGGCCCGGGCCACGGCGAGCGCGGCGTCGATCGCGGCACCGGCCAGGTCGGCCAGCCAGGCGGAGACGGACGGTTCGATCAGGGTGGGGTCGGCCGAGCCGAGGTCCTGCAGGGCGATCGCGGTGATCTGCCGGCGGTAGGCCCGACGCAGGGCCACGGCGGCCTCCGCACCGGTCCGGCCGGCCACGGGTCGCTCGGCCTCCGGGTCTGCGCCGACCGACTCGAGCAGCAGGCGACGCAGGGCAGCGGACTCGTCCTGCCAGTCCCGGCCGGTCGCGGCCGGGTCGCGCTGGGTCAGGGCGGGAGCGGTGGCGGCGGCCCGCTCGGGATCGGAGACGAGGTCCAGGTGCTCCGGGCGCCGGATGAGGAACTCGCCGAGGGCCTCGGACGCGCCCAGCAGGCGGGCCAGCCGCGCTGCCTGCTCCTCGTCCGCCACGATCCCCTTCGCGTCGGGCTCACGCTCGATCAGGCGCAGCCAGAGCAGCAGCGCCTGTTCCGGGTCCGGGGCGTGGGACAGTGCGGCCACGAGGGCCTCGAGGTCCACGCCCTCGAATTCCCTCTGGCCCATGAGGGAACGGGCACGGTCCAGGTCCGTGAATCCGGCGGCCGTCAGGGCGCGGCGCTGGAGGGACTCGGCGTCGGCCCCGGGCAGCGAGGTCATCGGCGTCTCCCTCCGCTCAGAGGCCGCTGAGGTAGCGCTTGATCTCGTACTCGGTGACCTGGACCCGGTAGTCGTCCCACTCCTGGGCCTTGTTCCGCAGCAAGGTCTCGAAGACGTGCTCGCCGAGGACTTCGGCCACGAACTCGGAGTCCTCCATGATGCGCAGGGCGTCGTGCAGGGTGCCCGGCAGCGGCTGGTGGCCGAGGGCGCGACGTTCCATGGTGGTCAGCGCCGAGATGTCCTCGGCGGCGGCCTCGGGCAGCTCGTAGCCCTCCTCGATGCCCTTGAGGCCGGCGGCCAGCAGCAGGGCGTAGGCGAGGTAGGGGTTCACCCCGGCGTCCAGGCCGCGGTACTCGATGCGGGCAGAGCCCGCCTTGTCCGGCTTGTAGAGCGGCACGCGCACGAGGGCGGAGCGGTTGTTGTGGCCCCAGGACACGTAGGCGGGCGCCTCGCCGCCGCCCCACAGGCGCTTGTAGGAGTTCACGAACTGGTGGGTCACCGCGGTGATCTCCACCGAGTGGTGCAGCAGGCCGGCGATGAACTGCCGCGCCGTGGTGGAGAGCCGGTACTCGTCCGAGGGGTCGTAGAACGCGTTGGAGTCGCCCTCGAAGAGGGAGAAGTGGGTGTGCATGCCAGAGCCCGGGTGCTCGGAGAAGGGCTTGGGCATGAAGGTGGCGTAGTGGTCGTTGAGCGAGGCCACCTCCTTGATCACCGTGCGGAACGTCATGATGTTGTCCGCGGTGGTCAGTGCGTCGGCCGCGCGCAGGTCGATCTCGTTCTGTCCGGGGCCGCCCTCGTGATGGCTGAACTCCACGGAGATGCCCATGTCCTCCAGCAGCGTCACGGCGTGGCGGCGGAAGTCCTGGGCCACGCCGCCGGGGACGTGGTCGAAGTAGCCGGCGGAGTCCACCGGGACCGGCTTGCCGTCCGGTCCGGGCTGGGAGGACTGCAGCAGGTAGAACTCGATCTCCGGGTGCGTGTAGCAGCTGAAGCCCATGTCCGCGGCCCTGTTCAGGACGCGGCGCAGCACGTGGCGGGGATCGGCCGGGGAGGGCTCGCCCTCCGGGGTGAGCACGTCGCAGAACATGCGTGAGGTGCGCTCCTGCTCACCGCGCCACGGGAGGATCTGGAAGGTGGACGGATCCGGCTGCAGGAGCATGTCGGACTCGAAGATGCGGGTGTAGCCGTCGATCGAGGAGCCGTCGAAGCCCAGCCCCTCGGTGAACGCGCCCTCCACTTCGGCCGGGGCCAGCGCCACGGACTTGAGGGTGCCGATGACGTCGGTGAACCAGAGGCGGACGAAGCGCACGTCCCGGTCCTCGATGGTGCGGAGCACGAAATCCTGCTGTCGATCCATGCACGTCACTGTAGTCGGCGTGGTGCACGCCACTGCGTAGACTCGGGCACATGTCGACCCAGCATCCCCAGGCCGCCGACAGCGCGGTCGCACCCGCTTCCGCAGACACCGCCGACGAGACCGCTGTGTACGGGCCGCCCGCCCCGTCCCGCTACCGCACCGTGCACCTGCAGAGGGCCAAGGACGAGGGACGGCGGTTCGCGATGCTCACCGTCTACGACGCCATGACGGCCGCCCTGTTCGACGCCGCGGGCGTCGAGGCGCTGCTGGTCGGCGACTCGGTCGGCAACACCGTGCTGGGCCACTCCTCGACCCTGCCGGTCACCGTGGAGGACATGGTGACCTTCTCCGCCGCCGTCGTCCGCGGCGTACAGCGGGCCTTCGTGGTGGCGGACCTGCCCTTCGGCTCCTACGAGGAGTCCCCCGAGCAGGCCGTCCGCTCCGCCATGCGCCTGGTCAAGGAGGCCGGGGTGCACGCCGTGAAGATGGAGGGTGACGAACGCTTCGTCCCCCATGTGGAGGCCATGACCGCCGCCGGCATCGCCGTGGTGGCCCACATCGGGTTCACCCCGCAGTCCGAGCACGTGCTCGGCGGCTACCGGGTGCAGGGCCGCGGCGACGGCGCGGCCGACCGGATGATCGCCTCCGCCCGCGCCCTCGAGGCGGCCGGCGCGTTCTGCGTGCTCATGGAGATGGTCCCCGCCGAGGTCGCCCGTGCCGTGGACGAGGCCCTCACCGTCCCGACCATCGGCATCGGCGCCGGCGACAGCACCACCGGACAGGTCCTCGTCTGGCAGGACATGCTCGGCCTCTCCGACGGCAGGAAGCCCCGCTTCGTGAAGCAGTACGCGGACCTGCACTCCGTGATCACCGACGCCGTGGCCGCCTACCGCCGGGACGTGATCACCGGCGCCTTCCCGGCCCCGGAACACCAGTTCGAGTCCTGACGGCCTCCCGCTGCCGCGCGCCCGTCGCCGCAGGCGGCCGGGAGCACGACGGCGGGGCCCGAGGTCAGTCCGCGTCGTTGCCGGGACGGTTGTCCCACTTGCTGTCCTCGTCGTCCGCGGCGTCCGCGACCTCGTTGTTGGCCGCGACCTTCGCCATCGCCCCCTCGGCCTCCTCGCGGGAGCCGTAGGGGCCCAGCAGCTGCGACCAGTCCGACTGGGCGCCCTGCTCGACCTGGCCGGTGCGGGTGTTGTACCAGAACTCTTTCTCGCTCATGGGGGCGAGCGTAGCCCCCGAGTAGGCTGGACACCATGCCCGAATCGCGTCCTGCAGCACCGTCCAGCCACAACGGCCCCCGTCCGGAGGGCCCGCCCGCGCCCCAGGAGGGCTCGCGTGCCCCGATCGGCACCCTGACCCCGGGCGTCCTCTCCCCCGCCCCGTCCGTGCCCGCCTCGATCCCGCGCCCCGAGTACGTGGGCAAGAAGACCGCGGACGAGGGCAACGCCTCGGACGTCTACGACGCCGCCGGCATCGCCCGGATCCGCGAGGCCGGCCGCCTCGCCGCCGAGGCCATGGAGCACACCGCCGCCCACATCCGTCCCGGCGTCACCACGGACGAGCTCGACCGGATCGCCCACCAGTACCTCGTCGAGCGCGGCGCCTACCCGTCCTGCCTCGGCTACCGCGAGTTCCCGCGCTCGATCTGCACCTCCCTGAACGAGGTCATCTGCCACGGCATCCCGGACTCGACCGTCCTCGAGGACGGGGACATCCTCAACCTGGACATCACCGCCTACTACGACGGCGTCCACGGGGACCACAACCGCACCTTCCTGGTCGGCGACGTGGACGAGGAGTCCCGCCTGCTCGTCGAGCGCACCCACGAGGCCATGATGCGGGGCATCCGTGCCGTCAAGCCCGGCCGCCAGGTCAACATCATCGGCCGCGCCATCGAGTCCTACGCCAAGCGCTTCGGCTACGGCGTGGTCCGCGACTTCATCGGCCACGGCGTCGGCGTGGAATTCCACTCCGGCCTCGTGATCCCCCACTACGACACGGCCCCGCTGCACGACACCCTGCTCGTTCCCGGCATGGTCTTCACCATCGAGCCGATGATCACCCTCGGCACCCACGAGTGGGACATGTGGGACGACGGCTGGACCGTGGTCACCCGGGACCGGAAGCGCACGGCACAGTTCGAGCACACGATCGTGGTCACCGAGGACGGCGCGGAGATCCTCACCGCCGTCTGACACGTGTGAGTCGCGCCACGGGCGCCGGTGCGCGGACAGCCCTCGGGCCTGTCCGTAGACTGGCGCCCGTGAGCACTTCGAGCACCTCCAAGTACCCCACGGCCGTCGGCATCGATGTGGGCGGCACCGGCATCAAGGGCGGTCAGGTCCGCCTCGGCACCGGCAAGAAGGCCGGCACTCTGCGCGGCGACCGCTTCCGCATCCCGACCCCGCAGCCCGCCGTCCCGGACTCCGTCGCCCAGACCCTCGCGGCGATCGCCGAGGAGCTCGACGCCCGCCCGAAGGCCGCCCCGGCCGACGCGACCCTGGGCGTCTGCTTCCCCTCGATCGTCCGCGACGGCGTCTGCCTGTCCGCGAACAACATCGACACCTCCTGGATCGGCACCGACATCGCCGCCCTCTTCTCCGAGACCCTCAAGCGTCCGGTGCGTGTGCTCAACGACGCCGACGCCGCCGGCCTCGCCGAGGCCCGCTACGGCGCCGGCCGCGGTGCCCAGGGACTGGTCATGGTCATCACCCTCGGCACCGGCATCGGCGGCGCCATGATCCACGACGGCCGCCTCGTCCCGAACTTCGAGGTCGGCACCATGGAGCTGGACGGCGTCATGGCCGAGCAGCGCGCCTCCGCCAAGGCCCGCGAACGTGAGAACCTGTCCTGGCCCGAATACGCCGAGCGGCTGCAGCGCTTCTTCGGCCACCTCGAGCGGATCTTCTCCCCCGACCTGTTCATCGTCGGAGGCGGCATCTCCAAACGCCCGGACGACTACCTGCCGCTGCTGCGGCTGAACGCCCCCATCGTCCCCGCCCAGCTGGTGAACAACGCGGGCATCGTCGGCGCCGCCCTGGCCGCTCACGACGACCCGGCCGACGCGAACTGACGTCACAGGAGAGTCGACATGACACCCCGTCCCCGCACGGCCCTGTCCCGGCTCCTGCGCCGAACCGTGCCGACGCCCGTGACGTCGGCGCTCCGGCGCTACCGGGACACGTCCGCTGCGAACGCCCCGGCCTCCGCCGTCCGTGACTCCGGCCCGTCGGCCGACGAACGTCTGCGCCGTTACGAGGCCCGCACGAAGGAGCTGCTGGAACTGCTGACCGATGCACAGGCCCGTGCCGCGCAGCACGAGGGCACGCTGGCGGAGGCACAGGCGCAGCTGGCCGACGCCGTCGCGGAGCGCGACGCGGCCCGCAAGGAGGTGAGGCGGCTGCGCAACCACGTGGCGATCTGGCAGAGGCGCATCAAGTCCCCTTCGTTCCTGCGCCACCACCACGCCTGGGTCGACCTCGGCAAGCACTACCGTCAGGATCCCAGCCCTGCGAAGGAGCGCATCGGCGAGCTCAACCGCAAGCTGTGGGTCCATGCCTACGCGGCCAGCCACGGCGTCGCCCTGCCCACGATCTATGCACTGGCCGAGCGTCCCGAGGACGTCGACCTGTCTCGACTGCCGGACGAATTCGTCGTGAAGTCCGACGGCGGCACGGCCAGCAAGGCGGTCCTGCCGCTGCGCCGAGTGGGCGAGGACCGCTACGAGTGGATCAGCCATGACCCGCCCCGTACGCTCTCCACGACCGAGGTCGTCGAGCACTTCCAGGCCGCACGTGCCGCCGGTGCCTCCTACGGCCCCGTCTTCGCCGAGCAGCTGCTCCGCCCGCTGCACGGCGAGGGCCTGCCCGACGACGTGAAGATCTACGTCGCCTACGGCAAGGTCCTGCACGTCCTCCTGCGCCGACCGCAGATCATCGACGGCCGCCCGGTCACCACCACGCGCTATGTGGACGACAAGGGCGTCAGCCTCGGCAAGGTGGCGCTGTGGGGCCAGCACTCCGAGGACATCCCGGTCCCCGAGCAGCTCGACCAGATGCTGGCCGTCGCCGTGCGGCTCTCCCTGTCCCTGCCGATGCCGCTGTGCCGCGTCGACATGTACGAGACGCCCGACGGACCGGTGCTCGGCGAGATCACCCGCACTCCCGGCGCACCGCACTTCTACCGTGAAGACCACGACCTGTTCCTCGGCACCGAGTGGACCAAGGCGGAGGCGCGCCTGTTCGAGGACATGCACCAGGGGCGCTCGGGTCGTCCCCTGTGGGGACCGCACGCGGACCTGTCGATGATCGACGACATCCCCGGGTTCGACGCACCCCAGGCCTGACCCGACCCCCAGACGAGGCGAGGTCCCGACGGACGGCGAGCGGCCGTCGTCGGGACCTCGATGCCTCTGCACGCGCGGGGCCGACGGACCCGGAATGCACCGAGGGCGGTTCCGGCTTCCCCTCCGGAACCGCCCTCGGCAGACTCGTGGTCCCGGCACTGCCGGAACCGGGCACCACTCTACCGGGTGAACAGTCGTGGTTGTAAAGCCGGGGAACGTCGTTCGTCCCCCATCTCCCGCAGGTCCGCGATCGCGGTCTCGAAGTCCTGCAGCGACTCGAAGTCCTGGTAGACGGACGCGAACCGCAGATACGCCACCTTGTCCAGCCGGCGCAGCGGGTCCAGGATCGCCAGGCCGACGTCATGCGCGTCCACCTCCGCATGGCCGGTGGCGCGGATCGACTCCTCGACCTCCTGTGCCAGCATCGCCAGGTCGTCCGCGCTCACGGGGCGACCCTGGCAGGCCTTGCGCACACCGTTGATCACCTTCGAGCGGTCGAAGGGCTCGGCCACGCCGGAGCGCTTCACCACGGTCAGCGACGTGGTCTCCATGGTGGTGAACCGCTTGCCGCAGTCCTGGCACTGGCGGCGCCGGCGGATCGCCGAGCCGTCGTCCAACGAGCGCGAGTCCACCACACGGGAGGCCTCATGCCGGCAGTACGGACAGTGCACGTCTGCTCCTTCCGATCACGCGGGGGCGTCTGTGGTGAGCGTACCGCGCGCTCAGCCCAGGCAGTGGGAGCCGAGCAGCACCTTGAGGTCGCCGAACAGCGCCGGGTTCGGGTTCACCCGGAACTGCGGGCCCAGCTGGTAGACCTCCGTGGACCGCTGGCCGGACAGGTGCAGGCGCACCTCGGTGGAGCCGTCGTGGTTGCGGAGGGTGTCCGCGAGCTGGCCCATCAGGTCCTCCGTGGCACGGAACGCCGGGATGGTGATGGTCACCGGCCCGCCGTCCGTGTCCTTCAGCTCCGGGATGGTCAGCTCCTGGGCGGAGAGGACCACGGAGCCGTCGTCCCGGCGCTGCACGCGGCCCTTGACCGCCACCACCAGGTCCTCCGCCAGCATCATCGCGATCGGGGCGTAGACCTGGCCGAAGAACATCACGTCCATCGAGCCGCCGAGGTCCTCGATCTCGCACCGGGCATAGGCGTTGCCGGAGGACTTCGCGATGCGCCGCTCGAGCGTCGTGATCAGGCCCGCGATCGTCACGGACTGGCCGTCGGCCGGACCGTCGTCGTCCAGCACGCGGGTGATCTGCGTGTCCGCGAACTGGTTGAGGACGCCGTCCAACCCCTGCAGCGGATGGTCCGACACGTAGAGGCCGAGCATCTCGCGTTCGAAGGTGAGCTTGTCCTTCTTCGGCCACTCCGGCAGGTCCGGGACCACCACGGAGTCGGACTTCTCCTCCTGCGTGTCCTGCCCGCCGCCGAGCGCGAAGATGTCGAACGTGAACTCGCCGTGGTCCTCCTTGCGCTTCTGCTGCACGGTGGCGTCCACGGCCTCTTCGTGGACGGCGAGCAGCGCGCGGCGGGCGTAGCCGAGGGAGTCGAAGGCGCCGGCCTTGATCATGGACTCGATGGTCCGCTTGTTGCAGACCACCAGCGGCACCTTCGCCAGGAAGTCGCCGAAGGACGTGTAGTTGCCCTTCTCCTCACGGCTCTGGACCATGCCGCGCACGACGTTCGCACCGACGTTGCGGACCGCGCCCATGCCGAAGCGGATGTCGTTGCCGACCGGGGTGAAGTTCTGGAAGGACTCGTTGACGTCCGGCGGCAGCACCGTGATGCCCATGTGGCGGCACTCGTTGAGGTACATCGCCAGCTTGTCCTTGTCATCCCCCACCGAGGTGAGCAGCGCGGCCATGTACTCCGCCGGATAGTGGGCCTTCAGGTACGCGGTCCAGTAGGACACCAGCCCGTACGCGGCCGAATGCGCCTTGTTGAACGCGTAGTCCGAGAACGGCAGCAGGATGTCCCACAGCGCCTTGACGGCGGCCTCCGAGAAGCCGCGGTCGATCATGCCGCCGTGGAAGGCCTCGTACTGCTTGTCCAGCTCGGCCTTCTTCTTCTTGCCCATCGCACGGCGGAGGATGTCCGCCTGTCCGAGCGAGTAGCCGGCGACCTTCTGCGCGATCGCCATGACCTGCTCCTGGTACACGATCAGGCCGTAGGTCGTGTCCAGGATGTCCTTGAGCGGCTCCTCCAGCTCCGGGTGGATCGGGGTGATCTCCTGGAGCCCGTTCTTGCGCAGCGCGTAGTTGGTGTGCGAGTTCGCTCCCATCGGGCCCGGACGGTACAGCGCGATGGTCGCCGAGATGTCCTCGAAGTTGTCCGGCCGCATCATCTTCAGCAGCGAGCGCATGGGCCCGCCGTCGAGCTGGAACACGCCGAGGGTGTCGCCGCGGGCGAGCAGCTCGTAGGACGCCCGGTCGTCCACGTCGAGGGTCTCCAGGTCCAGGTCCACGCCCTGGTTGGCCTTCACGTTCTCGATCGCGTCCGAGATGATCGTGAGGTTGCGCAGGCCCAGGAAGTCCATCTTGATCAGTCCGAGCCCCTCCGCGGTGGGATAGTCGAACTGGGTGATGACCTGGCCGTCCTGCAGCCGGCGCATGATCGGGATGACGTCGATCACCGGGTGCGAGGACATGATGACGCCCGCGGCGTGCACGCCCCACTGCCGCTTCAGGCCCTCCAGGCCCTTCGCCGTCTCGAAGACCTCCTTGGCCACCGGGTCCGTGGCGATCAGCTCGCGGAAGTCACCGGCCTCCGCGTAGCGCTTGGCCTCCGGGTCCTCGATGTCCTTCAGCGGGATGTCCTTGGCCATCACCGCCGGCGGCAGCGCCTTGGTGAGGGCCTCGCCCATGGAGAACGGCTGGTCCATCACGCGGGCGGAGTCCTTGAGCGCCTGCTTCGTCTTGATGGTGCCGTAGGTGACGATCATGGTGACGCGCTCGTCCCCGTACTTGCGGGTGACGTAGTCGATCACCTCGGAGCGGCGGCGATCGTCGAAGTCGACGTCGAAGTCCGGCATGGACACACGGTCCGGGTTGAGGAAGCGCTCGAAGATCAGACCGTGCTTGAGCGGGTCCAGGTCCGTGATGCGCAGCGCGTACGCGACCATCGAGCCCGCGCCGGAGCCGCGGCCGGGGCCCACGCGGATGCCGTGGTCCTTGGCCCAGTTGATGAAGTCCGCCACCACCAGGAAGTAGCCGGGGAAGCCCATCGAGATGATGACGTCCAGCTCGTAGTCCGCCTGCTTGCGGACGTGGTCCGGCACGCCGTCCGGGTAGCGGTAGTCGAGGCCGGCGGCGACCTCCTTGATCAGCCAGCTGGTCTCGTCCTCCCCGTCCGGGGTGGGGAACAGCGGCATGTAGTTCGCGTCCGTGTCGAAGGAGACCTCGCACCGCTCGGCGATCACCAGGGTGTTGTCGCAGGCCTCCGGAAGCTCCTTGAACAGGTCCCGCATCTGCCGCGGGGACTTCAGGTAGTACTCGGTGCCGGAGAACGCGAAGCGGGAGCCGCCCTGGTCATAGGTCGGCTCGTTGAGCTTGGAGCCGGACTGGATGGCCAGCAGCGCCTCATGGGCCTTCGAGTCGTGCTCGTGGGTGTAGTGCAGGTCGTTCGTGGCCACGAACGGAAGGTCCAGCTCCTTGGCGAGCCGGCGCAGGTCCGTCATGACGCGGCGCTCGATGTCGAGGCCGTGGTGCATGACCTCGCAGTAGAAGTTGTCCTTGCCGAAGATGTCCCGGAAGTCCGAGGCTGCCTGCAGCGCCTCACGGTACTGCCCCAGGCGCAGGCGGGTCTGCACCTCGCCCGAGGGGCAGCCGGTGGTGGCGATGATGCCCTTGGAGTACTGGCTGAGCAGCTCCCGGTCGATGCGCGGCCACTTCGCGTACACGGAGTCCAGCGAGGCGATCGAGCCCATCTTGAACAGGTTGTGCATGCCCGTGTTGTCCTCGGACAGCAGGGTCATGTGCGTGTACGCGCCGCCGCCGGAGACGTCGTCCCCGCGCTGGTGGGGCTCACCCCAGCGGGTCTTCTCCTTGTCCGTGCGGTGCTGGTTCCCCGGTGTCAGGTAGGCCTCGAGGCCGATGATCGGCTTCACACCGGCCTGCTTGGCCTTGTTCCAGAAGTCGAAGGCGCCGAAGAGGTACCCGTGGTCCGTGATCGCCAGTGAGTCCATGCCCAGGCGGTTGGCCTCGGCGAAGAGCTCGTCGAGCTTCGCGGCGCCGTCCAGCATCGAGTACTCGGTGTGGGTGTGCAGGTGGACGAAGCCACCGTCCTTCGTGGCCTCTGCGGCGGTCTCGGCGGTCGCGGACATCGGTGCGCACTTCCTCCTGGGCACGGGGCGCACCGGAGGGGACCGGGGCGCCGGGGTGGTTCGGCCGACGGGTCGGACGGTGTCCGGGCGACGGCGAGGGCTGGGCGGCGAGGCTCCAGCCTACTGCGCTCAGGCCTCCCCGCGCAGGGCGGCCAGGGCGTGGTCGAGGTCGTCCGGGTACGGCGAGACGATCGTCACGGACTCCCCCGTGACCGGATGCGGCAGCTCGAGCCGATGGGCGTGCAGCCACTGCCGCGTCAGCCCCAGCTCGGCGGCGAGCTTCGGGTTCGCCCCGTAGGTCAGGTCACCCACGCACGGATGCCGCAGCGCGGAGAAGTGCACGCGGATCTGGTGGGTGCGTCCGGTCTCCAGGTGCACCTGGACGAGGGTGGCCGGACCGAAGGCCTCGAGCGTCTCGTAGTGGGTCACCGAGGCCCGGCCCCCGTCGATCACGGTGAACTTCCACTCGTGGCCGGGGTGCCGGCCGATCGGCGCGTCGATCGTCCCGGACAGCGGCTCCGGCAGGCCCTGCACGACGGCGTGGTACACCTTGGTCGGCACCCGGTCGCGGAACTGGTCCTTG
The DNA here is from genome assembly GCF_001812555.1 of Micrococcus sp. HMSC067E09. Taxonomy (NCBI): domain Bacteria; kingdom Bacillati; phylum Actinomycetota; class Actinomycetes; order Micrococcales; family Micrococcaceae; genus Micrococcus; species Micrococcus sp. HMSC067E09. The sequence goes on along the minus strand of NZ_KV809444.1, from coordinate 67,421 downwards.
AGCGCCGTGTACGCCTGCTCCGTCTTCGCCACCACCATCACGCCGGTGGTGCCGACGTCGAGCCGGTGCACGATGCCCTGGCGTTCCGGGGCTCCCGAGGTCGAGATCCGGTAGCCCAGCGCGGCCAGGCCGCCGACCACCGTGGGCCCGACCCAGCCGGGCGAGGGGTGGGCGGCCACGCCCGTGGGCTTGTCCACCGCCACCATGTGCTCGTCCTCGAACAGGATGCGCATCTCGTCCACGGGTTCGATCCTCACTTCCAGCGGGTCGCCGTCGTCCGGCACGTCCACCACGAGCCGTTCCCCCGGCACGGCCTTCGCGGACTTGCTCAGGGTGCGGTCGCGTCGGCCGTTGCGGGTCTCGGCGCGGACCAGCCCGCGGGAGAACCAGTCGGCCAGCTGTGAGCGGGAGACCCCGAAGGCCTCCGAGAGCACGACGTCGGCCCGTCGCCCCGCGTGCTCGTCCGTCACCTCGAGCGTCTCCGTGCATCCCGGGTGCATGCCCATGCTCAGCTCCGCCGCCCGTCGTCGTGGGCACCGTCCACCCGACGGCCCAGGAAGACCAGGAGGCACACGGCGACCATGGCGCAGCAGATGAACGAGTCCGCGACGTTGAAGACGGCGAAGTTCGGCACCCAGATCATGTCCACCACATGGCCCTGGCCGAACGACGGCGGCCGGAACAGGCGGTCGGTGAGGTTCCCGAGGACTCCGCCGGCCAGGCCGCCGAGCGCCAGGGCCCAGGGCAGGGAGCGCACGCGCAGGATCAGCACCAGCGCGACCACGGCGACGACCGACTGGATCACGGTGAAGACCCAGGTCATCTCCTCGCCGATCGAGAAGGCGGCGCCCGGGTTCAGGATGTAGTGCCAGTGCAGCAGGCCCGGGATCACGTCGATGGTCTGGCCGAGCGTCATGGACTGCTCGACCCAGTACTTGGTGCCCTGGTCCAGCAGGTAGGCGACAACGAGCACCGCCGCCGCGAGGAGCGTGCGGCGGCGGGGGCGGACGACGGCCGTGGAGGTCACCGCTCAGCCTGCTCGACGGCGCGGCCCCGCGTGAGTGGGGTCCGACGGAACCGCTCGGTGACGAGGTCCTCCCTCAACAGCGACATCGGGACACTCCTCCAGGGTCGGGGGCAGACCCCGGCGCTGGGGTCCGAAGGCGGCGGACATGGCGGCCCGGTGCGGTCCGCAGCCGCGGTCCGGAGGCCTCCGTCAGGCTATCACCGGGGCTGACACGGACACCGCCGGAGACGGCGGGTCAGACCAGGGCGCGGACGAGAAGCTTCAGGATCACCACGGCGATGAACAGGACGAGGAACGCCAAGTCCAGCTGGACGCCGCCGAGGTTCAGCGGCGGCAGCTTCTGCCGGATCGCACGCAGCGGGCGGTCGGTGACACCGTAGATCGCGCTCGCCACCACCAGCACGATCCCCGAGGGACGCCAGTGCGGGACGAACGACGTCACGACGTCGAAGACGATCCGGACGATCAGCACGGCCTGGAAGACCGTGAGCAGGATGTACAGGCAGGCGAGCAGCAGCGCCATCGCGAGCGATCAGTCCTCGGTGAACAGGGCGGCGTGCTCGCCGCCGTCCTGGTTCTCGTCTCCCATGACCTCGACGGTCGACGGGGTCAGCAGGAAGACCTTGTTGGTGATGCGGGAGATCGAGCCGTGCAGGCCGAAGACGAGGCCGGCGGAGAAGTCCACGAGGCGCTTGGCCTCGTTGTCCCCCAGCTCGGTCACGTTCATGATCACCGGCATGCCGGAGCGGAACGCCTCGCCGATCGACTTGGCGTCGTTGTAGGACCGCGGGTGCACGGTGGTCAGGGTTCGCACGGGGGCTCCTTCGCTGGCCGACGCGGCGGCACGCTTGATCGGGGTGACGGGGGCACGGTACTCCTGCTCGGAGCTCTCCGCGCGGGACGGGCGCGAGGTCTGGTCCGAGGCGGCCGGACGGGAGCCCTCGGCGCGGGCGGGGCGCTGCTCGCGCTCGGCCGGGGCCGCAGCGGCGGAGGCCGGCTCTGCGGCGGCACGCTGCTCGTGCTCGGCCGGGCTGGAGGCCGCCGCGGCCGGACGGTCCTCGGCGGCGGCCGGCCGGCGCTCACGGGATTCCTGGCGCGGGATCTCGTCGTAGTCCTCACCGTCGGCCAGGCCGAGGTAGATCATCGTCTTCTTCAGGGCACCGGACATGCGTCAGTTCCTTCGGGGAGGGGCGGCTCGCAGCGGAGAGGGGCCGCGCCGCCGTGGCCATTCGGTCGGTGACGTCGAGGTCCGACACCCGGGATCCGGGGTCGGCGCGGTCGACGCGCTGTCACAGCAACGCTATCCCAGGTGCGCACGGCGTCCGAGGATGTCCGAGCCGATGCGCAGGTGTGTCGCCCCGGCGGCGACCGCCTCCTCGAGGTCGGCGGTCATGCCCATGGAGAGCCGGTCCGCCTCGGGGTGCCCGTCGCGCAGCCGTGCGGACAGGTCTGCCGCGCGTGCGAACGACTCCGCCGGGTCGATCCCGCGCGGGGCGACGCACATCAGGCCGCGCAGGCGCAGCCGCGGCGCGGCGGCGATGCGGGCCGCCAGCGCGGGGACGTCCTCGGGTGCCGCCCCGCCGCGGCCGCCGATGCCGTCGGTCGGACGGTCCTCGGGCTCACGCGGGTCCACGTCCACCTGGATGAGGCAGTCGAGGTCCTCGCGGGCAGGCACCTCGCCCGACGCCGCACGCTCGGCGCGCACCTGCATCGCCCGGGCGAGGGCGTCGACGAGGGACTCGCGGTCCACCGAGTGCACGGCCGCGGCGTAGCGGATGACGTGCTTGGCCTTGTTGGACTGGAGCTGACCGATGAAGTGCCAGGCCGGCGCGGTGACCGAGGCCTCCGCGCAGAGCCCGGCGGTCGCCTCGGCCTTGGGGCGGGCCTCCTGGTCCCGGTTCTCCCCCACGTCCGTGACGCCCAGGCGGGCGAGGGAGAGGACGTCCTCGGCCGGATGCGTCTTGGTCACCACGATCAGACGGGGCCGGTCCGTACGGCCTGCGGCGGCGCACGCCGCCTCGATCCGACCATGGACGTGCTCCAGGCCGGCCGCGATCTCTGCGGAGCGGTCGGCGGCGGGGTGCTGCTCGGTCACGGGGTCCTCCAGACGAGTCCGGCGAAGCGGCCGCGCCCGGGGGCGCGACGATGGGAGAAGAGGCGTTCGTCCTCCACGGTGCACAGCTGCACGCGGTGCACGTCCACGCCGCGGGCGGCCAGCACGGCCTCAGCACCGGCGGGCAGGTCCAGGGAGGGCGTTCCCCAGGATGTGGTGGCGGAGGCCACCGGGAGCACCGTCGCGGACTCCGCCCGCATCTGCTCCGGCACCTCATAGCAGGCGCCGCAGACGCCCGGGCCGATCCAGGCGCGCACCGGCTCGCCCGCACCCGCGTCGGCCGGGCGCAGCGCCGCCAGCCGGTCGAGGGTGTTCTGCAGGACGCCGTCCAGAAGACCTCGCCGTCCTGCGTGGGCGACGGCCGTGGCCCCGGTGACGGGGTCGACGAACACCACGGGGAGGCAGTCGGCCACCATGATCGCCAGGGCCTGGGAGCCGCCGGCGGAGACGATGGCGTCGCCGACCCGGACGGGGCCGTCGCCCCAGCCTGCGCCGTCGGCGTCCACGACGTCGGCCGAGTGGATCTGGTCCACGAAGGCCGTCGACCCGGCGTCCACGCCCATCCGCTCCTCGAGTCGGGTGCGGGCCGCCGCGACGCCCTGGCGGGCCCGCTCGCGCTGGTGGCCGGAGCCGTCCGGAAGGACGTGGAAGGCCAGGTTGCCGGCCTGCACCGAGGTGAAGGCCACGTGGACCGCGCGTCCGCCGGCGTCGGTCACCTCATGGAACACGAACGGGTCGGAGGACGCGGCGGCGTCCCCCGACCCGGGCGAGTGGTCGAGCACGTGTCAGATCACTTCAGGAAGTCCGGCACGTCCAGGTCCGAGCCGCCGGAGCCGAGGTCCGGCTCCACGACGGTCGGCAGGTCCTCCTGCGCACGGCGCGGGGCCTGCTGCTGCGACTGCCGGCCGCCGTCCTGCTGACCGTGGGACGGGGCCTGGCCGCCGAACTGCGACGTACCCGCGACGCCGCCCTGCGAGCCCTGGTTCAGGGGCATGGTGCCCGGCACGGACGGGCGGGACTGCTGCTCGGACTGCTGGCCGCCCTGGCCGCCCTGCTGGCCTCCGGACTGCGCGGAGCCCTGCTGGCCGGCAGCGGACTGGCCCGGAACGGGCTGCTGACCGGAGCCGTAGGAGGTGGGGGCGGAGGTGACGTCCACCTTGTCGAAGCCCGCGGCGATGACGGTGACGCGCACCTCGTCGCCCAGGGCGTCGTCGATGACGGTGCCGAAGATGATCTTGGCCTCCGGGTGCGCGACCTCCTGGACGAGGCGGGCGGCCTCGTTGATCTCGAACAGGCCCAGGTCCGAACCGCCCTGGATGGAGAGCAGCACGCCGTGGGCACCGTCGATGGAGGCCTCCAGCAGCGGGGAGGCGATGGCCAGCTCGGCGGCCTTGACGGCGCGGTCCTCGCCCTGGGCGTGGCCGATGCCCATGAGCGCGGACCCGGCACCCTGCATCACGGACTTCACGTCGGCGAAGTCCAGGTTGATCAGGCCCGGGGTGGTGATCAGGTCGGTGATGCCCTGCACGCCGGACAGGAGCACCTGGTCGGCCTGGCGGAAGGCGTCCATGACGGAGACGTTGCGGTCCGAGATGGAGAGCAGGCGGTCGTTCGGGATGACGATGAGGGTGTCGACCTCGTCGCGCAGGGCGTCGATGCCGTTCTCGGCGGAGTCGGCGCGGCGACGGCCCTCGAAGGTGAACGGGCGGGTGACGACGCCGATGGTCAGGGCGCCCAGGGAACGGGCGATGCGGGCCACGACCGGGGCGCCGCCGGTGCCGGTGCCGCCGCCCTCGCCGGCGGTCACGAAGACCATGTCCGCACCGCGGAGGACCTCCTCGATCTCCTCGGCGTGGTCCTCGGCGGCCTGACGGCCGACCTCGGGGTTCGCGCCGGCGCCGAGGCCGCGCGTGAGCTCGCGGCCCACGTCGAGCTTGACGTCGGCGTCCGACATCAGCAGAGCCTGCGCGTCAGTGTTGATCGCGATGAATTCGACGCCGCGCAGGCCGACCTCGATCATGCGGTTGACGGCGTTCACGCCGCCGCCGCCGATGCCGACGACCTTGATGACGGCCAGGTAGTTCTGGGGTGCAGCCACGGTGTTCAGTTCCCTTGTCTTCAGTCTCGATGTGAGCCGGTGCCGACGCGGGGCCATGGGCGACCGAGTCGGGCGGATGCCGCCGCGCCGCCCTCCCATCCCCGGACCCTCAACACGGGGTTGAAGGCTGCCCGGAGGGGCGGAGGAGAACGCGGCGACACCCAACGTTCAGGGCAACGGTAGCGTCACGGCGGACCGCCGCGCAAAGCGCCCAGGCCCGCATGGACGCTGATTTCTCGCCACAGACCTCAACCTTCACTCGACGCTTGAAGCACACGCGCTCTCCGCGCGACGCCCGAGGGGCACGATCTGGCCGCACCCATCGCCTTCACCTTCACCTTCGAGTTGAATGCTGTGAGGTTGCGGCGACCTCGTCACCGGGTGACCGGGCGGTCCGGGACGGAGACGTCGAGCTCCTCGACACCCGCCCGGGACTCCTCGCCCTGCCCGAGAAGCGATTCCACCACGGCGGCCTTGACCCGGGGCTGGTCCGTGCCACCCCACTGGACGGACGGGCCGTCCTCCAGGCGCAGCTCGACGGAGTCCGGACCGGCGGCGCGGACCTCCTCCACCCGCTCGCGCAGGGCGGACGGCAGCGCGTCGACGACGGCCGCCACGGCGGCACGGGTGCGCTCGTCGGCGTGCAGCACCCCCGGGGCGACCGGCACGGGCGTCTCGCCCTCGAACACCCGTGGATCGACACCCGACAGCACGGCCCCGTCGTCCATCAGCACACGGGCGGTGCCGTCGGAGACGTGGGCCGCCACCGGACGGCGCTCGTGCACGGTCACCTGGAGGCCCGTGGGCGGGGCTGCGATCATGTCCAACGACTCGACCCCGGGCAGGTCGCCGGCGAGGTCCTGGACGCGTCCTCGGCCGACCTGCGGCAGCGGAACGCCGTGAAGGGGCCGGAGACGCTCTTCGACGTCGGCGCGGTCCACGAGACGGGTGCCGTCGACCTCCACGCGGTCCACGGCCAGCACCGGCGAGAAGTAGAGCACCAGGGCGCCGGCCACCAGCGCGACCAGGGCGAACGCGGCCATCGTCCACCGCAGCCAGCGGCGGGGCCTGCGTGCAGGCTCCGGGAACGCGACGACGTTCTGGCCCACAGGCTGGGACGAGGAGTCCCGGCGCCGTGTCGCCGCGGTGTCGCCGCGGCGTCGCAGCCGTGGCATCCTCACTGCGCGGCCGTGGCGTCGTCCGACAGCGCGGCGACGATGGTCGGCCCCAGCGCAGTCACGTCTCCGGCGCCCATGGTGATCACGACGTCGCCCGGCTCGGCCCCCGCCACGAGGTCGGCGACAGCCCGCTCAGGGTCGGCGGCGACCGCACGGTCGGTCTCGTCCGGCGTGGTGAGGCGGGAGGAGATCAGGCTGGAGTCCACCCCCTCCATCGGCTCCTCGCGCGCGGCGTAGACCTCGAGCACACGCACGCGGTCGGCCGTCGAGAGCGCCTGGGCGAACTCTGCGGCGAAGTCATGGGTGCGGGAGAACAGGTGCGGCTGGAACAGCACGTGCACCCGGCCCGTGCCGGCCACCGCCCGACCGGCGGAGACGGCGGCCGCCACCTCGGTCGGATGGTGGGCGTAGTCGTCGAAGACGCGTACGCCGCGGCCTGCGCCGCGGAATTCGAAGCGGCGCGCCGTGCCGCGGAAGGCCTCCAGGCCCGCGGCCGCGGCCTCCGGCTCCATGCCCGCCTGCACGGCGGCCAGGAGGACGGCCGCGGCGTTGAGCGCGTTGTGGGTGCCCGGCACCTGCAGGCGCACGGACACCGCAGTGCCGTCGGCGAGCTCGTAGCGCACGCGCTGGCCCACGCCCGACTCCCGTGCGTCCACGAGGGTCTCGGCGACGAGCAGGTCGGGACGGACGCCATCGCGCTCGGCGGTGCCGTAGGTCACCACCCGGCAGCGGGCCTCGTCCCGGGCCCAGGCGGCCAGGGCGGCGGCGCCGTCGTCGTCGAGACAGGCCACCAGTGCACCGCCGTCCGCGGCGGCCGGGAGCTGTCCGGCGAAGGTGCGGAACACCTCATGGACGGCCTCCTCCGTGCCGTAGTGGTCCAGGTGGTCGGCCTCCACCGTGGTCACGATCGCGACGGTGGACGGGTAGTTCACCAGCGTGCCGTCGGATTCGTCGGCCTCGGCCACGAACCAGTCGCCCTCGCCGTGGGCGGCGTTCGTGCCGAGCCCTGCGACGGCGGCCCCCACCGCGAAGGTGGGCTTCCAGCCGGCCTCGGTGAAGGCCATGGCAGCCATGGACGAGGTGGTGGTCTTGCCATGGGTGCCGGCAACGGCCAGGACGCGGTGGCCGCGCATGGCCATGGCCAGGCCCTCCGACCGGTGCATCATGGGCAGCCCGCGGGCGGCCGCCGCGTCGTACTCGGGATTGCCCGGTCCGGCGATCGAGGAGGCGATGACGCAGGCGACGTCGTCGCCGACGTTCTCCGGGGCGTAGCCGACCGTGATCCGGGCACCGCCCTGGGCCAGCTGGTGCATCACCGGCAGGTCCTTGGCGTCGGTGCCGGACACGGGCACGCCCTGGTCCTGGAGGATGCGGGCGACGCCGGAGACGCCGACTCCGCCGATGCCCAGGAAGTGGACGCGGCCCTCGGCCGGGAAGTCCTCGGGGTGTGCGGTGGCGGCGGTCATCGACGTGCTCCTTCGGCGGCGGCGGCCCGGGTCAGTCGGGCCATCTTCTGGTCGGCGTCCCGCACACCGTGGGCGGCGGAGGCGGCGGCCATGGCGGACAGGCGCTCGGGCGAGGTCGCCAGCGGGATGAGCTCGCGGCGGACCCACTCGGGGCTGAAGGCGTCGTCACGGACGAGCAGGGCTCCCCCGTCGGCGACGACCTGCTCGGCGTTGAGGGCCTGTTCGCCGTTGCCGATCGGCAGCGGGACGAAGACGGCGGGCAGCCCCACGGCGCAGACCTCGCAGACGGTGCCGGCACCGGAGCGGGCGACGATGAGGTCGGCCACGGCATAGGCCTGCTCCATGCGGTCGAGGTACTCGCGCTGGTGGTAGCCGTCACGGACCACGCGCTGCCCGGCGGAGTCGGTGACCTCCTTGCCGCGTCCGGTCAGGTGCAGCACCTGCACACCGGCGCCCAGCAGGTCGTCCAGGGCGCCCTGGACGGTGCGGTTCACGGACAGCGCGCCGGAGCTGCCGCCGGTGACGACGACGGTGGTGCGCTCGGGGTCCAGGCCGAGCTCGGCGGCGGCTGCGCCCCGGGCCTCGGCCCGGTCCAGGGACGACACCTCCGGACGCATCGGCATTCCGACCCACTCGGAGCCCTTCAGCGGGGTCCCCTTGAGCGCCACGGCGACCCGGGCGGCGGAACGGGCGCCCCAGCGATTGGCCATTCCCGGCCGCGCGTTCGCCTCGTGCACCACCGTGGGGATGCCGAGGGACTTCGCCGCCCGGTACATGGGAGTCGACACATAGCCGCCCACGCCGACCACGACGTCGGCCTCCCGGCGGCGCAGGATGGCCTGCGCCTGGTCGATCGCGGCACGGAACCGGCCGGGGAACCGCAGCACGTCCATCGAGGGACGGCGCGGGAAGGGGACGCGCCCGATCGTGTCGAGCTCGAAGCCGGCGTCGGGGACCAGACGGGTCTCCATGCCGGACTCCGTGCCGACCATGGTGCAGACCGCCGGCACCGGGACGGTGCCGTCCGGGCCCGGCTGCGGCTCCTGGAGGGCGCGGGCGATCGACAGCATCGGGGAGATGTGCCCGGCGGTGCCGCCGCCGGCCAGGACCACGCGCAGAGGTCGTTCGGTGGAGGGGACGGTCATGATCAGGCCTCCTGGGTCTGGGGAGCGGGCGTCGGATCGATCGGTCTGAACGAGGCGGCGTGGGCCTGTTGGGCCGCCAGGTGTGCCAGGCGACGCTCATGGCGTGCGAAGGACAGCACGACGCCCACAGCCGTCATGGCCAGGGTCAGCGCGGAGCCGCCGTACGAGATGAACGGCAGCGGGACACCCACCACCGGCAGCAGGCCGGACACCATGCCGGCGTTGAGGAAGGTCTGGCCCACGAACCAGGTGATGATGCCCCACGTGGCCACGCGGATGAAGGTCGAGCGCGTCTGGGCGGCCACCCGGTACATGCCCAGGGCGAGGATCGCGAACAGGCCGATCACGAGCAGGGTGCCGAGCAGCCCGAGCTCCTCGCCGAGGATGGTGAAGATGAAGTCGTTCTCCGCCTCCGGGATGTAGCTCCACTTCTGGCGGGACTGGCCCAGGCCGACGCCCCACCAGCCGCCGGAGGCCAGCGCATAGAGGCCGTGGGCGGGCTGGAAGCAGGGGTCCGAGGGGTCATCACACGCGGCCTCGACGCCGAGCCAGGCCTGGACGCGGAGCATGCGGTGGGAGGCGAACAGCGTCAGGCCGATCGTCAGGAGGGCGGCCAGCCCCGCGGTGACCATGAACACGATGCGGTGGGCCCCGCCGACCCAGAGCACGGCGGCGAGCACGAGCGCGACGATGATCGCGGTGCCCAGGTCCCTGCCCCACATGATCAGGCCGAGGACGAGCACGCCGCCGGGGAACACCACGGGCACGAGGGCATGCTTGACCTGGTTCACCAGGCGCCCCTTGCGCGCGATCACGGCGCCGCCCCATAGGGCCAGGGAGAGCTTCGCGAGCTCGGACGGCTGCGCCGTGAACGAGCCGATGCGCAGCCAGTTCGTGTTGCCGCCGACGTTCACGCCCAGCGGCGTGAACGCGACCAGGCCGAGCAGGACCACGGACACGGCCAGCGCAGGCCAGGCCATCCGCCGGATCCAGGGCACCGGGGTGAAGGTCGCGGCGGTCAGCATCACCATGCCCACGCACGCCCAGAGCGCCTGGCGCAGGAACAGGGAGTACGAGCCCCCGGAGCCGATCGCCTCGACCGAGGACGAGGACAGCACCATCACCAGGCCCAGCACGGTCAGCACCGCGGTGCTGCCCGCGATCATCAGGACCGTCATGTCGAGCATGCGACGGCCCTCGAGGGCGGCCCACATGCGGTCCAGCCCGTGCTTGACGGGGCTCAGGCCGCCGGAGGTCTTCGTCGGCATGGTGCTCCTTCAGCGGACGGGGACGGTGGGGTCAGGGGGAACGGCGGGCCTTCAGCCGGAGACGGGGCCGTCGTCGTCGACGTTCCAGCCGTGCTGCCGCATGACGGCGGTGACGGCCTCGATGAACGCGTCGCCGCGGTCCGCATAGGACCGGAACTGGTCCATGGAGGCGGCGGCCGGAGCCATGAGGACCACGTCGCCGGCCTCGGCCAGCTCGTCGGCACGCTGCACGGCGGCGGTCATGGCGGCGTGGCCGTCCTCGGTGCCCCGGCCGGACGGATCGGTGAGCGGGCTCTCGACCGGGACGTCCGGGGCGTGCTCGGCAAGGGCCTTACGCAGCGCGGAGGAGTCGGCGCCGATCAGCAGGACGGCACGGAGACGGTGTCCGTGCGCCCTGACGAGCTCGTCGTAGGTGACGCCCTTCGGCAGGCCTCCGGCGATCCACACGATCGAGGAGAACGCCGCCAGGGAGGCGTCCGCGGCATGCGGGTTGGTCGCCTTGGAGTCGTTGATCCACATGACGTCCCGCGAGGTCGCCACCAGCTGGATGCGGTGCTCTCCGCGGTCGTAGCCGCGCAGGCCGTCCCGGACCGCAGTGGGCGAGACGCCCACAGCACGGGTCAGCGCCGCGGCCGCGGCCGCGTTGGACACGGTGTGCTGCGGAGCCACGGCGCCCAGGTCCGAGCGCTCGGCGAGGGCCACGGCCTCATGGGCCCGGTTCTCGGTGAACGCGCGGTCCACGAGGATGCCGTCCACGAGGCCGACGGTGGACAGGCCCGGGGTGTCCGTGGAGAAGGACACCGCACGGCATCCCTCCTGCACGTCGGCCTGCTCCACGAGGCGGCGGGTGATCGGGGCCGCCTCGTTGAACACGCACGCGATGCGGGTGTTCTCGTACACGGAGCCCTTGTCCCGGACGTACCCGTCCATGGAGCCGTGCCAGTCCACGTGGTCCTCGGCGATGTTCAGCACTGCCGAGGAGGCCGGCTCGATGTGGTGGGTCCAGTGCAGCTGGAAGCTGGAGAGCTCCAGCGCCAGGACGTCGAAGCCCTCCGGATCGCGGACGGCGTCCAGCACCGGGGTGCCGACGTTGCCGCAGGCGATCGCCCGGCGGCCGTCTGCGCGCAGGATGGCCTCCACCATGCTCACGGTGGTGGTCTTGCCGTTGGTGCCGGTCAGGCAGATCCAGTCGGCGACCTTGCGGCCCGCACGCTCACGGACCCGCCAGGCCAGCTCGATGTCCGACCAGATCGGCAGGCCCGCGGCGTGGGCCTGCATCAGCAGCGGCTGGTCCGGACGCCAGCCCGGGGAGGTCACGACGACGTCCGGCGGCTGTGCGTCGAAGCGCGGCAGTGCGGTGGTCGCCTCCTTCTCCAGCACCACGTCGCGCACACCCACGATCCTGAGGGTCTCGGCACGCCGGACGTTCTCCTCGGACGCGTTCCCGTCCACGACGAGCACGTCGGCACCGAGCTCCACCAGCGTGTCCGCCACGGAGAACCCGGTGACGCCCAGGCCGGCGACAACCACGCGCAGCCCCTGCCACTGGGGGGCGTCCCAGGAGGTGAGCGGGTCGGTGCGGGGAGTCGAGGCGATCGGCTCGAGGACGGGGGTCACCATGGCCTCGCTCATGGGGTCACCGCCGCGGTGCCGCCGCCGGCGAGGAGCCACTCGCCGTAGAACACGAACAGGCCGACGATCACGCAGACCAGGCTGATGAGCCAGAAGCGGACCACGACGGTCACCTCGGCCCAGCCCTTGAGCTCGAAGTGGTGCTGCAGCGGGGCCATGAGGAACACTCGCTTGCCGCCGGAGAGCTTGAAGTAGCCCACCTGGATGATCACGGACAGGGTGATGGCGACCATGAGGCCGGCCAGGATGACCACGAGGATCTCGGTGCGGGTGAAGATGGCGAAGCCGGCAAGGGCGCCGCCGAGGGCCAGGGAGCCCGTGTCTCCCATGAAGATCTTCGCCGGGGAGGTGTTCCACCAGAGGAAGCCGAGCAGCGAGCCGGTGAGGATCGCGGCGAGCAGGGCCAGGTCCATGGGGTCGCGGACCTCGTAGCAGCCCGGGCCGGTGATGGTGCCGCAGGCCTGGCTCGCCTGGAAGATCGACATCAGGACGTAGGCGCCGGTGATCATGGCGGTGGCGCCGGTGGCCAGACCGTCCAGGCCGTCGGTGAGGTTCACGGCGTTGGTGGTGGCCGTGGTGATGAGGTTGGACCAGATCACGAACAGCACGTAGGCGAGCACGGGACCGGCGAAGGCCATCTCGAGCCACGGGATGTCACGGACGAAGGAGATGGCCGTCGAGGCCGGGGTCAGGCCGTCGCTGTTCGGGAAGTTCAGCGCCAGCACCGCGAAGACGGTGCCGATGAGGCCCTGCAGGACGATCTTCCCCATGGGGGTCAGGCCGAGGGACTGCTTCTTCGTGATCTTGGTGAAGTCGTCGACGAAGCCGACGAACGCCATGCCGACCGTGAGGAAGAGCAGCAGCACACCGGACGCCGTCGGCCCGGCGAGCTCGGAATCGAGCATCGCCAGGATGGCGTGGGTCAGGAAGTAGACCACCACGAGCACGACCACGAAGACGAGGCCGCCCATGGTCGGGGTGCCGCGTTTGGTCTTGTGGCTCGTGGGGCCGTCGTCGCGGACGAACTGGCCGTACCCCTTCTTCACCAGGAACCGGATGAACAGGGGCGTGCCCGCGGCCGCGAAGACGAGGCCGAGGACACCGCCGATGAGCAGGCCGATCACGGACGCTCCTCCTTGGGGGTGGACGACGCGGAGTCCTCGGCGCCGACGGCGGCGAGACGCTCGCCGAGCTGGGCGAGCCGCGAGCCGTTGGAGGACTTCACCAGGACGATGTCTCCGGGGGCGAGGAGCTTCGAGAGAAGGTCGAAGGCCTCGTCGAGGTCGGCGGCGAAGTGCGCCTCCTCTCCCCAGCTGCCCTCATTGAGGGCGCCGATGTACAGGGGGCGGGCACCGGCTCCGACGACGAGCAGCTGTGCGATGTTCAGGCGCACGACGGTCTCGCCGACGAGCGTGTGCTCCCTGATGTGTTCGTCGCCGAGCTCCAGCATCTCGCCGAGCACCGCCCAGGTGCGGCGGCCGGTGGCGCGGCCGAGCTGAGCGAGGGTCTTCAGCGCGGCGCGCATGGACTCCGGATTCGCGTTGTAGGCGTCGTTGATGACGGTGACGCCGTCGGGACGCTCCGTACGCTCCATGCGGAACCGGCTGGTCGGGCCGAGACCGTCCAGCACGCCGGCGATGTCCGCCGGGCGGACGCCGGCCGCCGCGGCGGCACCGGCCGCGGCGACGACGTTGTGGGCGTGGTGGACGCCGATGAGCCCGGAGGTGACAGGCACGGTCGGAGCCTCGGTGTCGGCGCCGAGCTGCAGGTCGAACACCGGCCGACCCTCGACGTCGGTGGTCAGGTTCCTAGCGAGGGCCACGCCGGCAGCGCGGCCCGCGGCCACGTCCTCGGCGATCAGCGGCACGGTGTCCTCATCGGTGGAGAACCAGACGACCGGGGCCGTGGTGCGCTCGGCCATGGCGGCGACCTGGGAGTCGTCGCGGTTGAGCAGGACGACGCCCTCGGGGCCGATGGCCTCCACGAGCTCGCCCTTGGTCTTGGCGATGTTCGCCACGCCGCCGAAGCTGCCGGCGTGGGCGGTGCCGACCATGAGGACGACGCCGATGTCCGGCTTCACGATGTCGCAGAGGTACGCGATGTTGCCGACGTGGTCCGCGCCCATCTCCACCACAAGGTAGCGGGTGTCCAGGGATGCGCGGAACACGGTGAGCGGCACGCCGACCTCGCCGTTGAACGAGCCCTGCGGGGCCACGGTCGGCCCCTGCTCGGCGAGGATCGCCGCCAGCAGGTCCTTCGTGGTGGTCTTGCCGGCCGAGCCGGTGATGCCGATGACGGTGGTCTCGGAGTGGGCCCGCACGCGGGCCACCACGTCACGGGCGAGGGCGCCCATGGCCATCACCGCGTCCTCCACGAGGATCGACGGGTGCGCGGAGCCGTCCGGAGCCGTGGTGGCGCGCTCGGCCAGCACGGCGGAGGCGCCGGCGGACAGCGCGGCGTCGATGTAGTCGTGCCCGTCGGCGTGCTCGCCGGGCTTGGCCACGTACAGGACGCCGTCCTGACCAGCGACCTCACGGGAGTCCGGGGTCACAGCGGTCAGCACGGTCTCCGGGTCGAGCGACTCGGAGAGGGTGCCGCCGACGGCCGCGGCGATCTGGGAAGCGGTGAGAGCGATCATTTGGTCTCGACTTTACCGCGCCGTGGATGACAGATCCGTGAGGCGGCCCTCGCGCCGGTCGGCCAGGGCAGCGCGCAGCTCGACGCGGTCGTCCAGCTCCACGTCCACGCCCGCCACGTCCTGCACGGTCTCATGGCCGCGGCCCGCCAGCAGGATGCTGTCCTCGTCCGAAGCCAGGGCGGCGGCGAGCCGGATGGCCTCGGCGCGCGGCGCCGACTCGTGGACCTCGACGGTGCGGCCCTGCTCGGCCTGCTCCGCCGCCTCGGCCCGCACGCCCTCGAGGACCTGGGCGCGGATCCCGGCGGGGTCCTCGCCGTGCGGGTCGTCGTCCGAGACGATCACCACGTCCGCGTAGCGGGCCGCGATGCGTCCCATCAGCGGACGCTTGGTGGTGTCCCGCTCCCCGGTGGCGCCGAAGACGAGGATGGTGCGCCCGTCGCGGCCGGTGGCGGCACGGGCCTGCGTGAGCGACTCGAGGGCCTGGACCATGCCGTCCGGGTTGTGGGCGAAGTCGACCACGCCGTCCGGCTCACGGCCGACGACCTCCATGCGGCCGGGCACGGCGGCAGCGAAGGGTCCGGCGCCGGCCGGCACGTCCAGCACGTCCTGGAGCAGCTCGAAGGTCTCCTCGCCCAGGGCCTCGAGGACGATGAGGGCGGCCAGGGCCGCGTTGGCCGCGTTGAAGCGGCCCGGCAGCCCGACCGAGGCCTTGAGCACCCGCCCGGTGGCCGCCTCGGTGAGCTCGAATCGATGGCCGAGGCCGTCCGGGGTGAGGGCGGTGAGCTCCCAGTCCGGCACGACGTCCGGGTGGCGTGCGGCGAGGGCGCCCGGCACGGACGCCGCCGGTCCGAGGGCGAGGGTGGTGGTCGGTGCGCCCGAACGCTCCGCCATGGCGACGCCCCACTCGGGGCCCTCTCCCCCGTCGAGCACGATCACGGCGCGGCCGGTGCGTGCGGCGTCGAACAGGCCGAGCTTGGCCTCGAAGTACTCCTCCATGGAGCCGTGGAGGTCCAGGTGGTCCTGGGTCAGGTTGGTGAATCCGGCGACGGCGTAGCGCAGGCCGGCGATGCGCTCGAAGGATACCGCGTGGGAGGAGACCTCCATCACGGCGGTGTCCACGTCCTCCTGGCGCATCAGGGCCATCAGTGCGTGCAGCTGCGTGGACTCCGGCGTGGTGAGCGAGGAGGGCACGGTGCGCTCTGCCGCCCGTGTGAGGATCGTGCCGATGACGCCGGTCCGGCGGCCGATCGCCTCGAGCAGCGAGCAGGCCAAGAAGCTGGTGGTGGTCTTGCCGTTGGTGCCGGTCACGCCGATCAGCCGGGGTCCGGCGTCCAGTCCCTCGCCGTAGACGGCAGCGGCCGCCGCACCCGCCGCCGTGCGCGGGGTGCCGGTCTTCAGGACGGCGAGGTCGGCCAGGCCCTGCTCGGCGACGAGGGCCGCGCCCTCGGCGTCGGTGAGCACGCCGACCGCTCCCGCCGCGACGGCCTCGGAGGCGAAGGAGGCGCCGTGGACACGGGCTCCGGGCAGGGCGACGTACAGGTCGCCCGGCTGCACCACACGGGAGTTCAGGCAGGCACCGGTGACCCGGCCGCGCGGTGCCGTCCCGGACTCGACCGCCTCGATGCCGGCGCCGTGGAGCACCTCCACCAGCGTGGACCAGGCGACCCCGTCCACCCGGTCCGGGCGGAAGGCGCGGTCCTGCTCCGCGGGGGTCAGGGTCGAGGACTCGGTCATGACGGGTGCTCCTGGTCTTTCGGTTCGGAGTGCGGGTTCGGGGGCTGCGGGCAGGCGGCCGTCACCAGGGACGGTCCTGCGGGTCCTCGGCGAAGACCTTGTAGTCGTCGGGCTTGTCGCCGGTGGCCGGGACGTTGTACTTGCGCAGCAGGTGCTCCATCAGATCGGCGGACAGGGCGTCCAGGTGCGCTCCCTGGTAGTTCTCCGCGGGCCGGTGCATGGAGACGGAGACGACGAATCGCGGGTCGTCCAGCGGCGCCACCGAGGTGAAGCCGATGTTGTAGCCGTCGTAGCGGCCGGAGGGGCCGGCGGCCTGGGCGGTGGAGGACTTGCCGCCGACGCGGTACCCCTCGACGGCCGCGCGCTTGGAGGTGCCCCGGGTGACCACGGTCTCCATCATGCGGATCATCTCCGCGGCGGTCTGCTCGGACACGACCCGGTGCTTCTCGCGGTGGGGGTAGGCGTGCTCGGCGCCGTCCGGGTCGACGATCGACTTGATGACCGAGGCGGGGACCATCTCTCCGCCGTTGGCGAGGGCCTGGTAGATCTGCGCGGTGTGGAGGGTCGTCTGCGTGTAGGCCTGGCCGAAGGTCGTGGTCGACCTCTGACGGTTGTCCCATTCCTCCGGCGGCACGAGGGTGCCCGCGGCCGCGGCGGGAAGGCCGATGTCGTTGGCCTCGCCGATGCCGAAGGACTTCATGTACTCGAAGCGCTCCTGCAGGGACATCTCCTCGGCCGCCTTGACGGTGCCGACGTTGTAGGAACGGGCGAAGATGCCGGCGAGGGTCATGTCGTACTCGGCGTGCGCGTTGGCGTCGTTGATCCTCTGCCCGTGGAACTCTTCGCTGCTGGGCACGGTGAACTCGCTGAGCGGGGTCAGGTCGGTGGCGTCGAGCGCGGCGGCCATGGTGACGGCCTTGCCGGTGGAGCCCGGCTCGACCGCCTGGGTCATGGCGGTCGGGCGCCAGAACAGCTGGTCGGTGGCGTTCGGGTCGGCGGGGTCGACGGTGGTGGAGTCGGCCATCGCCAGGATCTCGCCGGTCTTGGCGTCGAGGACCACGATGTTGGCCCATTCGGCGTCGTAGTCGGCGGCCTTGGCGGCGATGAGCTCCTGCGCGTACCACTGGATGTCCCGGTCGATCGTCAGCTCCACGTCCGAGCCGTCCACGGCGGGGGTCTCGTTGTACACGGCGTTGGGGATGCGCAGGCCGTTGGCGGCGACCTCGTACTCGCGGCGGCCGGCCTTGCCGGCCAGGGCCTCGTTCTGGCTCAGCTCGAGTCCCTCGCGGGCGGTGCCGTCCGCGGAGACGAACCCGAGGACGGAGCCGGCCACGGGGCCGTTCGGGTAGCTGCGGCGGTCGACGGGCTCGGCGATGAGTCCGGGCACGCGCAGGTCCATGGCGAGGTCGCGGACCTGGGGTGTGACCGAGCGCTTGACCACCGAGTACGGGCGGTCGCCCTTCATCCGGTCGTCCAGGTCGTCGACGGAGACGCCGATCACGGTGGACAGCTGCGCGATGCGGTCGTCGATCGAGACCATCTCGTTCTGCTCCGTCTCGGAGTTCCACTCCTTGAAGTCCTTGACCAGCCGCTGGTCGACCACCAGGTCGTAGCGGCGCACGCTGGTGGCGAGCACCTCGCCGTTGCGGTCCTTGATCGCACCGCGCTCCGGGGTCAGCACTTGGCTGCGGAGCCGCTCGTCGAGGGCGGCGGAGGCCTGGTCGGTCGGGTCGATGCCCTGCACGTAGAGCAGCCGCAGGGCGACGGCGGCGAGCAGGACGAGGCAGACGAGCAGGAGGGTGCGTGCGCGACGCCGCGCCCCCGTGCCCGCCTCGGCTCCGGTGGGGTCGGAGGTCGCGGACATCAGTCCCGGCCGGATTCCGCGTCGTCGGCGGAGCCGTTCTCGGCATCGGCCGCGTCCTCGGCGTCCTCGGACGCCGCGCGCTCCTCGGCCTTGCGCTCGGCCGTCCGCTCCTCGGCCGCCTTCTTCTCCTCCGCGGGGTCCTTCAGCTCCGGCCCGGCGATGTGGCCCGGCGGGAGGGCGTCGCCCTCGAGGCTGTTCACGCCCAGAGGCTGGTCCAGGGAGGAGGGCGGGTTGACGTAGGACGCGCCCCGCTCACCCTCGTCGGCCGCGACGGCCTCGCCCGAAACGCGGCCGGTGGCGACGTCGACGGTGGCGCTGCCGGCCGGGTCGACCATGCCCAGCGCGTCGGCGCGGGCGGCCAGGTTCTGCGGAGCCTCGAGGTAGCCGACGCGCTGGGACAGCAGCTCGTTGGCCTCGGACAGCTCGGTCTGCTGGGCGCGCAGTTCCAACATCTGGTACTGACGGTTGGAGACGGTGATGTTGGCGACGAGGACGACGGCGAGGGCGACCATCAGGATGCCCAGGCAGAGCACGGTGATGCCGCGGCCGGTGCGGGGCAGCGGGGCGGGCACCACGGACAGCGGGGTGCGGACGCGCTCGGAGGCGCCTGCGACGTGCTCGAGGGCGCGCTCGGGACGGGGCTCGACGCTCCGTGCCTCTGCGGTTGCGG
Source organism: Micrococcus sp. HMSC067E09 (assembly GCF_001812555.1). Classification (NCBI taxonomy): domain Bacteria; kingdom Bacillati; phylum Actinomycetota; class Actinomycetes; order Micrococcales; family Micrococcaceae; genus Micrococcus; species Micrococcus sp. HMSC067E09. Next base: position 48,588 of record NZ_KV809444.1, on the reverse strand, counting down.
CCATGCGATGGTCCTCCAGTGCCGTCATCGGGTTCCTCGTGACTTCCTGATCTTCTCTGCTGCGCGCACCTTTACGGAGGAGGCGCGCGGGTTCTCAGCGATTTCCCCGGAAGTCGGCTTCTCCGTGCCGCGGGTCAGGATCTTCACCACGGGTTCGTGCTCCTCGAGCACCACCGGGAAGTTCGGCGGCGCCGTCGATGTCGCCCACTCCCCCAGGTGCCGCTTGGCGATGCGGTCCTCGAGCGAGTGGTAGCTCATGACGACGACGCGGCCGCCGACGTGCAGGCGGTCCAGCACGGCGGGCACGGCGGCCTCGAGTAGGTCGAGCTCGTCGTTGACCGCGATGCGCAGCGCCTGGAAGGTGCGCTTGGCAGGGTGGCCGCCCTTCGCGCCGGCCGCGGCGGGGACGGCCGAGCGGATGACGTCGACCAGCTGGCCGGTGGTGGTCAGGGCGCGCTCGGCACGGGCCCGGACGATCGCCCGTGCGATGGGGCCGGCGAACTTCTCCTCGCCGTAGCGGCGGATGAGGCTGCGCAGCTCGGACTCCTCGGCCTCCGCCACGAGGTCGGCGGCGGTGTACGCGGCGTCGGTGTCCATGCGCATGTCCAGCGGGGCGTCGTAGGAGTAGGCGAAGCCGCGCTCCCGTGCGTCCAGCTGATAGGAGGAGACGCCGAGGTCGTAGAGCGCGGCGTCCATGAGGTTCACGCCGGCGGCCGCGAGGGCCTCGGGGACCTGGTCGTAGGTGCCGTGGAAGGGGATGAGCCTGTCCGCGAGGCCCTCCAGCCGTTCGCCCGCCATCCGCAGGGCGTGCGGGTCACGGTCGATGCCCACCACCACGAGGTCCTCGAAACGGCGCAGCATCTGCTGGGTGTGCCCGCCCATCCCGAGGGTGCCGTCGACGGCGATCGGAGTGCGACCGGCGTCCCGGGCCGCCTGCACGGCGGGGGCGAGGAGGTCGATGACGCGGTCCCGCATGACGGGCAGGTGACGGTCCTCGGGGCGCAGCGGCGTCTGTCCGCTCTCGCTGTGCTGCATCGGGGTCCTCCTCCCCTGCTGTGGGTGGGCCGCGTCGGGGCGCCCCGGGCTCGGAGCGACGCCGTCGCGCTTCAGCGTGTCACGCCGGGGGCGGTTCCCCCGGAGACGACACGGATCCCTGGGCCTGATCCCCATCCGACCGCGTTCCGCCTGGCCCAGGGGAAGTCAGGTCAGGTGGCTCGCGTCGGCTGGAGGCCACGCTCAGGGATCCGTGGATGTTCTGTTGTGGACCCGCCCGGGGACGGGTCAGAAGATGCCCGGCAGGACGTCCTCGTCGGTGTCGGAGAAGGAGGTCTCCTGCTCCTGCAGGTACGCGTTCCAGGACTCGAGGTCCCAGATCTCCGCTCGTGTCCCCGCGCCGATCACCGCGACCTCCCTCTCCAGCCCGGCGTACTGCCGCAGCGGAGCGGGCACGGTGATGCGGCCCTGCTTGTCCGGCGTCTCGTCCGAGGCTCCGGACAGGAACACGCGGATGTAGTCGCGCGCCTGCTTCGAGGAGAGCGGAGCCGACCTCATCTGCTCGTGGACCCTTGCGAACTCACGCTCAGAGAAGACGTAGATGCATCGCTCCTGACCGCGGGTCAGGACCAGTCCGTCCGACAGCTCCTCACGGAACTTCGCCGGGAGGATCAGCCGGAACTTGTCGTCCAGACGCGGGGTGTAGGTCCCGAGGAACACGGGCACCCCCTGTCTCGCCGAGCTCCGCACCGGCCGATGCATCGCCTCTGCTCTCTTCTGGACTCCACTTTACCCCACTTCCCCCCACTCTCCAACCACCACATTCACGACGACGCCCCGGCACTCGCCAGAATCCGCGGATTCATGCGGATGCTTCACAGTGGAGGACAGTGGAGGGGCCGGCCGCCCGCCCCCGCGACACCCCTCGCCGAAGGCCCGGTGGAGGGCAGGGCAGTCCCGGTGGAGGGGCTCGGGGAGGGGTGTGGAGGGACCGGTGGAGGGAAGTGGGGGCCTCGGCCGCCCACCCCGACGGCGGCCGCCTCCCTCAGGGCGCCCCCTCACCGTCCGAGGGCGCACATGACGAAGGCCCCGACCGCATCGCGGTCGGGGCCTTCGTGGAGTGGTGGGTGGCCGGCGGTGCCCTCCGGGGGCTCAGCGCCCCTGGCCTCGGCGTTCGTCCCACTGCTGTTCGAGGCGGGACATGAAGTCGCTCTCCTTCTTCTTCCCGCCGGCTGCCGCGCGGGCGCCGGCGTCGGCACGGCCGGCCTCGGAGGAGTCGCCGGAGCCGCGGCTGGTGAGCACGTAGACGCCGGCGCCCATGACGGCGACGCCCACGACGCCCACGATCACGTTCTGGAGGGAGACGCCGAGGAGCACGACCGCGAGGCCGGCGACGGCGATCGCGACACCGAGGACGACGCGCCGGACGGAGACGCCGCCGGGGCGGCTGTCCCTGAGGTGGGTGTCGAGCCGGGGGTCCTCCGTGCGCAGCTGGGCCTCGAGCTCGTCGAGCATGCGCTGCTCGCGCTCTGACAGCGGCATGGCCGCACCTCTGCTTTCTTCCGGTCCGTGCTATCTTCCGGTGCGTCGGATCCGTTCCCGACCTGCGACGCCGTACAGGTCGTCTGACCTATCAGTCTAGTGACGGCGACGCCGCCGGGCCAGTGGGTGACGGCCGCGCACGGCAACCTCCCAGGAGACGGCTCGCCGCCCCGGTCCGGACATCGCCGCGGCACGCCGTTCAGCCGGCGTCGGAGCAGACCGTCACTGCCGGCGGTCGCGGCCGTCGGCCGCAGGGTCGGCGTCGCCGAGCAGCGAGGCCGGGGCGGGTCCGAGGCCCGGAAAGCGACGGCGGACGGCGTCCACCGCACGCTCGGCTGCGCCCCAGTCGGCGGCCCGGCCGCCTGCCTCGTCGTCGAAGAGGCTCTGCTGCCGCGGCGCCTGCTCGTCCGTCAGCCGTTCGGCCCGCACCCCGACCAGACGCAGCGGATGGGGCCTGTCCGCGAGCAGCTCCCTGACGGCACGGCGCGCCGGAGCGAAGAGGTCGTGGCCGGAGTCCGTGGGGTCCGGCAGCCGGGCGGCCCGCGAACGGACCCGGGCCTCCGGGGACTTCACCCGGACGGTGACGCCGCCGGCGAGCACACCCTCGGCGCGCAACCGTCCGGCGACGTGGTGGCAGAGCCGGAGCACGTGGCGGTCGATCTCCTCCGGGTCGGTCGGGTCGTCGTCGAACGTGTGATCCGCGCCGATGCTCTGGTGCCCTGTCTCCTGGTGCACCGGACGGGGGTCGAGGCCTCGGGACAGGTCCTCGACGCGTGCCCCGACCTCGCCGAACCACTGGCGCAGGCGCCCCTCCGGCAGAGCGGCGGCGTCACCGATCGTGTCGATGCCGCGGGTGCGCAGCCGCAGGGCCAGCACGGGGCCGACGCCCCACAGGTGGTCGATGGGGCGGGGATGCAGGAACTCGAGGAGCCGCTCCCCGGGGACGACCACCAGGCCGTCGGGCTTGGCGGCCGTGGAGGCCATCTTGGCCACGAACTTCACGGGCGCCGCACCCACGGAGCAGGGCAGGCCGAGCTCGGCACGCACGCGTTCGCGGATCGCGGCACCGATCCGGGCCGGCGGGCCCAGACGACGCCGGGAGCCGGCCACGTCCAGGAACGCCTCGTCCACGCTGAGCTGCTCGCGCACCGGGGTGACCCGGTCGAGCAGGGCCATGACCTCGGCGGACACGGAACGGTAGACGCTCTGCCGCGGCTCCACGAGGCGCAGCTGGGGGCACAGGCGCAGCGCCTGTCCCACGGGCATCGCCGAGCGCACCCCGAACGCCCTGGCCTCATAGGAGGCGGAGAGGATGACCGAGCGCAGCGACCGGCCGGCCACCGCGGCGGGGACGCCCCGTAGGTCCGGCCGCTCGCGCAGCTCCACGGAGAGGAAGAACGCGTCCATGTCCACATGGAGGACGGTGGCGTCGTCCCCGGGGTCCACGGGCGCCGGCTGCTGCATGTCTTCGACCCTACCCACGGCACGGACGGCATAGGGTGGGCGCATGTCGCAGAACATCCCGCATGACCGCCTGGCCCCGGAGCAGTTCCGCGCCGCCGTGGCGGACCGTCTGACCGAGCTGCTGGGCTCCCACCGCGCCCGCGCCGAGCAGGTCCACCCGGAGGCGGCGGCGGTCGTGGACGCGATCTCCCGGCTGACCGCGGGCGGCAAGCGCCTGCGTGCCACCCTCTGCTGGCTCGGCTGGCGCGCGGCCGGAGGCGCTGCGGACGACCCGAGGATCATCACGGCGGGAGCGGCCTTCGAGCTGTTCCAGGCGGCGGCCCTGATCCACGATGACATCCTCGACCGCTCGGACACCCGCCGGGGCATGCCTGCGGTCCACCGCGCCTTCGAGGCCATGCACCGCTCGTCAGGATGGCGCCACGACCCGGAGCACTTCGGCGTCTCCGCCGCGATCCTCGCCGGAGACGTCTGCCTCTCCCTGTCCGACGCCGCCTTCCACGACGCGTTCGCAGGCTCGCCGCGGGCGGACCGTGCCCGCCAGGAGATGGAGACCATGCGCTTCGAGGTGATGCTCGGCCAGTACCTGGACGTCCTCGCCGAGATGGCCCCGCCGGCGGAGGACCCCGCCGTGGCCGCGCAGCGGGCGGAGACGGTGGTGGAGTACAAGTCCGCGCGCTACTCCGCCGTGCACCCGATGGCCCTCGGCGCCGTCCTGGCCGGCGGCGACGACGGCCTCGTCGCCTCCTTCGAGCCCGTCACCCTCCCCTTCGGACTCGCCTTCCAGTACCAGGACGACCTGCTGGGCGTCTTCGGCGACCCGGAGCTGACCGGCAAGCCTGCCGGCGACGACCTGCGCGAGGGCAAGCGGACCGTGCTGATCGCCCACGCCCTCGACCTGCTGGAGGCGGACACTGCGGCCGCACTCGAGGACGAGCTGGGCCGGGCCGACCTGAGCGCGCAGCGCGTGGCCCACTGGCAGCAGGCCCTGCGCAAGTGCGGCGCCGAGAAGCGCGTCCGCGCCGAGATCGACGACCTGGTCGCCCAGGCCCAGGAGGCCGCCGGCCGCCTCGAGGGCTCGGGCGCCGAGCCGTCGGCGCTGGCGGACCTGCGCGGCCTGATGGACACGCTTCTGCACCGCACCGCCTGACCCGACGGGCAGGGTGGGTGACCCGTCAGACGCGGTGGGTGATCCGACGGGCACGGAGGGCTACCTGACGGTCACGGGGGCGCCCGGGACACGGCCCGGTCCGCCCCGACCCGGGCGGACCGGGCCGTGTCAGGCGAGGGGACGTCGTCGGGAGGCATCCGGCGAGCGCCGGGCCGGGCTCACCAGGCGAGGGCCTGGGCGCGGCGGCGGACCTCCGTCTTGCGGCCGTCGCGCAGTGCGTCGATCGGACGCCCCGGCAGGGACTCGTCCTCGGTGAAGAGCCAGCGCAGGGCCTCCTCGTCGGAGAAGCCAGCGTCGTTGAGGAGGACCAGCGTGCCGTGCACGGGCTCGACGACCTCGGTCGCGGAGAGGAACAGGGCCGGGACGCTGCGCACGGCGCGCTCGCCGCGGCGGACGGCCACGAGCCTCCGGTCCTTCACGAGGTTGTGGACACGGGAGACGACGACGTCGAGGCGCTCGGCGACCTCGGGAAGGGTCAGCCACTGGCCCACGAGGGCGTCGAGGTCGGCGGGGATCTGATCGGAGGCGTCGCTGGTGTTCACGGCTCCACGATAGTTCCCCGGCGGACTGGTCGTTCCCTCACGGGTGCGGTCACGGTGACATCACGACCGGCACGGCCCGCACCTTTCCCCACGTGACAACCTTGTCCTGCGTGCGACACGCCGCACTGACCTGCATCGCCCCGTACTCACAGCGCATTCATTGGTCCCGGCTGGCCCTCACCCCCTCCCCGCACTAGGCTCACGAAGGTCACAGAACGATCTCGTCAACGCGACACGCCGCTGTTGACGAGATCGTTGTGTGATCACGCGGCGGGTGGCCGCCGCGGCTTGTCATCACCGTCGACGACTCCTCGTGAGGTACCCGTTCCATGTCCGCTTCCCAGCAGCAGACGGCCCCCGCGCCGCGCGCTTCCGGTCAGCGTCTCGTCCGCTCGGCCCTGACCACCTCCGTGCTCCCTCTGATGCTCCTCGGCACCGCTCCGGCGGCCCAGGCCGAGGAGGCCACACGCCCGGCCGAGCAGCGGCCCACGGGCTCCGGCTCCGGCTCCGGCTCCGACGGCACCGTCGCGCCCGCCACCAGCACCTACACCGTCCGGCGCGGCGACACGCTCTCCGAGATCGCCTGGGCCCACAGGGTGCCGCTCAAGGAGGTGTTCCGCCTCAACGGCATGGACTACAGCACGGTCATCTACGCCGGCCAGAAGATCACCCTGCCCACCGGCACCGCAGCGCCGACGTCCTCCGGCGAGCGCAAGGCCTCGACCTCCTCGAAGCGTTCCGGCCAGGCCGCCTCCACCTACACCGTCCGCCGCAACGACGGCTGGTGGATCATCGCCCAGCGCACCGGCAGCACCATGGCGGCGCTCCAGAAGGCCAACGGCATGTCCGCCACCACCACGCTCCATCCGGGCATGGTGCTGAAGGTCCCCGGTGCCGCCTCCTCCGCACCGGCGGAGCAGGCCGACCCGGCCCCGACGCGGTCCGCAGGCCGGTCCACTGCGCTCGAGCGCACCGGCTCGACCTCCGGGGAAGCCGTCCGGTACACCGTCGTCGCCGGCGACTCCCCGTGGCGGGTGGCCCAGAAGTTCGGCATCTCCGTGAAGAGGCTGCGCGACCTGAACGGCCTGAGCGTGGACTCGCCGATGTACGTCGGCGACGTGCTGGTCGTAGACGACGGCAGCCCGAAGTCCTCCGCCCCGGCCCCGCAGAACCGCCCGATCGGCAACACGTTCCTCCACTACACCTACCCGGAGCACGTGACCGCCTCGGCGAACGAGAACTACGCCCGCCTGCAGGCCGCGCCGGCCCCGTCGCCGGCCGAGACGCAGCAGCTGATCCGCGAGACCGCCCGCAGCATGGGCGTGGACCCACGCCTGGCCCTGGCGCACGCGTACACCGAGTCCCGCTTCCAGCACCGCTCCGTCTCCCCCGCGAACGCGATCGGCACCATGCAGGTCATCCCGGTGGCCGGCGAGTTCGCGTCCCAGCTGGTGGGCCGGGAGCTGAACCTGCTGGATCCGCAGGACAACGTGACCGCGGGCGTCGCCATCATCCGCTACATGCAGCAGAACACTCCCACCCGTGACTTGGGCATCGGCGCCTACTACCAGGGGCACAGCGGCGTGATGCGCCACGGCCTGAAGCCCGACACCGCCGCCTACGTCGCCCGCGTGAAGGCAGCGATGGCCATGTTCTGATCTTCTCCGCCCGTGTCCTTTCCGGGGCGTGATCTACCCTGGTGGAATGACGTCCCCGCGCACGGACCCCCTGGTGGGAGCGACCCTCGACGGCCGCTACCTCATCCGCGCGCGCCTGGCCCGCGGCGGCATGTCCACCGTGTACCTGGCCGTGGACACGCGCCTGGACCGACAGGTCGCCGTCAAGGCGATGCTTCCGCACCTGGCGGAGGACCCCGCCCTCGTGGCGCGCTTCGAGGGCGAGGCCAAGACGGCCGCCCGGCTGGCGCATCCCCATGTGGTGGGGGTGCTGGACCAGGGACATGCGGACGGCCCGGACGGCGAGGTCGTCGCCTATCTGGTCATGGAGTACGTCCCCGGCTGCACGCTGCGTCGGATCGTCCGGGACGAGGCCCCGCTGACCTCCCGCCGCGCGCTGACCCTGCTCCTTCCGGTGCTGGACGGCCTCGCCGCCGCGCACGAGGCCGGGCTGATGCACCGGGACGTGAAGCCGGAGAACGTGCTCGTCGGAGAGGACGGCCGCATCCGCGTCGCCGACTTCGGCCTCTCCCGTGCCACCACGTCCCACACCTCGGGCGGCAAGGCCCTGGTGGGCACGGTCGCCTACCTCTCGCCCGAGCTCGTCTCCGGCGAGGAGGCGGACGCGCGTTCGGACGTCTATGCGGCCGGCATCATGCTCTTCGAACTGCTCACCGGCCGTCAGCCGTACACCGCGGACAGCCCGGTGCAGGTGGCCTACGAGCACATCCGCAGCCGGGTGCCGGCGCCGACCGTCGTGGTGCCGGAGGTGCCGGACGCGGTGAGCGACCTGGTGCTGTGGTGCACCGAGCCCGTCCCTGCAGACCGCCCCGAGGACGCGGCCGAGGTGGCCGCCGAGGTGCGCCGCCTGCTCTCCTCCACCCCGGACTCCCTGCTGGACCGCGAGCCGCACTCGACGGCGGCCGAGGAGGAGAGCCTCGAGAACGCCGCCGTCGTCATCGAGCCGGGCGGAGCCGGGCACCAGCCGACCTCCGTGGTGCCGTATCCGTCCGTTCCCGACGACGGTCCCTCACCCGGCACGGGGGACGTCGCCTCCCCCGCGGGCCGGGGCCGGCACGGCGACCACCGCACGGAGCCGCAGCCGGACGGTCGTGACGTCCCGGACCGCGCCCCGGACACCCCTGCGGCCGCACCCGGCCCGACCGCGTCCTCGGACCAGACCCGGGTGCTGGACCGTGGATCGGCGGGCCGCCTCTCGGCGGACCGGCCCTCCGGACCCCCGGCAGGCTCCGCCGCTCCAGGCCCCCGCCCGGTCTCGAAGCGTCAGCGCCGCCGCGCCGCCCAGCGCCCGACCCTGGACGTCGGGCAGGGCAACGGGCGCACCCTGGCCACCGGCATCGCGGTGACCCTGCTGCTCACCGGCATGGCCCTGCTGCTGGGCTGGACGCTCGGCGCCGGCAACGTCCCGTTCTCCGGGGCGTCCTCCACCGTCCCGGACCTCGGCGGCACGGATCGTGAGACCGCCGTGGCGCGCCTGCACGAGGCAGGTCTGCAGGTCGACGTCTCCAGCAGACACGACGAGGTCTACTCCGCCGGCGCCGTGGTGGCCTCCGCCCCGGCGGCCGGCACCGAGGTGCGCACCGGGGACCGGATCGAGCTCACCGTCTCCTCCGGCCCGGCCCCCGTGCTGGCCCCGGACCTCGTGGGCCGCGACGCCGCCGACGCCCGGCTGGCCGCCCAGGACGCCGGCCTGCTCGTCAAGGTCGAGCACACGCGCCACGATCCCGACGTCCCCGAAGGTCAGGTCATCTCCCAGGTGCCCGCGCCGGGCTCGACCACGAGCCGCAACGCTCTGGTGCGCCTGACCGTCTCCGAGGGACCCCGCCGAGTCGCGGTGCCGGACGTGTCCGGTCTGACCGTCCAACAGGCCCGGGACCGGGCCGCCGAGGCCGGCCTGCGGCTGGAGGTCGAGACCACCCCGGGCGGCGGCATCTTCGGTCTGCGTGAACCGCGCATCGCGGAGCAGCAGCCCCGCGGCGGCGCCCAGCTCGATGAGGGCTCGATCTTCCGCGCCCGTGCTTTTTGAGGGCTGACGGGGCCGGATCCTCCGCGGTGGAGGGTCCGGCCCCGTCCTGCGTGCGGCCCCCGTGCCCTCAGGCGCGGCGGTCCGGGTGCGTCAGCGCCTCCGTGACCAGGAAGGCCATCTCGAGGGACTGCTCGTGGTTCAGCCGAGGGTCGCAGAGCGACTCGTAGTGCTCCTCGAAGGCGGACTCGTCCACGAGGTTGGCGCCGCCGAGGCACTCGGCCACGTCGTCTCCGGTGAGCTCGACGTGCATGCCGCCCGGGTGGGAGCCGAGCTCGCGGTGCACGTCGAAGAATCCGGCGACCTCGTCCATGACGTCCTCGAAGCGGCGCGTCTTGTAGCCGTTCTTGGCCGTGACGGTGTTGCCGTGCATCGGGTCGGTGACCCAGACCGGCTCCAGGCCCGCATCCTTCACCCCGGAGACGATGTCCGGCAGGACGTCGCGGATGACGCCGGCGCCCATGCGGGTGATGAAGGTCAGGCGGCCCGGCTCGCGTGTCGGGTCGATCTTCTCTGCCAGGGCCAGCACGTCGTCGACCTTCGTGGACGGGCCCAGCTTGACGCCGATCGGGTTGCGCACGCGGGAGAGGAAGTCCACATGGGCCCCGTCCACCTGGCGGGTGCGCTCACCGATCCAGAGGAAGTGCGCAGAGGTGGCGTAGGGGTTCCCGGTACGCGAGTCCTCACGGGTGAGGGCGCGCTCGTAGTCGAGCAGCAGCGCCTCGTGGGCGGAGTAGAACTCGGTGCGGCGCATCGCCTCGAAGTCCACGCCGGCCGCCCCCATGAAGCGGACCGCGCGGTCGATCTCGGCGGCCATCTCCTCGTACTTCGCGTACGCCGGATTGGCGAGGAAGCCCTGGTTCCAGGCGTGGACGCTGCGCAGGTCGGCGAAGCCTCCCTGGGTGAAGGCACGGACCAGGTTCAGGGTGGAGGCGGAGGTGTGGTACGCCTGCACCATGCGGCGGGCGTCGTGCCGACGGGCCTCTTCGGTGAACTCGTAGCCGTTGACGATCTCCCCGCGGAAGGACGGCAGGGTCACCCCGTCACGGGTCTCGGTGTCCGAGGAGCGGGGCTTGGCGAACTGTCCGGCGATGCGGCCCATCTTCACCACGGGCACCGACGCGCCGTAGGTGAGCACGGCCGCCATCTGCAGGATCGTCTTCACCCGGGCGCTGATGCGGTTCGCGGTGGATCCGGCGAAGGTCTCGGCGCAGTCACCTCCCTGCAGGACGAAGGCCTCGCCGCGGGCGGCTTCCGCCAGCCGGGTGCGCAGCACGTCCACCTCGCCGGCGAACACGAGCGGCGGCACCTGGCTCAGCTCGGCGACGGCGGCCTCATAGTCCTCCTGGTCCGCCCACTGCGGCGCCTGGCTGATGGGCAGGCTGCGCCAGTGGTCCAGGCCGGCAGTGGTGGCGGCACCCTCGGAGGTGGCGGTGCCGAAGGCCAGGATCTCGTCGCGGGAGTGTGCAGTCATGCGCTCCACCCTAGGTGCGCGATCCTCGGCCAGGGGCGAGCACACGGCCGGTGGCCGACATGTGGACATGCACGTCTCACAGAGCGCCTCTTCACGGGAGCGGGCGGACGCCGCAGGCGCGACGGCAGACCGAAGCGGGCGGCCGTCGTCGTGGGACGTGCATGCGGCAGCCCGCCGCCGGCGACCGGCCCGACAGACGGGGCGAGGTCAGGTGCGCGCAGCGTGCGACGGGGCCTGGACGTGGCCGGACTTCACGTCCGCCGCGTAGACGTCCACGTACTCCTGGCCGGAGAGGCGGCGGATGGCCTCCATGATCTCGTCGGTCACCTGGCGCAGGACGGCGATCTCGTCCTTGCGGTCCTTCAGGTGGGAGAACGTGAGCGGCTCGCCGAAGATGACCCCCACGCGGCCCGGACGCGGGAGCGACTGGCCGATGGGCTGGACCTTGTCCGTGCCGATCATGGCGATCGGCACCACCGGCACGTCCGCGGCGAGCGCGAGCTTGGCCACGCCGATCTTGCCGCGGTGCAGGCGACCGTCGGGGCTTCGGGTGCCCTCCGGGTAGATGCCGAGCAGCTTGCCCTCCTGGAGGGCCTCCAGGCCCGCCTGCAGGGAGCGCAGGGAGGCGGCGCCACCGGAGCGGTCCATCGGCAGCTGGTTGATCGCCACGAAGAACTTCCTGGTGATCCAGCCCTTCAGGCCGGTGCCGGTGAAGTACTCCATCTTGGCGAGGAAGTGGACCTGGCGGTCCAGGCTCGCCGGCATGAACACGGAGTCCGAGACGGAGAGGTGGTTGCTGGCGAGGATCGCCCCGCCGGTCTCGGGCACATGGGCACGGCCCTTCACCCAGGGGCTGAACAGCGCCCTCACCACGGGGCGGACCACGAACGTGCGGGCGGACCGGTAGAAGGTGGACATGCCTCTCCTGGGACGGCGGACGGACGGTGCTGTGGCTCCATCGTAGTCCGAGCGGCGCCGCTAGGGTGGTGGCCATGCCCCACACGCGACGCACCTGCCCTGTGCCGCCGACTGCGGCCGGGACCGTCCCGGTCGACCCTGTTCATCGCCCGCTGGACCTGCCGCCGGCACGCGGCGCCGGCGACCGCGCCGTCGTGATGGTGCACGGCTTCACCTCCGGCCCGCACTCGGTCAAGGACTGGGCCCACGCCCTGGCCGAACGCGGCAGCAGGGTGATCGTGCCGCTGCTGCCGGGACACGGCACCTGTTGGCAGGACCTCAACAGGGTCAGCGCCGATGACCTGCGCAGCGCCGTGCGCGCACACGTGGACCGCGCCCTGACCGAGCACCGCCACGTGGTGGTGGCCGGCCTGTCCATGGGCGGGGCGCTCGCCCTGGACGCGGCGGCACACCGCCCGGTGGCGGGGGTGGCCGTGGTGAACCCGGCCCTGTCCTTCGGACAGCCGCTCGCCCATGCCGCTCCCCTGCTGCGCTGGGTGGTCGCGTCCACGGCCCCGGTGGCCGACGACGTCGCGGCCCCGGTCAGCGAGCACGCGTACGAGCGCACCCCGGTCGGCGGCGTCGCCGCGCTCGGCCGCATCCAGCGAGCCGCAGTCCGCGGGCTGCCCCGGATCACCGCAGACGTCGTCTCGTACTGGTCCCCGCAGGACCATGTGGTGCCGCCGTCCTCCCAGGATCGTCTGCGGGCCGGGCTGCGTGCGGCCGCCTTCGAGCAGGTGCGCCTGGAGCGCAGCTACCACGTGGCCACCATGGACCGCGACCTGCCGCTGATCGTGGAGCACAGCGCCGCCTTCGTGGACAGCGTGTGCCGGAAGGCGGCCCGCCGATGACGCCGGACCGCTTCCCGGACGGCCCCGAGGACCACGAGGGCTCCGAGCGCCGTCACCCCTCGGACGACCAGGTGTGGGACGACATCGTCGCCCGCCTCCGCCCGGACATGCCCGCGGCCCCGCCGGCCGAGGAGGGGCGTCGGACCTCAGCCGAGGGCGGCCGTCCCGCGCCGCCGCACGAGCCTGCCGCGCCGGCTGCGCCGTGGCCGGTGCTGCACCCCGAGCCCGACGAGGACGAGGAGCTGCCCGGCGAGTTCGTGCCGCCGGAGCCGCCGCCGGTGCTCAGCGGGCGCCCCTCCCTCGTGCTCGCCGCAAGCGCCCTGCTGCTGCCGATCCTCGCCCTCCTGATCCTGGCGGTCCTGCCGGTGGTGTCCCTGCCCGGCTGGGCGCTGTTCGCCCTCGTCCTGGTCGCCTCCGGCGGCGGCGTGGGCCTGTTCCTGCAGCTGCCCCGACGCGGCGACGGCCGCGGAGACCGCCTCGACCGCGGGGCCCAGGTCTGACCGTCGGGCACCTGCCCTCCCGGGCCCGGACCCGACCACCACGCTGCCGCCTGGACGGATACGGAAAAATCCGAGACTGCGGGTATCGTAGACTTCAGCAATGTGATCCCCGCCACGGACTCGGCGGCGGATCTGGTCCCCTCACGTGCACCAGGAGCCTCTATGCAGCAGATCAGCACCCCGCCCGCACCGGCGCTGCCCGCCGAGTCCAACATCACGGACCTGCTCGAGCGCCAGGTGCGCGAGCGCAGCCACGGCATCCTCTTCTCGGTGCCGGTGGGCGAGACCTCGTGGCGCGACGTCACCGCCAAGGAGTTCCGTGACCGCGCCGTCGAGCTGGCCAAGGGCCTCATCGCCTCCGGCATCGGCCAGGGCGACCGCGTCGGCCTCATGGCCGCCACCCGCTACGAGTGGACCCTCGTCGACTTCGCCATCTGGTACGCCGGCGCCGTGACCGTGCCGATCTATGAGACCTCCTCGGCCTCCCAGGCCGCCTGGATCGTCGAGGACGCCGCGATCAAGGCGGTCGTGGTGGAGAACGCCGACCGGCGCAAGACGGTCACCGACGCCGTTCACCGCGAGTCCCTGCCCGAGCTCAAGGGCCTGTGGGTCATCGATCCGGACTCCGGCCTGCCGGGCACCGGCCTGGACGAGCTCGCCGCGGCCGGCCGCGACGTCGCCGACGAGGACGTCGAGGCCCGCCGCTCGCACGCCGGGCTCGAGGACCCCGCGACGATCATCTACACCTCTGGCACCACCGGCAAGCCCAAGGGCTGCCGGCTCACCCACGGCAACTTCGCCGAGCTGTGCCACCAGGCCCTCGAGAGCTCGCTCGGGGACATCGTGAACGAGCGCGAGTCCACCGTGCTCTTCATCCCGCTGGCGCACGTGTTCGCCCGCTTCGTGTCCGTGCTGACGGTCGCCGCCGGCGCCCGCTGCGGCCACACCTCGGACCTCACCAAGCTCACCACGGCCCTGCAGTCCTTCAAACCCTCGTTCCTCCTGGCCGTCCCCCGCGTGTTCGAGAAGGTCTACAACGCCGCCCTGCTCAAGGCCCAGGACGGCGGCAAGGGCGAGATCTTCGAGAAGGGCGCACAGGTCGCTATCGCCTACTCCAAGGCCCTGGACACCGGGAAGGTGCCGCTGGCCCTCAAGGCCAAGCGCGCCCTGTTCTCCAGGCTGCTCTACGGCAAGATCCGCGCAGCCATGGGCGGCGAGCTGCAGTACGCCGTCTCCGGCGGCGGCCCGCTGTCCACCGAGCTGGCCCACTTCTTCCGCGGCATCGGCCTGACCGTCCTCGAGGGCTACGGCCTGACCGAGACCACCGCGCCGATCACCGTGAACACCCCGGACGACCTGAAGATCGGCACCGTGGGCCTGCCCCTGGGCGGCAACGCGGTGAAGATCGCCGAGGACGGCGAGATCCTCGCCAAGGGCGTCTGCGTGATGGCCGGGTACCACCAGCGCGACGACGCCAACGCCGAGGCCTTCGACGCCGAGGGCTGGTTCCGCACCGGAGACCTCGGCTCCCTGGACGAGGACGGATTCCTCAAGATCACCGGCCGCAAGAAGGAGCTCCTCGTGACCGCCGGCGGCAAGAACGTCGCCCCGGCGCAGATGGAGGACCTCATCCGCTCCGACGCGGTGGTCTCCCAGGTCATGGTCGTGGGCGACGGCAAGCCGTTCGTCGCCGCGGTCGTCACGCTCGACGCGGACACCCTCCCCGGCTGGCTCTCCGCCCACGGCCTGGACTCGGGCATGTCCGTGCCGGAGGCCGCGAAGAACGAGAAGGTCCGCGCCCACATCGCCGAGATCGTCGAGCGCACCAACCAGACCGTGTCCCGCGCCGAGTCGATCCGCGAGTTCCGCATCCTCGACCGCGACTTCACCCTCGAGGACGGCCACATGACCCCGTCCCTGAAGATGCGGCGCGCAGCGATCATGAAGGACTTCCAGACGGAGATCGACTCGATCTACAACGGCGGCTGATCCGCGCCGGCGGCACCGGCCGCCGCAGGCGCCTGCGGGCCCCGGACCACCCCAGGTCCGGGGCCCGCGTGCGTCCGGCTCAGAGCAGGCCGGAGTCCGGGACGTCGAGGCCGAGCAGGGCGTTCTCCACCACCTCGGACAGGGCCGGATGGATCCAGTACTGCCCGCGGGCCACGGTGTGCGCATCCAGGCCGAAGGACATGGCCTGCACCAGCGGCTGGATGAGATTCGCCGCCTCGTGGCCCACCAGGTGCGCGCCCAGGAGTCGCCCGGTGCGGCGGTCCGCGACCAGCTTGCACAGGCCGACGGCGTCGTTCATCGCCCAGCCGTAGGCGACATCGCCGAACTCCTGCTCCTTCACCGTCACGTTCTCGGCGCCGATCTGGTCCACCGCCTGCTGCTCGGTCAGTCCGGCGGAGGCCACCTGCGGGCGGGAGAACACAGCGGACGGCACCGGGGCCAGTCGGTTCTCGCGCAGGTCCTCCGGATGCACCAGGTTGTGCGCCACCACACGCGCCTCGTGGTTCGCCACGTGCTTGAGCTGCCAGGAGTTGACCACGTCTCCCAGGCCCCACATCCCCTCGACCGGCTCTCCGCCGGAGAGCAGCCGCTGGTAGGCGTCCACGGCAAGGACGCCGCGGTGGGTGACGTCCAGGCCGGCCGCCGCCACGTCCAGGGTGTCCACGTTCGGGGTGCGGCCGGTCGCCATGAGCACCACGTCGGCCTCGAGCTCGAGGAACGCCTCGGCCGTCCCGGCGGCCTGCTCCCCCATCCCGGCGGCCGTGCCCTCCTGCGCGGCACCGCGCCAGCTGCGGGCGAAGCGGACGGTGACGGGGCCGTCGTCGTGCCCGGGGACGATCTTTCGCGGCTCCCAGCCGGTGCGCACGTCCCATGTGCGGGAGGCGATCTCGGTGAAGCGGGCGGAGACGGAGTCGTCGTGGGAGGTCAGCAGCCGTTCGCCGCGGATCACCTGGACCACCTCGGAGCCGAGGCCGTCGAACACGGCGGCGAACTCCACGGCGATGAACCCTCCGCCGACCACCACCACGCGGCGCGGCAGCTCAGGCAGTCGCATGACGGTGTCCGAGGTGTGCACGGCGGGCAGGTCCACGCCGGGAATGTCCGGCAGCGACGGCCGGGAGCCGGCGGCCACCACGATCTGGTCCGCGGTGAGCACCCGCCCGGAATCCGTGGTGAGCTGCTTGGGGCCGGTGAAGCGCACACGTTCCTCGACCACGGTGGTGTAGTCCAGCTCGTCGCGACGGTACCGCAGCCCGCTGTCGCTGATGGCGTCGATGCGGCCGAAGATGCGGTCCCGCAGCGCCGGGAAGTCCACACCCTCGCGGCGCAGGTCCACGTTCACCCGGGCCGCCTCCTGCTCGGAGCCGCCCAGCGAGGCGGGGTAGGCGTACATCTTCGTGGGGATGCAGCCCACGTTGAGGCAGGTGCCGCCGAAGGTCCCACCGTCCACGACGGCGACCCGGCGGCCCTCCCAGGCCTCACTGATCAGGGAGTTGCCGGAGCCGGAGCCGATGATGATCAGGTCGAAGTGCTCGGCGGCCGCAGTCCCGGGGTGGTCGAAGGTGGAGGTGCTGGTCGACATGCCAGCCAGCATAGGCCGGACGCAGCGCTGGGGCGGGCACCGCAGCTGCGGTGCCCGCCCCAGCGGACGCTGCGCCCCTGCGCGGGGCAGGGAAGGTCAGGCCTCGTCGATGACCACGATGAGGTCGCCGCCGTTGACCGGGGTGACGCCCTCGAGGACGACTCGCTTGACGGTGCCGCCCACCGGCGTGGTGATCGCCGCCTCCATCTTCATCGCCTCGATGGTGGCGACCGGGTCGCCGGCCTCCACCGTGTCGCCCTCGGCGACCTGGACGGTCACGGAGCCGGCGAACGGTGCCGGGATCTGGCCGGCCACGGACGAGTCGGCCTTCTCCGCGGTGCGGACGGAGGACTCCACCGAGCGGTCGCGGACCATCACGTGGCGCATCTGGCCGTTGAGGGTGAGCATGACGGTGCGCATGCCCTTCTCGTCCGGCTCGGACACGGACTGCAGGACCGCCAGGAGGCGGACGCCGCGGCCCAGGGAGATGACGTGCTCGCGGCCCGGCACGAGGCCGTAGAGGAAGTCGCGGGTGTGCAGCGTCGAGGTGTCGCCGAACTCATCGCGGTGGGCCTCGTACTCCTTGGTCGGGGCCGGGAAGAGCAGGCGGTTCAACGTGGCGCGGCGCTGCTCGCCGGACTCGGCCAGCACGGCCTTGTCCTCCTCGGGGATCTCGGTCATGCCGGTGCCCTCACGGCGGCCCTGCAGGGCCTTCGTGCGGAACGGCTCCGGCCAGCCGCCGGGCGGGTCGCCCAGCTCGCCGCGGAGGAAGCCGACCACCGAGTCCGGGATGTCGAAGTCCTGCGGGCGCTCGGCGAACTCCTTCGGGTCCACGTCCCGGCCCACGAGCTGCAGGGCGAGGTCGCCGACGACCTTGGAGGACGGGGTCACCTTCACCAGGTGGCCGAGCATGTCGTCCGCGGCGGCGTACATGGACTCGATCTGCTCGAAGCGCTCGCCCAGGCCGAGGGCGATCGCCTGCGTGCGCAGGTTGGACAGCTGACCGCCCGGGATCTCGTGCTGGTACACCCGGCCGGTGGGGGCCTTGAGGCCGGCCTCGAACGGCGCGTAGATCGAGCGCACGGACTCCCAGTAGGGCTCCATGGCCGCGGCGGCGTCCAGGGTGAGGCCGGTGTCCCGCTCGGTGTGCTCGAGCGCGGCGACGAGGGCGGACATCGGCACCTGGCTGGTGGTGCCCGCCATGGAGGCGGTCGCCACGTCCACGGCGTCCACCCCGGCCTCGGCGGCGGCGAGGAGGGCTGCCAGCTGGCCGCCGGCGGTGTCGTGGGTGTGCAGGTGCACGGGCAGGTCGAACTCGGCGCGCAGGGCGGTGACGAGCTCGCGGGCGGCGGCCGGACGCAGCAGGCCGGCCATGTCCTTGATGGCGAGGATGTGCGCACCGGCGTCGACCATCTGGCGGGCCAGGCCCATGTAGTAGTCGAGGGTGTACAGCTTCTCGTCCGGGTCGGACATGTTTCCGGTGTAGCAGAGGGCGGCCTCGGCCACGGCGGTGCCGGTGGCGCGGACGGCCTCGATCGCCGGGGTGATCTGCGAGACGTCGTTCAGCGCGTCGAAGATGCGGAAGATGTCCACGCCGGCCTCGGCGGCCTCGGCCACGAAGGCGTCGGTCACCTCGGTCGGGTACGGGGTGTAGCCCACGGTGTTGCGGCCGCGCAGCAGCATCTGGATCGGGATGTTCGGCATCTCGGCGCGGAGCAGCTCGAGGCGCTTCCACGGGTCCTCGGAAAGGAAGCGCAGGGCCACGTCGTAGGTGGCGCCGCCCCAGGCCTCGACGGAGAACAGCCCCGGCAGGGTGTGGGCGACCGCCGGCGCGGCGGCCAGCAGGTCACGGGTGCGGACGCGGGTGGCCAGCAGGGACTGGTGGGCGTCGCGGAACGTGGTGTCCGTGACGGCCAGCGCGGTCTGCTCACGCAGCGCCGTGGCGAAGCCCTCGGGGCCCTTCTCCTGGAGCACCTGGCGCCAGCCTGTCGGCGGCACGGCGTCCGGGTTGCGGGACGGGCCGTCGAACGGCGAACGGTCCGGCTCCTGGGACTTGTCGCCCGGGTGGGCCGGCAGGCGGTCGCGCGGGTCGATGCCGTCGATGCGATCGCCGTGGGGCCTGTTCACGGTGACGTCGGCCAGGTACTGCAGCACCTTGGTGCCGCGGTCCCGGGACCGGTTGACCTGGACCAGCTCCGGGTGGGTGTCGATGAAGTCCGTGGCCACGTCGCCGGCGAGGAACTGCGGGTCGTCCAGCACGTTCATCAGGAACGGGATGTTGGTGGCCACGCCGCGGATGCGGAACTCCGCCAGCGCACGGCGGGCACGGTGCACGGCGGTGAGGTAGTCGCGACCGCGGCAGGTGAGCTTCACCAGCATGGAGTCGAAGTGCGGGGAGACTTCGGCGCCGGCGTAGATCGTGCCGCCGTCCAGGCGCACGCCGGAGCCGCCGGCGGAGCGGTACGCGGTGATGGTCCCGGTGTCCGGGCGGAAGCCGTTGGCCGGGTCCTCGGTGGTGATGCGGCACTGCATGGCGAAGCCGCGCAGGCGCAGGGACTCCTGGGTGATTCCGAGCTCCGGGAGGGTGGCGCCGGCGGCGATGCGCAGCTGGGCGCCCACCAGGTCCACGTCGGTGACCTCCTCGGTCACGGTGTGCTCCACCTGGATGCGCGGGTTCATCTCGATGAACACGTGCTGGCCGGCGCGCTCGCCCGCAGTGTCCACGAGGAACTCCACGGTGCCGGCGTTGACGTAGCCCATCTCCTTGGCGAAGGCCACGGCATCCCGGTAGAGCGCCTCGGGGATCTCCTCGTCCAGATGCGGGGCCGGGGCCATCTCCACGACCTTCTGGTGGCGACGCTGCAGGGAGCAGTCGCGCTCGAAGAGGTGGACCACGTTGCCGGCGCCGTCGGCGAGGACCTGGACCTCGATGTGGCGCGGGCGCAACACGGCCTGCTCGAGGAAGACGGTGGGGTCGCCGAAGGCGGTGTCGGCCTCACGCATGGCGGCTTCGAGGGACCCCTTGAGGTCCTCACGCCTCTCCACGCGGCGCATGCCGCGTCCGCCACCGCCGGCCACGGCCTTGACGAAGATCGGGAAGCCGATCTCCTCGGCCTGTTCCAGGAGCCAGTCCACGTCCGCGGAGGGCTCCGAGGAGGCCAAGGTCGGGATGCCGGCGCGCTTGGCGGCACGCAGGGCCTCCACCTTGTTGCCGGTCAGCTCGAGCACGTCGGCCGGCGGGCCCACGAAGGTGATGCCGTTGTCCGCGGCGGCGCGGGCCAGGTCCGCGTTCTCGGAGAGGAAGCCGTAGCCCGGGTAGATGGCCTCTGCGCCGGCGTCTTTGGCGACGCGGATGATCTCGTCCACGTCCAGGTAGGCGCGGACCGGGTGCCCCTCCTCGCCGATGCGGTAGGCTTCGTCGGCCTTCTGACGGTGGATCGAGTTGCGGTCCTCGTAGGGGAAGACGCCCACGGTCTTGGCGCCCAGCTCGTAGCAGGCGCGGAAGGCGCGGACGGCGATCTCGCCGCGGTTGGCGACGAGGACCTTCGAGAAGACGGGTGCGGTGTCGGCTGTGGGGGCCGCGTCGTTGCGGCCGGAGGTGTTCTCGGCAGAGTCGCTCATGCTGGCAGTGTGCCACAACATCTGGACGTGCATCTGCATGTCTCGCTGGGTTCACGCGGGCATGAGACTGCCCCGTCACGTTCGCGCGGTGACGTGGGCGACAGGGCCGGACGCACCCGGCCTCAGCGGGTCAGGAGGCGCTCTGCTGGCGGCGTGCGCGACGGCGGGCGGAGAGCTCGTCGCCGGGGAACTGCTCGGCCTGCGGGAGGTGCTCGCTGGGCAGCTCGGCGAGGGTGCCCTCGACCTCGCGCCACACCCGGCCCACGGCGATGCCGAAGACGCCCTGACCGCCCTGGACCAGGTCGATGACCTCGTCGGCGGAGGTGCACTCGTACACGGAGGCACCGTCGCTCATCAGGGTGATCTGGGCGAGGTCCTCCACACCGCGCTCGCGCAGGTGGCCGACGGCGGTGCGGATCTGCTGCAGCGAGACGCCGGTGTCCAGCAGCCGCTTGACGACCTTGAGCACGAGGATGTCGCGGAACGAGTAGAGGCGTTGGGAGCCGGAGCCGGCGGCCGTGCGCACCGTGGGCACGACGAGGTCGGTGCGCGCCCAGTAGTCGAGCTGCCGGTAGGTGATGCCGGCGGCCTTGCACGCGGTCGGGCCGCGGTAGCCGGCCTCTTCGTCCAGCTGCGGCATGTCGTCGGTGAAGAGGATGCCTTGGTGGGAGCCGACCGGTGCGGGCCGACCAGAACCTGCATGGGGTGTCACGAGTGAGCCCTCCTGGTCTCGGTTCCGCTTCGGGGGAAGTGGGTGCCGACGTCTCGGGCCCCGCCCTCCGGTGACCGTGGAGGGACAGGGTGGGCCGCCGGCGGCGCGGAACCCTTCTCCATGAAGGTACGGTCCCGGGCGTCCCCGGTCAAAGACCTGCCGCCCGCACGAACCGGCGTGTCGCCGGCCGGCGGCCGCCCGCAGGGGCACGACGACGGCCCGTGCCTCCGCCGTCCCCGCCCTGTGCACACGGGCTCGGCTCAGGCGAAGTCCTCCGGGTCCACGTCGTCGAGGAAGCGGCGGAAGGACTCCAGGTCGTCGGTGTCATGCTCCTGCGCGGGCACGCCCAGCTCCTCGACCACGGCCGGCGGGGCGAGCACGGGGGCCTCGGCCCGCAGCGCCACGGCCACGGCGTCCGAGGGGCGCGCGTCCAGCACGGTGCCGTCGGCGAGCACGAGCTCGCCGAGCACGGTTTCGCCCTCGGTTCCGGTGAGGCGGGCGCAGGAGACGGTGCCGCCCAGTGCCCGCACGGCGGACAGCAACAGGTCGTGGGTGAGCGGACGCGGCGGGGGGACGTCGTCCAGGACGAGCGCCACCGCGGTGGCCTCAGCGGCTCCCACCCACACGGGGACCACCCGGTCCCCCGCCGGAGTGAGCAGCAGCAGGGCGTGGTTCTGGGCGGGCAGGTCCACCCGGACTCCCAGGACAGTGAGGGGGACGTCGTCGGGAGCACTCATCGGCGCGGCCCCTCGGCGAGGGCGGAGACCCCGTCCTCCACGAGCGCGGAGTGCAGGGAGAGCATGGCCTCGCCGAGCCGGCGGGCCGTCTCTGCGGTGCGGGCGCGGGAGTCCTCGTCCCGGCGCGTGGCCAGCGGGGCCACGACCTGCTGCACGAGGCCGAGCTCGCGGTCTGCGGCGGCACGGACGGGCCGGAGGTGGCGCGGTTCCAGGCCGTGCTCGGCGAGGGTGGCCACGGCGGCCACCACGTCCGAGGCGTTCTCCGGGTAGCGGCCCTCGGCATCCGGCGCCGGGAGCAGCGCGTACCGCTCCATCTCGGCCAGGGCGGCCGGGGTCAGCCCGTGGGCGGCGCAGAGCTCGTCCCCGGTGAGCCGGCGGGCGGTCGGCTCGGAGGGTGTGGCGCCGGCTCGCCGGGCGTCCAGGGTGTGCCCGCCGGGCAGCGGCTCCGGCCGCTCGCCCCGGTCCAGGGCGTCCAGGTGTTCGCGGATCACCTTCAGCGGGAGGAACTGGTCCCTCTGGACGGTGAGGACGAAGCGGAGCCGCGCCACGTCGTCTGCCGTGAACTTACGGTACCCGGCCGGGGTGCGCGCCGGGTGGACCAGGCCGCGCTCCTCGAGGAAGCGCAGCTTGGAGGCCGCCACCCGGGGGAACTCGTCCTGCAGCTCCGTCAGCACCTCGCCGATCGTGAGCGTGGACGGCGACGCCCCCGAGTCCTCTCGGGGGCGTCGTGACGTGCGCGGGACGTCTGCCTGCACGGCGTCCGTGGCCTCAGGCGCGGCCGGGGGCCGTGTAGTAGGTCATCCGGAACTTGCCGATCTGGACCTGCATTCCAGTGCGCATCTGCACCTGGTCCACACGGTCCTGGTTCACGAACGTGCCGTTCAGCGAATTGCTGTCCACCAGCTCGTAGCCCTGCTCGGAGCGGCGGAATTCCGCGTGGCGTCGGGACACGGTGACGTCGTCCAGGAAGATGTCGGCATCCGGATGGCGGCCGACCCGCACGACGTCTTCGTCCAGCAGGAAGCGTGCCCCGTGGTCCGGGCCCTCGTGGGCGACCAGCAGCGCCGAGTCCATGGGCAGCGCGGCGATCGCCTCGCGCTCCTCACCGGACAGGCTGTGATCGGTCACCGGAGCCAGGTCCGGGAGGCTGATGCTCGTGGTGTGGGCCTCAGGCTCGCGGCCGGCCCCGGCCGGAGAGTGGTGCTCCTGCATGGTGTGTCTCGACTCCTGATGAAGGCCCCGAGTCGCTCGGGGCGGGACGGCCGCTTCCTGCGGCGGATGACGTGGTCGCCGTCGTCAGCCGACCTGTGCGGTGTAGGCGGCGGCGTCCATGAGGGCGTCCATCTCGGACGCGTCGGACAGCTCGACCTCGAACAGCCAGCCGCCCTCATACGGGGCGGTGTTGACCAGGCCCGGCTCGCCGTCGAGATCCTCGTTGACGGCGGTGACCTTGCCGGACACCGGGGCGAAGATGTCCGAGACGGACTTGGTGGACTCGACCTCCCCCACGGCGGACCCGGACTCCACGTCCGAGCCGACCTCCGGCAGGTCGACGTAGACGACGTCGCCCAGGGCGTCCTGCGCGAAGTCGGTGATGCCGATGCGCACGGTGCCGGTGGCTGAGGCCTCGGCGATCCACTCGTGCTCGGCGGAGTACTTCAGGCCCTCGGGAATGGCGGTCATGGCGGTGTCTCCTGTCTCAGTCGACGGACGGCGATGTCACTGCACATACTAACGGAGATGTGACGCGTTCCACGCCTCGGTCTCCCCCGGACGCACCGCGCCCCCGGTGCGCGGCGCACCGGGGGCACGGGGCCGTCGTCGGGAAGGACGGACGGAAGACGGCTCCGACCGGGTCAGTCGATGCCGCGCATGGCGCGGTGGACCGGCTTGACCACCAGGAGCATCAGCACGCCCACACCCACGGTCACGGCGCCGATGACGCCGAAGTAGGCGGCCTCGTTGTCCGGCGAGTAGGAGCCGGCCAGCGAGCCGGCCGCGGCGGTGCCGAGCGCCACGGAGAGGTTGTAGAGGGCCACCATGAGCACCGGGAACGCGGCCGGGGCCAGCTTCGTGGACAGGGACAGGCCCACCGGGGAGACCAGCAGCTCGCCGACCGTGGCCACGAACAGGATCAGGGTCAGCCACAGCAGCGGGACCGCGGCCACCGGGGCCATCGGGATGAACAGCAGGAAGGCCACGCCGATGGCGATCAGGCCCAGGCCGAACTTGGCCGGGGTGACCGGCTGGCGGCGGCCCAGCTTCGTCCACAGGGCGGCGAACAGCGGGGCGAACACGATGATGAAGATCGGGTTGATCGAGTTCACCCACTCCATCGGGATGTCCCAGCCGAACACGCTGCGGTCCAGGCGCTGCTCCGAATAGATGGCGATCACAGTGAACTGCTGCTGGAACAGGGCGAAGAAGACGGCGGAGCCGATGAACAGCGGGATGAACGCCTTCACGCGGGAGCGCTCGGCCGCGCTGACCTTGTCCGAGCGCAGCATCACCGCGAAGATCGCCACGGCGGCGACGGCGGCCACCACGACCACGGCGTCGGCGAGGTTCCCGATGTTCAGCACACCGGTGGCGAAGAGGACGGCCACCACGGCCAGGGCGATCACCGCGACCAGGGCGGTGCGGCCGTAGGCGGAGCGGGGCAGGCGGTCCGGGACGGCGTGCACCTCGCGCGGCAGGGAGCGGCGGGCGACGGCGTACTGGACCAGGCCGATCGCCATGCCGACGGCGGCCAGGCCGAAGCCGACGTGGAAGCCCCAGGCCTCGCGGGCGGCGCCGGTGACGAGCGGGCCGATGAGGGCGCCGACGTTCACACCCATGTAGAAGATGGAGAAGCCGGCGTCGCGGCGCGGGTCCTCACGGGAGTACAGGGCGCCCACCAGGTTGGCGGCGTTCGCCTTCAGGCCGCCGGAGCCGACGGCCACGAGGGCCAGGCCGAGCGCCAGTCCGGCGTAGCCCGGCACGAGGGCCAGGGCGATGTGGCCGAACATGATGAGCACGGCGGAGTAGAACATGGTCCGCTCGGAGCCCAGCAGGCGGTCGGCCACCCAGCCGCCGAGGATGCAGAACACGTACACGAGGCCGCCGTAGGCGCCCACGATGCCGGTGGCGACGGCCTCGTCCATGCCCAGGCCGCCGCGGGTGAACTCCCAGCTCATGTAGTACACGAGCATGACCTGCATGCCGTAGAAGGAGAAACGCTCCCACATCTCCACGGAGAACAGGTTGGCCAGCTGGCGCGGCTGGCCGAGGAAGGTCTTGGTCTCGCCGGTCGTGCCGGCGGCGGTCGGGGACTCTGGCGACGGGGTCGTCGCACTGTCGTTCGGTGTCATCACCGGCCGCAGTGTGCTCTCCTTCACGTTCCGGGGCAACGGCCTCGGCCGGAGTGTCGCAGATCCGTCGGTGAGAATTCCCACACTCCGTTCAGGGTCCGCGCCCGCGCACGTAGGGTGTCCGAGTGCCGCAGTACCGAGACCTCACCCGCGCCCGCAGCCTGATCGCCCCTGTCCCGGACTTTCCCGAAGAGGGGGTCGTGTTCCAGGACGTCATGCCGCTGCTCACCGACCCGGTGGCCCTGCGCTCCTGCGTGAAGGAGATGCTCGCGCCGTTCATGGGCCGGTTCGACGTGGTCGCCGGGCTCGAGGCCCGCGGCTTCCTGCTCGCCGGCGCGGCCGCGATGGTCGCCGACGTCGGCATGGTCCCGATCCGGAAGGCCGGCAAGCTCCCCCGCCCGGCCGCCGAGGCCTCCTACGACCTCGAGTACGGGCAGGCGACCGTCGAGGTCCAGGCGGACGTGGCCCCCGGCAGCCGGGTGCTCGTCCTGGACGACGTGCTCGCCACCGGCGGCACCCTCAGCGCCGCCCACGAGGTGCTGCGCTCGATCGGCTGCGAGGTGGCCGGCAGCGCCGTGCTGCTGGAGATCCCCTCCCTCGGCGGCCGGTCCCGCGTGCCAGACGTGCACGCCGTCTTCGCCGGCTGAGACCGGCACGGTTGGCCGCGCCCGGCGGTCGCGCCGCACCGCCTCCGAGACGACGAAACCCGCGAGATCATGATGATCTCGCGGGTTTCAGCGGGTCGGGCATGCGGGATTTGAACCCACGACCTCTTGACCCCCAGTCAAGCGCGCTACCAAGCTGCGCCAATGCCCGAGATGTCGTACCGGCATCGCTGCCGGAACGGCACTGGAACACCATACAGCATGAGCGCGCCGTCCCAGGAATCACGTTCAGGCCACTGCCCGTCGCCCGCCGGGAAGAGGCGTCGCCCGCGGCGCAGCCTCGGGCCGGGCTCAGAACGTGTACGTCTCGTCCCCGACCTTGAACTCGACCTGTTCCAGGTTCCTGATGCGCTGCCTCGCCTGCTCCGCCTGCTCGCGCAGCGTCTGCTCCAGCACGGCCGGGTCGGCCTTCAACGCCTCGTCCTTGTACCGGACCTCGAGGACGCCCTGGTCGCCCTTGATATGGAAGTCCTGGATGTCCTCGGCACCGGGCATCCGACGGAACATCTCGGTGACCTCGCTGGCGTCTCCCAGCCAGGTGCCCCTGTACTCGTCCAGGCTCGACCAGTCGAACTGCTCCAGCGTCTGCCGGCTCATCTCCTCCAGGCCCTGCAGCGAGGCCCGGGCCTCGTCCGCCCTGTCGGTCAGCTGATCGATCTGGGCGCAGCCGGTCAGCCCGCCGCCCACGGCGAGCGCCGCAGCGGCGAGGAGGACGGCGGGACGGTGTCGGCGGTGGGCAGCGGTCATGGCGACATCGTAGGCGGACATCCTGGCCGTCGTCGGGAAGCCACCGGGCCTTCGGGCCCGGTCCGGCGCCGGCTCAGCGGCGGCCGCGCTTCTCCCGCACGCGCATGCCGATCTCGACCGGGGTGCCCTCGAAGCCGAAGGTCTCGCGCAGGCGGCGGATGATGAAGCGGCGGTAGCCCGGGTCCAGGAAGCCGGTGGTGAAGAGCACGAACTTCGGCGGGCGGGAGGAGACCTGGGTGGCGAACAGGATGCGGGGCTGCTTGCCGCCGCGCAGCGGATGCGGGTGGGCCGCCACCAGCTCACCGAGGAAAGCGTTGAGCTTGCCGGTCGGAATGCGGGTCTCCCAGGACTCCAGGGCGGTCTCCAGCGCCGGGACCAGGCGGTCCTTGTGCCAGCCGGTCTTCGCCGAGATGTTCACGCGCGGGGCCCAGGCCACGTGGGCCAGGTCCCGCTCGATCTCCCGCTCGAGGTCGTGGCGGCGGTCCTCGTCCACCTGGTCCCACTTGTTGTAGGCCAGCACAAGGGCACGGCCGGACTCCAGCGCCATCTGGACGATGCGCACGTCCTGCTCGGAGATCACCTGGTTCGCCTCGAGGAGCACCACGGCCACCTCGGCGCGGTCCAGGGCGGACGCGGTGCGCAGGGAGGCGTAGTAGTCCGAGCCGTGGGCCATGTGCTGGCGGCGGCGGATGCCCGCGGTGTCAACGAAGCGCCACAGGCGGCCGCCGAGCTCCACGAGCTCGTCCACCGGGTCGCGGGTGGTGCCGGCCAGGTCGTCCACCACCACGCGATCGGAGCCTGCCAGCTTGTTCAGCAGGGAGGACTTGCCCACGTTCGGACGGCCGATCAGCGCGATCCGGCGTGGGCCGCCGCGCGGCACGAGGCCACCGTAGGCGGACTGCTCCGGAAGCTCCTCCAGGGCGGCGTCCAGCAGGTCTGCGGTGCCGCGGCCGTGGATGGCCGACACCGGGTACGGGTAGCCGAAGCCCAGGGACCACAGCTCGGCGGCGTCGGCCTCCTGCATGGCGTCGTCCACCTTGTTGGCGGCCACGATCACCGGGCGTGCCTTGCGGCGGAGCATGGTCACCACGGCCTCGTCGGTGGCGGTCATGCCCACCGTGGCGTCCACGACGAAGACCACGGCGTCGGCGACGTCCACGGCGAGCTCGGCCTGCTCGGCCACGCGCTTGTGGATGCCCTTGGCGTCGTGCTCCCAGCCACCGGTGTCCACCACGGTGAACACGCGGCCGTTCCACTCGGCCTCGTAGGAGACGCGGTCACGGGTGACGCCGGGGACGTCCTCCACCACGGCCTCGCGGCGGCCGATGATGCGGTTGACCAGCGTGGACTTGCCGACGTTCGGGCGGCCCACGATCGCCAGGACCGGCGGAACCGGCGCGTCCGTGACGTCGTCGGTCTCGTCGTCCCAGCCGGTGAGGAGGGAGGCGTCGTCCTCGTCCAGGTCGTAGTCCTCGAGGCCGGCGCGCAGGGAGGCGGCGCGGGCGTCGGTCTCCTCCTCGGTCATGGAGGCCAGGCGCTCGGCGACCTGGTCCTCGTGCTCGGGGATGTAGTCCTGGCCCTCGTCGGGCAGGGTCCTGTCGTTCTCTCTCACGGGCGGTGTCCTTCCACGGCCGGGGCTCCGGCCTGCAGCTGCACGGCGGCCAGGACGGCCGCGACGGTCTGGTCGAAGTCCAGCTCCGAGGAGTCCACAAGGGTCACACCGTCGGCGGGGCGCTCGAAGCTGGAGTGGGCGGAGTCGGTGCGGTCGCGTCCGGCGACCTGCGCCTTGAGGGTCTCAGCGTCCACGCCGGAGGCGGCTGCGGCGAGCTGTCCGGAGCGGCGGGCCATGCGGACCTGTTCGGAGGCGGTCAGCAGCACGCGGGCCTCGGCGTCCGGGGCCACCACCGTGGTGACGTCGCGGCCCTCGGCCACGATGCGGCCGGCGCGCTCGATCTCCGCGCGCTGGCGGCCCTGCAGGATCTCGCGCACGGGGATGACGCCGGCGACGCGGGACACGACGGCGGTGACCTCGGGGGTGCGGATGGCCTCGGTGACGTCGTGGCCGCCGACGGCGATGTGCTCGGAGTCCGGATCGGTGGACTGGGTCAGCTCCATGCCGCGCACGGCCTCGGTGACGGCGTCGGCGTCGTCGAGGTCCACGCCCTCGTTGACGCAGTGCCAGGCTGCGGCGCGGTACATGGCGCCGGTGTCCAGGTAGACGGCCCCGAGGGAGCGGGCCACCTGCTTGGACACCGAGGACTTGCCGGAGCCGGACGGGCCGTCCACGGCCACCACCAGGCGGCCGGAGGCCACGGGCGCGACGTCGGTCGGAGTCCCGGTGACGTCGACGACGCCGTCCACGGCCGGGCTCGGGGTGGGGTTCGGGTTCTCGGTCATCTCAGACCACCTTCCATCCGCGTTCGGTCAGGGCGGCCGTCAGCTCCTCGCGGCGGCCGGGCAGCACGGAGATCTCCAGCATGCCCACCTCGTGTCCCGAGGCGTGGTCCATGCGCAGGTCCTCCACGTTGACTCCGGCGTCGCCGGTGGCCTGCAGGACCGCGGCGATCTGTCCGGGGGTGTCGTCCACGACGACCGTCACCACGGCGAAGGCCTGCGGAGGGGCGCCGTGCTTGCCGGGGATCCGGGCCTGGCCCGCGTTGCCCTCGGCGATCAGCTGGGCGATGTCGAGCCGCGCACCGGGGGCGTCCGGGGCCTCGAGGGTGCCGATCAGCCGGTCCAGGTCCGCGCGGACCCCGTGGAGGATCTCCACCAGGCGCGTGGCGTTGCCGGCGAGGATCTGCACCCACAGCTGCGGGTCGGAGGCCGCGATGCGCGTGGTGTCCCGCAGGCCGTTGCCCGCCAGGGCCAGCGAGGCGGCCGGGGTCTGCTGCAGCCGGGAGGCCACGAGCGAGGCCGCCACCTGGGGCAGGTGCGAGATCAGGGCGACGGAGGCGTCGTGCTCCCCCGCGTCCATCGTGTGCACCGTGGCGCCGGTCAAGGCCGCGAGCGCCTCAGCGGCCGCGACCGCCTCGGCAGCGGTGTCCGGTTCGGCGCAGACGACCCAGGGCGCGGCGGTGAACAGGGTGCCGCGGGCGGCGACGGGGCCGGACCGCTCTCGTCCGGCCATCGGGTGGGTGCCCACGTAGCGGCTCGCCGACTCCGCGGAGAGCAGCCCCTTCTCGACGGCGGCACGCACGTCCGTCTGCACGCTCGCCTTCACGGACGCGATGTCCATGACCACGGCCTCGGGCCAGCGGAGCAGCGAGTCCACGGCCACACGGCCGGCCACGTCCGGCGGCGCGGCGACGACGACCGTGCCCGGCGTCGTCACGTCCGTGCCCTCGCCAGCACCGGCCCCGGCGACGTCCCCCTCGAGCTCCACGGCCCGACCGGCGCCGATGTCCCGGGCCACGGCGAGCGCGGACGGGGACGGGTCGTGCAGGAGCACCTCGACGCCGCTGCCGCGCAGGGCGAGGCCGATCGAGGTGCCGAGCAGGCCGGTGCCGCGCACCAGCACCGGCTGCGGCAGCGCCGCAGGACCGGCCGTGCTCACAGGCCCACCATCGCCTTGAGGTGGCCGAGCTCCTGGGCGTTCATGACGCGGACGGAGCCCTGCTTCTGGTCGCCGAGCAGGATCGGGCCGATCTTCACACGCACGAGGCGCTCGACCGGGTGGCCGACGGCGTCGAACATGCGGCGGACGATGCGGTTCTTGCCGGAGTGCAGGACGACCTCCACGAGCACGTGGCCCGGGGTGGAGTCCACGAGCTTGAACGAGTCGACCTTGGCCGGTCCGTCCTCCAGCTCCACTCCGGCCCGCAGCTGGTTGGAGACGCCCTTGGGCAGCGGCCCCTTGACCTGGACCAGGTAGGTCTTCGGCACCTCGTAGGAGGGGTGCAGCAGGCGGTTGGCGAGCTCGCCGTCGTTGGTGAGGACCAGCAGGCCCTCGGTGTCGTTGTCCAGGCGTCCCACGTGGAAGAGGTGCTCCTGGCCGGACTTGAGGTAGGTGGCGATGGACGGCCGGCCGTCCGGGTCCACCATGGTGGAGATGACGCCGCGCGGCTTGTTGAAGACGAGGTACTGCTTGGCCACGTCGGTCTGCACGGAGATGCCGTCCACGCGGATCACGGAGGTCTTGGGGTCCACGCGCAGGCCGGGTTCGGTGACGATGACGCCGTCCACCTCCACGCGGCCCTCGGCGATGAGGTCCTCGCAGACGCGGCGGGAGGCGACTCCGGCGGCCGCCATGACCTTCTGCAGGCGCTCCCCGTCCTCGTGGTGGATGCGGCCGAGGTTCTGCTCCGCCGCGCGGGCGGCGCCGGCGCCCTTGCCGCGGCGGGTGCGGCGGGTGCGCGGAGCCTCGTCGTAGAAGTCCGGGGTCGGCTCGTCGCGGCGACGGGGACCGCCCTTCCTCCCCGCGCCCTTGCGGGCGCCGATCTGACGCTGGAAGTCACGCTCCTGGAACGGGCCGCCGCGCTTGCCGACGGCAGGGGTTCGTCCGGAGCCTCGCGGCTTGCGGGAGTTCATGGGAGTCGTGGTCCTTCCTGGTTCGTCCGCTCGCTCGGCGCGGCGCAGTCGGCCGGTCTCGTCGGCCGTGGGCACAGGCTGCGGGCGGTGGTGTCGGTGGGGGCGCCGCGGCGTCGGCCGCCGGGCCCCGGACGCGCGTCGGGCGCACGTCGAACTGCCATTCTCGCAGATCGTCGCGCGCCCGTCGCGGTCTCGCCGGTGTGAGCTTCGGCCCGCCCGGCGGCGGCTCAGCCGGTCACGGCGCCCCGCCGCGGCAGATGAGCTCGCGGGCGAGCTGCCGGTAGGCCTTGGCGCCGTCGTGGTTCTCGGCGAACTGCGTGATCGGGGCGGCGGCCACGGTGGCGTCGGCGAACTTGATGGAGCGCTTGATGACGGTCTCGAAGACCTTGTCCCCGAAGCCGGCCACGAGCGAGCCCACGACTTCCTTGGAGTGGAGGGTGCGCTGGTCGAACATGGTGGCCAGCACGCCGTCGATCTCCAGGTCCGGGTTGAGGCGGTCCTGGACCTTCTCGATGGTCTCCACCAGCAGCGCCACGGCGCGCAGGGCGAAGAACTCGGCGGTCAGCGGGATGATCACGCCGTGGGAGGCGGTCAGGGCGTTGACGGTGAGCAGGCCGAGGGACGGCTGGCAGTCGATGAGGATGACGTCGTACTCGTCCCGCACCTGGCGCAGGGCTCGCTCGAGCACCTGCTCGCGGGCGACCTCGTTGACGAGCTGCACCTCGGCGGCGGACAGGTCGATGTTCGCCGGCAGCAGGTCCATGTTCTCGAACTCGGTCTCGAGGATCGCATCCTTGGCCGAGGTCTTCCGCTCCATGAGCACGTTGTAGACGGTGACGTCGAGCTCGTGGGGGCTGGTGCCGAGCCCTGCGGAGAGGGCTCCCTGGGGGTCGAAGTCCACCATGAGCACGCGGCGGCCGTAGCCGGCCAGGGCCGCACCGAGGTTGATGGTGGAGGTCGTCTTCCCGACGCCGCCCTTCTGGTTCACCATCGAGATGATGCGGGCCGGACCATGGCCCTCGAGCGGGCGCGGCTCGGGGAAGTCGTGCTTGGGCCGTCCGGTGGGGCCCAGGACCGGCTCGCCCTTGATGGTCATCACGGGGATCGGGTCGTACGTCGACACGGGCTGCGACTCCTTCTGCCCGGAACGGCGCGCGGCCGCGGTCCGGGGCGGGTGGCTGGGGCGGCGTCCTCCGCACCTCCTGCACCGGTGCGGTGCCGGGGGCGGTCGGAGCCGTTCTGCTCGGACTCCACAGTAGACCCTGCTCGCGGATCGTGCCGAAGCCGCAGGCCACGACGACGACCCTCGCCTCCGCCGGCCGCGTCCCCCACGCTCCCCGACGAGCCGGTGGCCTGTCAGCCGCGCGGAGAGAGCAACGACTTCAGGTCCTCGAGCACCGAGGCGTCCTCGATGGTCGAGGGCACGGTGTACTCCTCGCCGTCGGCCATCTGCCGCATGGTCTTGCGCAGGATCTTGCCGGAGCGGGTCTTCGGCAGGGCATCCACGATCGCCACGTCGCGGAAGTCGGCCACGGGGCCCACGCCGCGGCGGACGGCCGCTGTGAGCTCGTCGAAGAGCCTGGTCTCCTCCTGTGATCCGGGGTCGGGAGCTGCCACGCCGGACTTGAGGACCACGTAGCCGGAGGGACGCTGTCCCTTGAAGTCGTCGGCAACACCGATCACGCAGCACTCGGCGACCGCCGGGTGCGTGGCGAGTGCGGCTTCGAGCACGCCGGTGGACAGACGGTGGCCGGAGACGTTGATGACGTCGTCCGTGCGGCCCAGGACGAACACGTAGCCGTCGTCGTCCACGATGCCGGAGTCACCGGTGGCGTAGTGGCCTTCGAACGCGGACAGGTAGGAGTCGATGAAGCGCTGGTCGTCGCCCCACAGGCTCTGCAGGGCGCCCGGGGGCATCGGCAGGCGGACGGCGATGTTGCCCTCCACCCCTGCCTCCACCGGTTCGCCCATGCCGTCCAGCACGACCAGGTCGTAGCCCGGTGACGGGACCGAGGCCGAACCGGTCTTCACCGGCAGCAGCTCAAGGCCCACCGGGTTGGCGGCGATGGCCCAGCCCGTCTCGGTCTGCCACCAGTGGTCGACCACCGGGATCTGCAGCAGCCCTTCCGCCCACTTCTGGGTCTCGGGGTCCAGCCGCTCGCCCGCCGCGTAGAGGGTCTTCAGGCAGGAGATGTCGTACTGGTCCTTCAGCTCGCCGTCCGGGTCCGCGCGGCGGATGGCGCGCAGAGCGGTGGGGGCGGTGAAGAAGGACTTCACCCCGTGCTGGGAGATCACGCGCCAGAACGCGCCGGCGTCCGGGGTGCCCACCGGCTTGCCCTCGTAGAGGACGGTGGTGGCACCGGCCAGCAGCGGGGCGTACACGATGTACGAGTGGCCCACGACCCAGCCCACGTCCGAGGCCGTGAACATGACCTCGCCCGGGCCCACGTCGTAGATGTTCTCCATGGTCCAGCGCAGCGCCACGGCGTGGCCGCCGTTGTCCCGGACGACGCCCTTGGGCTTGCCGGTGGTGCCGGAGGTGTAGAGCACGTAGAGCGGGTCGGTGGCCTTCACGTCCACGGGGGCGGCCGGCTCGGCGGCGTCCACGGCCTCGCCCCAGTCCTTCCAGGCGGCGCCGCCGCGGTCGGCGACGTCGGCCAGAGCGGTCTGGAAGCCGTCGCGGTGGTGCACCAGCACGGTGCGGACGGTGTGCCCCGCCTCCTCGAGGGCCTCGGCCACGGCCGGCAGGTACTCCACACGGCGGCGGGGCTCGATGCCGCCGGAGCAGGTGAGGACCACGTCCGGGGCGGCGTCGTCGATGCGGGCGGCCAGCTCCTTGGGGGCGAAGCCGCCGAACACCACGGAATGGACGGCGCCCAGGCGGGCACAGGCCAGCATGGCGATGGGAGCCTCGGCGATCATCGGCAGATAGACCAGGACGCGGTCCCCCTTGCCGACCCCCTCGGCGGCCAGCGCACCGGCGACCGCGGCGACCTTCTCGGTGAGCTGCGCGTAGGTGTACTCGGTGACCTCGCCGGTCATGGCGGAGTCGTGGACGAGCGCGACGGCGTCCCCGCGGCCGGCTGCGACGTGGCGGTCCAGGCAGTTGTAGGCGGTGTTCATCACGCCGTCGGGGAACCAGCGGTACAGGGGCGCGTCGGAGTCGTCGACGGCCGAGGTGGGCGGGGTCGTCCAGTCGATGGCCTGGGCGGCCTCCAGCCAGAAGCCGTCCGGATCGGACAGAGACCGGGCGTGCGCCTCGGCGTACGCGCCGGCCGTGGGGGTGGTGGAAGCATCATGAGTCGCCATACCCTGATCGTAGTGTCCCCACTCACACACGAACAAGGTTCGATGTATACATTTTCTCCATGCGACAGGGAAATGACCCCGGTGGCCTCCCTTACTTCCGTTCGTTCTGTATACACTGGAGTCATGCGAGCAAGTGAGAGGGCGTACCACACGCTCCGGTCCGAGATCCTGGACTGGACGCTGCCGCCCGGCACCGTGCTCGGAGAGGTGGAGCAGGCCGAGCGCCTCGGCATCTCCCGCACGCCTGTGCGGGAGGCCCTCTCCAAGCTGGTCGCCGACGGTCTGGCCGAGCAGGGCGGCGGCCGCGGCGTCCTCGTCGCAGACCTCTCTCTCGAACAGGCCGACCAGCTGTTCGACCTGCGCATCGCCCTCGAGTCCCTGCTCGCCCGCCGCGCCGCCGAGCGCGCCCGGGGCGAGACCGCCGACCGCTTCCGCGCCCTGGCCGAGCGCTTCGCCACGGTGGCCGACGCCCTCGACGCCGGGGCCGACCCCTCGGACTACTACGACATGGCCGGCGACCTGGACGTCGCCCTCGACGAAGCGGCGGCCAATCCCTACCTCGTCTCGGCGCTGCGCACCCTGAGGCTGCACCTGGCCCGACTGCGCCGACTCTCCGCCAACGACCCGGCCCGTCTGGCCGCCTCCGCGGCCGAACACGCGGACATCGCCTCCGCGGTCGCCTCCGGCGCCGGGGACCTGGCCGAGGCCACCACGCGGGTGCACCTGCACCACGCCTTCCGCCACCTGACCAGCCACACGACCCCCGACCACACCGACACACTCTTGACCGCGTCGTCGAAGGAGAACCGATGAAGAACCACGAAGTCCGCGTCTACCGCTCGGAGGAGAACCTCCCCCGTGAGGACCAGCTCGCCTGGAAGCTCGCCGAGGTCGCCGTCGACCCCGTCGAGGTGGAGGCCGAGGTGGAGGAGATGATCATCAACCGCATCATCGACAACGCCTCCGTCGCCGTCGCCTCCCTGAAGCGCGGCCCGATCGTTGCCGCCCGGGCGCAGGCCATGTGCCACCCGGTGTCCGCCAACGGCGAGGGCGCCACCGTCTTCGGCATCGGCCAGAAGGTCTCCCCGGAGTGGGCCGCCTGGGCCAACGGGGTCGCCGTCCGCGAGCTGGACTACCACGACACCTTCCTCGCCGCCGAGTACTCGCACCCGGGCGACAACATCCCGCCGATCCTGGCCGTCGCCCAGCACGCCGGCCGCTCCGGCAAGGACCTGGTCCGCGGCATCGCCACGGGCTACGAGGTCCAGGTCGACCTCGTCAAGTCGATCTGCCTGCACAAGCACAAGATCGACCACGTGGCCCACATCGGCCCGTCGGCCTCCGCCGGCATCGGCACCCTGCTCGGCCTGGACACCGAGACCATCTTCCAGGCGATCGGCCAGGGCCTGCACACCACCACCGCCCCCCGCCAGTCGCGCAAGGGCGAGATCTCGACGTGGAAGGCCCACGCCCCGGCGTTCGCCGGAAAGATGGCCGTCGAGGCCGCCGACCGCGCCATGCGCGGCCAGACCTCCCCGGTCCCGATCTACGAGGGCGAGGACGGCGTCATCGCCTGGA
Source organism: Micrococcus sp. HMSC067E09 (assembly GCF_001812555.1). Lineage (NCBI taxonomy): Bacteria > Bacillati > Actinomycetota > Actinomycetes > Micrococcales > Micrococcaceae > Micrococcus > Micrococcus sp. HMSC067E09. The sequence goes on along the minus strand of NZ_KV809444.1, from coordinate 12,536 downwards.
TGCTCGACGGCCCGGACGCCCGCTACGAGGTCCCGCTGCCGGAGAAGGGCGAGCCCAAGCGCGGCATCCTGGACACCTACACCAAGGAGCACTCCGCCGAGTACCAGGCCCAGGCCTGGATCGATCTGGCCCGCAAGCTCCACAAGGAGCACCCGGAGGCCACCGACCCGAAGAACGTGGAGTCGGTGCTCATCAAGACCTCGCACCACACCCACTATGTGATCGGCTCGGGCGCGAACGATCCGCAGAAGTACGACCCGACGGCCTCCCGCGAGACCCTCGACCACTCGATCCCGTACATCTTCACCGTGGCCCTGCAGGACGGCACCTGGCACCACGTGGACTCCTACGCCCCGGAGCGCGCCGGCCGCGAGGACACCGTCGCCCTGTGGCACAAGGTGACCACCGTGGAGGACCCGGAGTGGACCCGCCGCTACCACTCGATGGACCTGGACGAGAAGGCCTTCGGCGGCGCCGTGGAGATCACGCTCGCCGACGGCACCGTCATCACCGACGAGATCGCCGTGGCCGACGCCCACCCGCTGGGCGCCCGTCCGTTCGCCCGTGAGCAGTACATCCAGAAGTTCCGCACCCTGGCCGAGGGCATCGTGACCCCGGAGGAGCAGGACCGGTTCCTGGACGCCGTGCAGCGCCTGTCCGAGCTCAAGGCCGGCGAGCTGGACCAGCTCAACGTCAAGGCCGACCCGGCCTGGCTGACGGAGCAGGACCTGGCCGACGCCCCGAAGGGACTGTTCTGATGCTGTACTCCACGCTCACCGCCGAGCAGAAGCGCAAGAACCTGCGCGCGACGCTCGCCGAGGGCGGCGCCGCCCAGTTCCCGGGCGCGTTCACCCCGCTCACCGCGCGGCTGATCGAGGAGAAGGGCTTCCCCGGTGTCTACATCTCCGGTGCCGTCCTGGCGAACGAGCTGGGCCTGCCGGACGTCGGCCTGACCACCCTCACCGAGGTCGCCGCCCGCGGCGGCCAGATCGCCCGCCTCACGGACCTGCCCTGCATCATCGATGCGGACACCGGGTTCGGCGAGCCGATGAACGTGGCGCGCACCGTCCAGGAGCTCGAGGACGCCGGCCTGGCCGGCTGCCACATCGAGGACCAGTTCAATCCGAAGCGCTGCGGCCACCTGGACGGCAAGAACATGGTGGACCTGGAGACCGCGGTCAAGCGCATCCGCGCCGCCGTGGATGCCCGCCGTGATCCGAACTTCCTCATCATGGCGCGCACCGACCTGCGCGCCGTGGAGGGCCTGGACGCGGCCATCGCCCGCATGAAGGCCCTTGTGGAAGCCGGCGCCGACGCGATCTTCCCCGAGGCCCTCAAGGACCTCGGCGAGTTCGAGACCGTCTGCAGGGAGCTGAAGCCCCTCGGCGTCCCGGTCCTGGCGAACATGACCGAGTTCGGCAAGTCGGAGCTGTTCACCCGTGACCAGCTCGCCGGCGTCGGCGTGGCCATGGTGATCTACCCCGTGACCCTGCTGCGTTCCTCGATGGGCGCCTCCGAGCGCGTGCTCGACGCGATCCGCACCGAGGGCACCCAGCAGTCGCAGGTGGACCAGATGCTCACCCGTGCGCGTCTCTACGAGCTCGTGGACTACGAGGCGTACAACCAGTTCGACACCGGGATCTTCAACTTCGAGGTCCCGACGCTCGACATCGAGTCCAACAACGCCAACCTCTGAACCACCCCCGCCGGCGGCGCAGCACCCCCACGCCGCGCCGCCGGCCGTTCCCCCAAGGAGGGACACCATGTCTGACGAGATCAAGAAGGGCCTTGCCGGCGTCGTCGTGGACTACACGGCGATCTCCAAGGTGAACCCGGAGACCAACTCCCTGCTCTACCGCGGCTACCCGGTGCAGGACCTCGCCGCGAACCTGCCGTTCGAGGCCGTCGCCCTGCTGCTGTGGACCGGTGACCTGCCCACCGAGGAAGAGCTCAAGCAGTTCCAGGAGTTCGAGCGCGCACACCGCGCCCTGGACCCGAACGTGAAGCAGGCCATCGACCTGCTGCCGACCGACTGCCACCCGATGGACGTGGGCCGCACCGCGGTCTCCGTGCTGGGCGCGAACCATCCGAAGGCGGAGGACTCCTCCCCGGAGGCCGAGCTGGAGAAGGCCAAGGCCCTCTTCGCCGCGTTCCCGGCGGTCGTTGCCTACGACCAGCGCCGGCGCCGCGGCCAGGACGTCGTGGAGCCGAACGCGGATCTGGACTACTCCGCGAACTTCCTGTGGATGACCTTCGGTGAGGAGCAGCCGGAGGAGGTCGTCGACGCGTTCCGCGTGTCGATGGTCCTCTACGCGGAGCACTCCTTCAACGCGTCGACCTTCACCGCCCGTGTGATCACCTCGACCCTGTCCGACCTGCACTCGGCCGTGACCGGCGCCATCGGCGCCCTCAAGGGCCCGCTGCACGGCGGCGCGAACGAGGCGGTCATGCACACCTTCGACGAGATCGGCATCCGCAAGGAGGAGTCCCGCGAGGACGCCGCCGGCCGCGCGAAGGCCTGGATGGAGGACGCCCTGGCCCAGAAGAAGAAGATCATGGGCTTCGGCCACCGCGTCTACAAGAACGGCGACTCCCGTGTACCGACCATGAAGGCCGCCCTGGACCGCATGATCGCCCACTACGGCCGCGACGAGATGCTCGGCCTGTACGACGGCCTCGAGGCCGCCATGGGCGAGGCCAAGGACATCAAGCCGAACCTGGACTATCCGGCCGGTCCGACCTATCACCTGATGGGCTTCGACACCGAGATGTTCACGCCGATCTTCATCGCCTCCCGCATCACCGGCTGGACCGCGCACATCATGGAGCAGCGTGCCTCCAACGCCCTGATCCGCCCCCTGTCCGAGTACAACGGTCCGGACCAGCGCGAGCTGCCGAACGGCTGACCGCTCGCATCTCGGACCGCCCGCGGTCGGCCCCCTGGAGCGCCGACTGCGGGCGGTTCGTCGTCAGGGACGCACGGCGCGGGCGGCGCGGAGTGCGAGGACGGTTGCCGGCACTGACGCCGCAGCGCCGGTGAGGGCGGCCAGGACACAGGCTCCTGGCCGCCCTTGCCCCGTCCGGCGCAGCAGTGTCTCCTCGACGAGTGGGATCCTGCTGCCCGTGACCAGTTCCTCCACGTTGTGCACGGCGAACACCGCGAGCAGGACGTGCCCGTCGTGCCCCGTCATCGCCCGACGCCCCATCCGGCTCACCGGGCCCGCGGGTGGGCCGAGGCGTAGACCTCCCGAAGGGTGTCCACGGTGACGAGCGTGTAGACCTGCGTGGTGGTCACCGAGGCGTGGCCGAGCAGCTCCTGGACCACCCGGACATCGGCGCCGCCGGAGAGCAGGTGGGTGGCGAAGCAGTGGCGCAGGGTGTGCGGGGAGACCTCGGCGGTGATCCCGGCGCGCTCGGCGGCGCTGCGGATGACGGCCCAGGCGGACTGCCGGGACAGCCGGCCGCCGCGGGTATTCAGGAACAGGGCCGGCGTGGACGTCGTCGCCCCGGCCAGCAGTGCGGGGCGGCCACGGACGAGGTAGGCGTCCAGGGCGGACGCGGCGTAGCGGCCGACCGGGACCACGCGCTCCTTCGAGCCCTTGCCGAACAGACGGACGACGGGCTGGCCCGGCGCGGGGCCGTCGTCGTGGTGGGCGGATCCGGTGCTCTCGGACAGGGCGGCGGTGATGCCCACGACGTCGTCCACGTCCAGGCCCACGGCCTCGGAGACGCGGGCGCCGGTGCCGTAGAGGAACTCCAGCAGCGCGCGGTCCCGCAGGCCCGTGGGGGTGTCCACGGAGCAGGCCTCGAGCAGCGCGGTGGTCTCCTCGATGCTCAGCGCCTTGGGCAGCCGGCGGCCGGGCTTCGGCGGGGAGACGGCGCGGGCGGGGTCGTCCGCGGCAAGGCCCTCGAGGGCCCAGAACCGATGGAGGCCGCGGACGGCCACGAGCACCCGGGCGGCGGAGCGGACGGCCAGCGCGGCGCCGCCGTCCCCGCCGGTGGACAGCGCCTGCAGGAAGCCGGTGACGTGGCCGGTGGCCACGTCCTCCGGCGCGGTCACTCCGGAGGCCGTCAGCCAGCGCAGGTAGCGGTCCAGGTCACGGCGGTAGGCGGCGAGGGTGTTCGCGGACCTGCCCTTCTCGACCGTGAGGTGGTCGAGGAACCTCCGGACGGCGTCGGTCAGCTCGGCGGAGGGTGCCGCGGCGTCCTCGGTGCTCATCCCAGTGGGTCGTCCTGGCGGCCGGGCACGAAGGGCGCGTCGGCGGGACGCAGCCGCCGCCAGCCGCGGGCGCGGTGGGCGTGCAGGGCCAGGACCGCGACGACGGCCTGCGGGTTGTGGATGCGCCCGTCCAGGACGGCGTCGGTCACCTCGTCCACGGCGATCCAGGCCAGCGGCATATGGGCCTCCTCCTCCGTGCGGGTGAACCGCTCGCCCTCCGGGACCTCCTCCACCTGGCGGGCCAGGAAGACGCGGATGGCCTCGGTGGAGCCGCCGGGGGTGGTGAAGAAGTCGACCAGGGTGTGCCATTCTCGGGCGCGCAGGTCGGCCTCCTCCCACAGCTCGCGGACGGCCACCTGGTGCAGGTCTTCGCCCTTCTTGTCCCGCAGCCCGGCGGGGATCTCCCAGAGCTCCATGCCGACCGGGTGGCGGTACTGGCGGAGAAGCGCGACCTGCTCCTGCGGACCGGCGGAGGTCATGGCGGTGCGGGTGGCCAGGACGGCGACGGCACCGGGATGGATCAGGACCTCGCGGACGATCGGATCGGCGTCCTTGTCCTTGGGGTCCATGCGGAACGTCTCCCGCTCCACGTCCCACACCCTGCCCTCGAAGACGGTCTTGGCCTTCTTGACCCTGCGCGGTGCGTGGACGTCGCGCAGCGGCGCGCGCCCGCGGCGGCGGTTCTCGTCAGCGGCCGCGTCCGGCTGCGGCTTCGGTGCCATCTCAGGCGTCCTGCCGGTTGTCGAGGACGGCCTGGACCAGTCCGGCGAACAGCGGGTGGGCGTTCGTCGGGCGAGACTTGAACTCCGGATGCGCCTGGGTGGCGATGTAGTACGGGTGCTGGTCCCTGGGCAGCTCCACGAACTCCACGAGGGAGCCGTCCGGGGAGGTGCCGGAGAAGACCAGCCCGGCCTCCTCGAGCTCCCCGCGGTAGCGGTTGTTCACCTCGTAGCGGTGGCGGTGGCGTTCGGTGACCTCGCTGGTGCCGTAGGCCTCGGCGGCGACGGAGCCGGGGACCAGGGTCGCCGGGTAGGAGCCCAGGCGCATGGTGCCGCCGAGGTCGCCCTCGCCGGCCACGATGTCCTTCTGCTCGGCCATGGTGGCGATCACGGGGTGGTCGGTGTCCTGGTCGAACTCGGTGGACTGTGCGTCGGCCCAGCCGAGCACGGTGCGGGCGTACTCGATCACCATGGCCTGCAGGCCGAGGCAGAGGCCGAGGGCCGGCAGGCCGTGCTCGCGGGCGTGTCGCAGGGCGCCGACCTTGCCGTCCACGCCGCGGATGCCGAAGCCGCCGGGGACGCAGATCGCGTCCACACCGGCCAGCGCCTGGGCGGCGCCCTCCGCGGTCTCGCACTCGTCCGAGGGGACCCAGCGGATGGTGACGCGGGCCTGGTGGGCGAAGCCGCCGGCACGCAGGGCCTCGGTGACGGACAGGTACGCGTCCGGCAGGTCGATGTACTTGCCGACCAGGGCGATCTCGACCTGGTGCCTGGGCTCGTGGACGGCCTGCATGAGAACGTCCCACTGGGTCCAGTCCACGTCCTTGAACTTCATGTCCAGGGCCTGCACGGCGTAGGCGTCCAGGCCCTGGGCGTGGATGGTCTTCGGGATGTCGTAGATCGACGGCGCGTCGGGGCAGTTGATGACGGCGTCGGCGGGCACGTCGCACATGCGAGCGATCTTGCCGCGTACATCCTCCGGGACCTCGCGGTCCGAGCGGAGGACGATCGCGTCCGGCTGGATGCCGATGCTGCGCAGGGAGGCCACGGAGTGCTGGGTCGGCTTGGTCTTCAGCTCGTGCGACGGGCCGATGTACGGCACCAGGGACACGTGCAGGAAGAAGACGTTCTCCCGGCCGATGTCCTGGCGGACCTGGCGGGCGGCCTCGAGGAACGGCTGGGATTCGATGTCGCCGACGGTGCCGCCGATCTCGGTGATGATCACATCCGGTGCCTGCTTCCCCTCCGCCGGGGCGGCGGGAAGGCGCATCCGGCGGCAGATCTCGTCCGTGATGTGCGGGATGACCTGGACGGTGTCGCCGAGGTACTCGCCGCGGCGCTCCTTGGCGATCACGGTGGAGTAGACCTGGCCGGTGGTGACGTTGTTGACACCGTCGAGGTCCTCGTCGAGGAAGCGCTCGTAGTGGCCGATGTCGAGGTCCGTCTCGGCCCCGTCCTCGGTGACGAACACCTCGCCGTGCTGGAACGGGTTCATGGTCCCGGGATCGACGTTGAGGTACGGGTCGAGCTTCTGCATCACCACGCGGAGGCCGCGAGCGCGGAGCAGGTGGCCGAGCGACGACGCGGTGAGGCCCTTGCCGAGAGAGGACGCCACGCCACCGGTGACGAAGATCTGGCGGGTGACCGGGCTGGACTTCTGAAGACGAGAATGACGTTGCACCACGGAATTCGAGCGTACCACCGGGCGCGGCCCGTTCACCTCTGGTGTCCCTGTGGACCCTGGGCCAGCAGCTCCCGGGCGTGCGCGCGGGCGGCGGTGGAGTCCGCGTGCCCGGCCAGCATGCGCGCCAGCTCCTCGATCCGCCCCTGAGTGTCCAGGACCGCCACGTCCGAGGTGGTGACGCCGGCGTCCGGGTCCGAGTTCTTGCGCACGTGCACGTGGCGGTCCGCGCAGGCGGCGACCTGCGGCAGGTGGGTGACGCAGATGACCTGCACGTGTTCGGCGAGCCGGGCCAGCCGGGCGCCGATGGCCACGGCGGCCTCGCCGCCCACGCCGGCGTCCACCTCGTCGAAGACGAAGGTCGGGACGGGGTCGGTGGCGGCCAGGACCACCTCGAGGGCGAGCATCACGCGGGAGAGCTCGCCTCCGGAGGCGCCCTTGCCCAGGGGTCGCGGCTCGGCGCCGGCATGGGGGCGCAGCAGCAGGGCCACCTCGTCCGCGCCGTGCGGGCCGTACTCCCCCTCCGGCAGCGGGATGAGCCCCACATGGAAGGAGGCGTCCGGCATGAACAGCGCGTGCAGCTCCTCGGTGACCTGTTCCTCCAGGCGCGCGGCGGCCTGGCTGCGCAACCGCCGCAGGGCGGCGGCACGTTCGGCGACCTCGGCGCCGGAGGACTCGATGAGCGCGGCGAGCCCGTCCAGGCGGTCGGTGTCCCCCTGCAGCTCGTCGAGGCGCGGACGCTCCCGCTCGGCCCAGGCGATCACGTCGGACAGCTCCGGGCCGTAGAGTCGCTGCAGCCGGGTGAGCTCGGCCAGGCGCGCCTGGGCCGCGTCGAGGTCGCCTTCGGCATCCGCGTCCAGGTCGGCCTGGTACCGGGCGATGTCGCCGGCGATGTCGTTGAGCACCACGGCTGCCTCGCCGAGCCGGCGGGCGGCCTCGTCCAGCTCCGCCTCCTCGCCGGGGGCGGCCAGCAGCTCCTGGCGGGCGGACTCCACGAGGGCGATCGCCCCGGGCACCTCCTGCCCCGCGTCCGGGTCGGCGCCGGAGAGGCGGCCGTAGGCACCGGCGGCGGTGGCCCGCAGCTGCTCGTGGTCCTCCAGCCGGCGGATCCTGGCACGGACGGCCTCGTCCTCTCCCGGTTCCACGGCGGCCTCGTCGATCTCCTCGAGGCTGCGCTGCAGGGCGTCCGCCTGACGGGCGCGTTCCTGGAGGGCCGCGGTGAGCTCGGCGTGCTCCGCGGTCGCGCCCTTCCAGCGCGCGTGCGCGGTGCGGTAGGCGGCAAGCTCGGCGGCGAGCTCCTCCCCCGCGAACGCGTCCAGGGCCCGGCGCTGGGCTCCGGCGGACCGCAGACGCAGCTGGTCGGCCTGGCCGTGCACGGCCACCAGGTGGGCGCCCACCTCGCTGAGCAGGCTCACGGGGGCCGAACGGCCGCCGACGGCCGCCCGGGAGCGGGTGCCGCCCCCGTCGGAGGTCGTGGCCACGGTGCGGTTCAGGACCAGGTCCACCGGGCCGTCGTCGTCCTCCGCCTCCACCACGGCGCCGGCCGCCTCGGCGAGGCTGAGCGCACGGCTGTCGGCGGACACGCGCAGGCCTGCGTCCACGACGGCGCGCCGAGCGCCGTGGCGGACGGTGCCCGCGTCGGCGCGGCGGCCCAGCAGCAGGCCGAGGGCGGTGACGACCATCGTCTTGCCGGCGCCGGTCTCCCCCGTGACGACGGTGAAGCCGGGGTCCAGCTCCACGTCCGCGGCGGAGATGACGCCGAGGTCGGCGATGCGCAGGTACTCGATCACGGGCGGTCCTCCGTGGATGACGACGGCCCCCTCTGCCCGCGCAGGTCGACCACCGGCAGCGCCGCGGTGGCCGGCGGCACGACGACCGGACGGGGGGCCGCGTGACGTGGCTCGACGGTCTCGACGGCGGTGCGGGTCGCCTCCGCACGGTCCTCACCGGTGACGGGACCGCGCCAGCCCTCGGTGGGCAGCTGGAACTTGCGCACGAGGCGTTCGGAGAACGGGGTCAGGGACAGACGGGCCAGGCGCACCGGTTCAGCGGAGCGGGAGACCTCGATGCGCGCCTCCGGCGGCAGCTCGACCGTGCGGCGGCCGTCGCACCAGAGGACGCCGTTCTCGTTCGTCCGTGTGAGCACGTCCACGGTGAGCGTGGACGCCGGACCCACCACAAGTGGGCGGGAGAAGAGCGTGTGGGCGCTGATCGGCACGCAGAGCAGGGCCTCCACTCCGGGCCAGACGACGGGCCCGCCGCCGGAGAAGGCGTAGGCGGTGGAGCCGGTGGGCGTGGCCATGACGACGCCGTCACAGCCGTAGGAGGACAGCGCGTGATCGTCCACGGAGACCACCACCTCGAGCATGCGCTCGCGGCTGGACTTCTCCACGGAGGCCTCGTTGAGGGCCCAGGTGCGGGCGACCTGGCGCCCTGCGACCTTGACGACCACGTCCAGGGCCATGCGTTCGTCCACGGTGTACCGCTCGGCCGCGACGGCCTCGACGGTGTGCTGCAGGTCGGTGCGCTCGGCCTCGGCCAGGAAGCCGACGTGCCCGAGGTTCACCGCGACCAGCGGAACCTGCGAGCCGCGCACGAGCTCGGCGGCGCGGAGCACGGAGCCGTCGCCGCCCAAAACGAGGCCGATGCTGATGTCCGCGAGGGTGCAGTCCCGCCCGAGGATCTCGGGGGCGAAGTCCTCGGCGCCGGGGGCGAGCTCGCGGACGGCGGCCTCGTCGGTGTCGAGGAGGACGGCGCGCAGCCCGGCGCCCTCCAGCATGTCGACGGCCTGCAGGGCGGCGGCGATCGCGTCCTGGCGGCCGGTGTGGGCGAGCACGAGGGCGCGGCGCGGCGCGGTGGCGGACATGGGTTCCTCCCGGACGTGTCTCACCGACGGCCGGCGGGCCGACGGCGCGGTCGTCCCAGCATAGTCAGCGGGGCTGACCCCTCAGGCCCAGTCCACATCGGCATGACCCGGGACGTCTTCGAGGACGGCGGAGGCGGGCGCGTCCGTGCGCCGCAGGTGCAGGAAGAACTCGACGTTGCCGTCCTGCCCGGGCAGCCCGGAGCGGGCCAGTCCCCGCGGGGCCAGTCCGGCGGCCGCGGCCGCCTCCAGCACCCCCGCCACCGCACGACGACGGTCGGCCGGGTTCGTCACGACGCCCGACTTCGGCAGGGCGGCCTTGCCCACCTCGAACTGCGGCTTGACCATGAGCAGCAGGTCCGCGCCGTCGACGCAGACGCCGGCAAGGGCGTCCACCACCAGGCGCAGGGAGATGAACGACAGATCGGAGACGACCAGCTCCACGGGACCGTCGACGTCCTCCGGCACGAGGGTGCGCACGTTCAGCCCTTCCCGGACGAGGACGCGGTCATCGGTGCGCAGCACCTCATGGAGCTGGCCGTGGCCGACGTCCACCGCCGCGACGTGGGCGGCGTCCCGTTCCAGGAGGACGTGGGTGAAGCCGCCGGTGCAGGCGCCGGCGTCGAGACAGCGGCGCCCGGCCACGGCGACGTCCGGAAAGGCGTCCAGGGCGCTGACGAGCTTGTGCGCGGCCCGGGAGACGTACCGTGGACCGTCGTCGGCCACGGTGAGTGCCGTCGTCGGCAGGACGCGCTGGGAGGCCCGGGCGACGGGTCTGCCATCGGCGAGGACGAGGCCGGACTTGATGAGGGCGGCCGCCTCGGTGCGGGATCGGGCGAGACCGCGCTCGGCCAGCGCCACGTCTGCGCGGACCCTCACCGGTCGATCTCGGCGGCCAGTGCCGTCATGTCGTCGACGATCCAGCCGGGGCGGTCGGCCTCCCGGGCCTGTTCCGCCGACTGGCGGGTGTCGATGCCGGTGAGCACCATGACCGTGTCGAAGCCCGCGGCGTTTCCGCCGCGGATGTCCGTGTCCAGGCGGTCCCCCACGACCAGCGGATTCACCAGCCCGAGCTCACGGGCAGCGGTCTGGAACAGGTGGGGCTCCGGCTTGCCGGCCGCCACCGGGCAGGTGCCCGTCGCGTGGGAGACCGCTCCGACGAGGGCGCCGTTGCCGGGTGCCACGCCTTCGGCGCGCGGGATGGACAGGTCCAGGTTCGTGGCGATCCACACGGCCCCGGCGTTGACGGCGTAGGCGGCTTCCGCCAGCTGTGCCCATCCGACCGACGGGTCGAACCCCTGGACGACCGCGTCGGGACGGTCGGATGCCGAGCAGACGACGCGGTATCCCGACTCCCCGAGCAGGCCGGCCAGGTAGTCCGAGCCGACCGCCAGCACGCTCGCGCCGGCCGCCACGTGCTGCCGCAGCAGCGCGACACCGGCCTGGGCCGAGCCGAAGACGTGCTCGGCGTCGGTGGGGACGCCGAGGTCTCGCAGGTGGTCCGCCACGGTCTGCGGGGACCGCGAGGCGTTGTTCGTGACGAAGGCGACCGGGATGCCTGCCTCGATGAGCGCGGCCAGGGACTCGACGGCCCCGGGGATGGCACCGGCGCCGGCGTAGACCACGCCGTCGAGGTCGCAGAGCAGGCCGTCGTGACCGTGGAAGAACCGCGCAGTGGACATCAGTCACGCTCCGACGGGTCCACGGCGCCGTCCTGCGCGGGCACGGCATCCTCAGCGGCGTCCGCGTCGGTGCCATCCTCAGCGACGTCCGCGTCGGTGTCTGAGACGGCTTCCTTGCCTGCCGCCACGGGTTCTGCACGGGCGGCGCGCTCGGCGTCCCGGGCGGCACGGCGCTCGGCTCGCTCCTCCTCGGACGGGCCGGTGTCGATGTCCACGATGTCAGGGTCGGCAAAGCTTCCCATGCCGAGGGCCTTCTCTGCGACGCGCACGTAGTGCTGCCACTGACGGGACTCCTTCTCCTGGCCGAGGGCGGAGAGCACGTCAGCGTAGCGCTGGAACAGGCGCGGAGAGAAGGGGTACCCGCGGCGACGGTCGAGCTCAGGAATCTCCAGCGCCTTGCGCGCGGCGTCGAGGTCGCCGATGTCCTCGTAGGCTCCGGAGAGCACCATGACCAGTTCGACGCGGGCGTCCCGGTCCAGCGTGGCCATGTCGATCTCGGACGCCAGCTTCACGGCCTTCTCGGAGCGGCCGAGGGCGCGCTCGCAGTCGAGCTGCGCAGCGATGTGGGTCTCGTCGCCGGTGATGCGGCGGTAGGTCCGGAACTCACGGAGCGCTTCGTGCCATTCGCCGGCGGCATACGCGGTCAGTGCGACCGCCTCGCGGACACAGGCCAGCCGACCGCCGCGGCGGCTGGCGGCCAGCGCATGCTGGAAGGCCTGGGCAGGGTCGTCGTACATGAGACGGCCGGCCATCACGAGGTGCTTGGAGACCCAGGCTGCCTGCTTCTCGTCAAGACCCTGGACCTGCTTGAGCGTGGCTCGGTCGAGTTCCTTGCCGGTCACATCCTCGTCGATGTCAGGAGAACGCCCCTGGTCCACACGGTTGGAGGCGCGCAGGTCCTTGGGATTGTGCGGCGGCTTGCCGGACGTGGACTTCTCAACACGGTCCCTCCCTGCGCCGGCGCGACCGTGGCGCCCAGGACGTCCCCCACGGCGCTCGTCGTCACGACGACGCTCTCCGCCGGCACGGGCACCTGATCCGCGGCGGGGGCCGCCATCGCCGTCGAGACGACCCTCACCGCCCTGCCCGCGACCACCACGATGAGGACGACCCGAACGCAGGGGACGGCCCTGGCCCGAACCACGGCGCCGCCCGTTCTGGGCCCCTCCCCCGTCACGATCCTCATGACGGTGCTCGGATCGGTGGTCCCGGTCACGGGAGTCGCTCATACAGGGGTCCTTACTACTCGAGGGAAGAATGCTGGAGCCGCCCACGAACACAGCGGATCGACTTCCCATCGTACGACGAGAAGGCCAGGGCAGCCTCCGCCAGAGACAGCGCTGGGCACTGGTCCAGCCGGCACCGACAAGAG